>REBX01000085.1 GCA_007692505.1 Gemmatimonadales bacterium | reverse complement strand
GTCCCTTCCCCTCCCCTCCCGCCTTACACGTCTCCGGCCCATGTACCGCCACTGCGTGTTCTGTACCGCCGACCTGGGCAGCAACGAGGTCCTGGAGACCTTCCCCACCGGGCGTCGCCTCGCCTTCGACGGGCACCGGGGACGTCTCTGGGTCGTGTGCCCTGCCTGCGAGCGGTGGAACCTCACCCCCCTGGAGGAGCGCTGGGAGGCGGTGGAGGACTGCGAGCGCCTCTTCCGGGAGACCCCCCTCCGGGTCTCCGGCGAACAGGTCGGCCTCGCCCGCCACCGGGGAGGGCTGGACCTGGTGCGGGTCGGCCAACCCGTGCCGGCGGAGTTCGCCGCCTGGCGATACGGAGACCAGTTCGGTCGGAGGCGACGGAAGCAGGTCGTCTGGACCGTGGCAGGCGGGGTCGCCGTCGGGGGCGTTGCCGTGGGATCCATGGGGGCGCTGGGCGTCGCGGCCGCCCTGCAGCTCGGGCTGAACGCCTTCTCGGTGGGCAACCTGGTGCTGGCCCGGAGGGGCGGGAACCTTGCCAAAGCTCGGATCCAGCTCTCCCCCGACGAACGCCTCGTCCTGAGTGTGGGACAGCTGCACGGGATCAAGGTGCGGCCGGCAGAGGGTGACAACAGCGGTCCGGGGCCCCCCGTGAGGGTCCTCCTGGAGCACTCGGAGGGGTCGGCCACCCTGGAGGGAACAGATGCGGTCCGCGCCCTTCGGGCCACCCTCCCCCGGATCAACGCCGGCGGCGGGTCCCGGAAGAGGGTGTCCGAAGCGGTGGCCAGCCTCGAGGCAGCAGGGGGTCCCGAGGCCTTCCTGGGTAAGGTGGAGCAGGAGGCGCGCCGACGGGGCCAGGGCTACACCACGGTCCCCCGCCTCCCCGCTCCCCTCCGCCTGGCCCTGGAGATGGCCGCCCACGAGGAGACGGAACGGGAGGCGCTGGAGGGGGAGCTGTCCTGGCTGGAGGCCACCTGGCGGGAGGCCGAGGAGGTGGCGGCCATCGCCGACGACCTGGCCCTCCCCCAGCGGATCCGTCAGCACCTGGAGGTGTTGAAGGTCCGTGCGGGGCGGGGTCGGAAGGGCTCCACCTCCCGGGGAGAATGAGCGAGGTCGTCCATGCCGAAAACACATCGCCGCGCCATCGTCCGCCGGACCTTCATGGGCCTGGCGGTCCTCCTTGTGGCCTGGGGCTGCACCGACCCCGACGCGGCGCCACCGGACCCCGAAGAGGTGCCCACCGTCCAGGTGACACAGGACGGGGAGGCGCTGGAGGACGACGACGGCACGATCCTCCTCCGGGCATCGGGGCTGCCCTCCGAGGTCGAGGTCGCCCCCGGCAAACGTTTCGGGGCAGGTGGCACCTTCCGGGACGCCCGCCCATCGCCGGACGGGACCCACCTTGCCCTGACCACCACCGGGGTGGCCCACGGGACGGGGTGGATCGTGGACCTTGCCGACGGCAGGGCCGAAGCCGAGCCCGAGGCAGGGACCGGGTCCACGGCAGGATCCGGCGCGGCGGCCTTCGCCGGGCCCCAGGTTGTGGCCTTCCAGTACGGAGGCGGTGTGGAGGTGGCCGGCTGGGCTCCCGGGGGCGACTTCGTGGCCTTCCTCCTGGAGCCCCCCTCGGGGAGCGTCCTCCTCCGCGTCGTCCCGGTCCCGCCAGGCACCGGCACGGTGGAGGACCGGGGCTTCGACGTGGAGGTCCCGGGGTGGGAGGACCACCCACCGGAGGAACGGCGGGTCTCGGACCCCCGGTGGGAGGACGGGGGGCTCTGCTTCCGGTTCGACGACGACCGCTGGTGCGCAGACCCCTCCTCCGGTGAGGTGGAGCACGCCCCGGAGTGACCCCTCGGTGGTCCTCCCCCGGGCCTGCGGTGACCCGGAAGCCCACACGGCGCCCTCCCCTCCCCGGCTCCTGGCGGCCTCCCCGCTCCTGGCGGCCTCCCGCCTGCCCCTCCCGGCCAGCGCGGCCCGTCGCCCGTCTGGGTGCCGAACGGGACCCTGGCGGCGCTACCCTACCTGTCCTCCACCACGATGGGCCGGCTCGAGACCAGGGGCTCCTGGCCCGGCAGGGAGAGCTCCAGGTGGAGGGTGTACTCGTCGGGCTCGAGCTGGGGGAGCGAGATCTCCAGGGCCCGGAAGACGGTGTCCACCTCGTCGGGGCCCACCTCCCGGAAGGTGATGGAGAGGGGCTCGTCCGTCTCCACCAGGCCCAGGAAGGCCCCCACCCGCTCCAGGAAGCCGGGGGCGCCCCGGGTGAAGGCCAGGGTGACCTCCGCGTCGTCTTCCACCCCCAGCCCGTAGACCTCCCAGGCCACCACGAAGCGCTCCCCCCGTCCCACCCGGATCCCGGGCCGGACCAGGGGCACGGCCTCCTCGAAGGAGTCGGGGACGGGAGCGTCCTCCCGGAGGAGGACCAGATCCGAGAGCCCGGCCTGACCCCGGAGGAGAGGACGCTGCTCGATTCCCTGGCGGGCCCTCCAGGCGGCCCCCCCGTCCTCGTCCAGGACCTCCAGGCTCGAAACCCAGCGCCCGCCGGGAGCCATCAGGCTGAACACGGCGTCGTCCTGGTCACCCTCCACGGAGAGGATCTCCCCCCCGTCCTCGGGGACGAGGAAGAGGCCGGATCGATAGGGCCCGGCCACCTCGTCTTCGCCCCCTGCAGGAGGTGCGCCGAAGGGGTCCGTGGAGCCGAAGGGGTCCCCCCGATCCGGCGCAGCCCCGGGGAGGTCCACCACCGCGGAGCCGGGATCCGGGCGGTAGGCCCCCACCACCAGGAGGGAGTCGCCCCTCCGGAACCGGGCCACCTGCGTCTCCAGCCCCCGGAAGTCCGGGGCGTAGCGGGCGGCGTACCAGGTCCGGGCCTCCCTGGGGCCCGTGAGCCAGGCCTCCGGGGGGATGTCGGCAGGCGCTGCGACGAAGGTCTCGGGGAAGAGGTAGCCCCGACTGCCCGGATGGTGGTGTCCCACGATGGAGCGGGTGTCCTGCAGGAGCTGGCCCGTCTGCGCCGAGCGCACCCGGCTCCACCCGATCTCCCACCCATACCGGATGAGGGACTCCTCCAGGTCTTCCTCCCAGGGGATCTGGTAGGGCTGGGCCGCATCCTCCCGGACCATGACCAGGACGACCCGGGCCAGGTGCTCGGTCCACCGGTCGTTCCCGTCCCGAATGAAGAGGGGGTTGGAGAAGCGCCAGAGCCGCTCCCGGAGGCGCTCCCGCTCCGCCTCGTCGACCCGGTCCCACTCGCTCCGGGCCGAGGGGGTGAGGATGAACCGGGGCTCGAGCCAGCGGGACTTCTCATGGTCGGGGGCACTCGCCAGCGCACGCTCGAAGGCCTCCTCGGCATCCACGTAGCGACCATCCCGGTGGAGGACGTACCCCTCCAGGGCGGCGCACCACCAGGTCTCCGCGAGCTCGCACTGGCGGGCCGCCTGGAGGGCCTGCCCCCGCCGGCCGTCCTCCTCCAGGTAGACCACGAGCTGGCCCAGCACCCACGGATGGGCCACCTGCGTCCGGGCATTGGCCAGGGCGCCGATGAGCTCGACCCGGGCCATCCCCGTCTCCACGGGCTCGGGGGGGAAGTCCGCCTCGTCCGCGCCTCCGAACCAGTGGCACATGCGCCCGATCCGCTCGTCGCACCGGAACCCGCGCATGTCCCGGGTGCGAACCGGGATCCGGCTCTCCCGCCAGGCCTCGAAGGCGGCCTGCATCTCCCGGACCTCCTCCATGACCCCCGCCGAATCGGCCGGGAGATCGCCCACCTCCGGGGGTTCCTGGCCCACCAGGGTTCCGGCCCCGGGTGCCATCCCCCAGACCAGGAGGACGGCGAGGAAGGGAAGGAGGCGCAGGAAGGCAGGGACCGAAGGGCTCCGGAGCCCCTGCGGGCTTCGACTGCCTGGCCTGGGGAGGCGGGGCGACCGGGAGGCTGCAGGGAGGATGTTCATGGACGCTCCGGAAGGGTCAGCCGGCCTCGGGGGCCAGGTGGCGGGCAAGGAAGGCGGTCTCCACCCGGGAGACCCTCTGGAACCACTCCCCCGTGTACGGATCGAAGTGACCCATGGGGAAAGACGCGACCTCGCCCCGGGGGAGCCGGCGGGCTGCCCGGCGGGTGGCTCCCGGAGGGCAGATCGCATCGGCCTCGGCCACCACCACCAGGGTGGGGGCCCGGACGCGGCTCGCCCTCCGTCCCGGGTGGTACCCCAGGATCTCCAGGAAGACTCGCGCCGCCACAGGGCGAGGCGGCGGCGCGTTGGGTCCCATCATCTGCCCGTACCCCGGATGGCTGTCCGGGGAGGCCAGGACCGCGAACCCCGATTCGCTGGTGAGGGGCGCCATGACGGGACCCCGCCCCAGCCAGCCCGCCACCCGGTCCGCCAGCCCCAGGGCGATGGCCCGGAGGTGGTACCGGAGGGGATAGGCCAGTGTCGAGGCCCATCCGCTGGTGAAGGGGATCTGCGAGACCACGGCGCGGATGCCCTCCTCCCCCGACGCCGCCACCTCCAGCACATGCCCCCCGGAGAAGGAGGTGCCCCAGAGGCCGATGCGCTCCCGGTCCAGCTCGTCTCGTCCCCGACCGAAGCGGAGGGCGGCCCGGTAGTCCTCCACCTGTTTCCGGGGGGAGATGATCCTCCTGGGCTCGCCCCCGCTCTCCCCCAGGTGGCGGTAGTCGAAGGTGAGGGCGGCGAGCCCGGCCCCTGCAAAGGCCCGGGCGAAGGGCTCGAGCCCGTGGGCCCGCTCTGCGCCCAGTCCGTGCCCCATCACCACCACGGGCCATCCCCCCGGCGGAGGCGAGGCGTCGGAGGGGAGGTGGAGGTCTCCCCTGACCTCCTCCCCGCCAGACGGGAAGGCAACCGGGAGCGGAGCGGAGGTCACGGGGCTATCCGCCGGAGGCGTCGCCGCCGCGGGGCGACAATCCGGGCCCGCCGGCGGCACCGGCCGTCTCCGAAGCCGCCGCCCCCGGACCCCCGGCCGCCTCCTCCGACGCACTGGATGCCGCGGCCTTCGTGGCCCGGCTCCGCTCCAGAAGGAGGTCGATGAGGCGGCTCGCCGAACCCTCCCGCCCCCCGGTGAGCTCGTCCAGCGAGGACTCCTCCACCAGGGCCGCTGCGTCGTCGTCGGAGAGCTCCAGCTCCTTCTGGAGGCGCTCGATGAGGGCCACCTGCTTCCGGCTGGGGGGACGCCGCTCGTCCCGCAGGGTGGCGAGCTCCTCGATAAGGGCGCTGGCCTGCACCGAGGTGGTGAGGGCGTCGAGGCTCTCCAGGTCGATGAGCTCTGCGGCCTCCTCCTCGGAGAACCCCAGCTCCTCCCGCATCTGCTCCAGGTACTCCAGCTGGCGACGGGTGGGGGCGGGGCTCACCCCGGCCTCCCGGAGGCGGTCCATCCAGGCCCGGCCCTCCTCCTCGCTGAGGGCCGCCAGGTCCTCCGGCCGCTCCACGTCGTCCGGGGCATTCTCCAGGAGGCGCTCCAGGCGTTCCCGGGTCCGGGGGGTCACCTCGCCGGAGTCCTTACGGGTCCGGGCAATTTCGTGGAGGTCCCGGATCCGGTCCCGCCAGTGCTCCCACACGTCGGCGGCCGAGAGGTCCTCGTCCCGGGAGGCCGTCGCCCGGGCCACCGCGTCCAGGCGCTTCTCCATGAGGGAGGTGAACTCGGGGCTGAAGAGCTCGGTGTCGGACTCCTCCCGGGTGTAGAGGGGCGCCACCCGGAGCCAGATCGCGCGGCCCCGGGGGGTGGGGGCAAGGGCCCCCTCCTCGGGCACCACGTACTCCCGCTCCTCGAGCTTCTCCACGGTGCGGGCGTAGGTGGAGGGCCGGCCGATCCCCGCATCCTTCATGGCCCGGATCAGGGTGTGCCGCCGGTAGCGCGGGGGCGGGCGCGTCTCGTCTTCCACCAGCTCGGGGTTGGGCTCCTCCGGCGTGCCCGGGTCCAGGATCCACCGGGCGCCCTCCTCCAGGGAGGCCTCCGGGGGCGAGGTGGCCGGCTCGTCCCGGAACTCGCGGTAGGCAGCCTCCCATCCCGGGAAGGTGCGCCACGAGATCGTGCCCGTGAGGGGTCGCTCCAGACCCTCGGCCTCCGCAGTCACCCGGAGGGTCTCGTACCGGGCCGGAGCCATGCGGCTGGCCAGGGTGTGGGCCCGGACGAGGCGGTACAGACGGCGGGCATCGGCATCGTCCAGCCCCACCTCCTCCACCTCCATGCGGGTCGGTCGGATGGCCTCGTGGGCGTCCTGCACCGGGCCGCCCCCCTCCGACTTCCGGGCCGCGTCTCCCTCCCGGGCCACGTGGTCCTCCCCGAAAGTCTTGACCACCACGTCCCGGGCCGACGCCAGGGCCGAGGGGGCCAGGCGGTCCGAGTCCGTCCGGATGTAGGTGATGTGCCCGTCCTCGTAGAGCATGGAGGCCAGGGCCGAGGTCTTCCGGGGCGACCAGCCGAACCGGGACCCGGCGGCCTGGAGGAGGGCATCCGTGCTGAAGGGGGCCCGGGGACGCGAGGTCCGGGCCCGCTGCCGCAGCTCCACCACCCGGACCTCCCCGGCCCCGGCAATGGCGGCCCGGGCGCCTTCAGCCAGTTCTCCGTCGAAGGTACGCTGCGGATCGGCCCGTCCCGACTCGTTCGTCCAGACGTCCTCGTCGCCGGGCTCGTGGAAGCGGACCTGCAGCTCCGTGCCGGCGGCCCGGGCCTTCACCTCGAAGTAGGGGATGGGCACGTGGGCCTCCCGCTCCAGCTCCCGCTCCACCACGAACCCCAGGGTGGGGGTCTGCACCCGGCCCATGGACGCGGCGCCACCCCGGATCACCGAGCGAGCCAGCTTCGAGGTCCGGTATCCCACCAGCCGATCCACGAACTTCCGGACCAGGGCGCTCTCCACCATGGCTCGATCCACACTGCCGGGCTTCTCCAGCGCCGCCCGGACCGCCTCCTCGGTGACCTCCTGGAAGGTGACCCGGTGGATCTCGCCTGCCCGCTCCTCCAGGAGCCGCTCCAGGCACCAGGCGATGAACTCGCCCTCCCGATCCGGGTCCGTGGCGATCCAGAAGACCGGGTCGTCGTCTGCCTTCTCCAGGATGGCGTTCAGTGCCTTCTCGCCCCGGTCCGTCCAGACCCAGGGCGGGCTGGGGAGCTCTCCGGTCCGATTGGCCCAGTAGGCCTTCTTCGCGTCCTTGCCGTGCTCCTTCCGGTTGTGGGGCAGGGTCTGTACGTGCCCACCAGTGGCCACGACGTGCCAGTCGGAATCGAGGTAACGCTTGAGAGTCCTGGCCTTTGCGGCAGACTCGACGATGAGGATGTTCAGGGTAGGTCTCCGAAGCTCTCGGGGGGCCGGGGCGCATGATCCGGCGATGTGGGACCCCGCCCGGACGCCCTGCGTTCCGTTGGCAGTGCGTTTGGAGCCTTGCCCGACCGGCAAGGCGCCTGGGAACCCTTTGGGCTCCTCACGAATTCGAAAGATCGAGGTGCAAGGGCAGGAAGAATCCAGAAACGGCAAGGAGACTGGCGCGAATGAGTGGACTGTGGCGACCCCGGATCCTCCTTGCCCTGGACGACGCCCTCGACCTGGAGCTTCGGCTCCTGGATGCCGTGGACGACGAACTCTGGTCCACTTCGGTGGACATTGCCATGGACGCCACGCTCGGACAGCACTTCCGGCACTGCCTCGAACATTTCCAGCCTCCCGTCCACTCGTCGGACGGATGGGTCGACTACGATGCCCGGCCCAGGGATCGCCGGGTGGAGAAGGATCGCGCCCATGCCCGGCGTCACCTGAGGTCCCTCATGGAGTCTGCGTCGGAGATCCCGGCGCGGGATCTGTCCCGTGGGGTCCGGGTCCGCTGCAGGGTGTCGAACCACCCCGGCCCCTCCGGCGAAGTGGAGTCGACCCTGGGCCGCGAACTCATGTACGCCATGGCCCACGCCATCCACCACCATGCCCTCATGGCCGTCATGTGTCGATCCCTCGGGGTGGATCTGCCGGAGGGGCTGGGCATGGCTCCCTCCACAGTGGCCCACAGGGGTGGGTGAACGATGTGCACGGCAACGTGGACCCTGGACGACCACGGCCGGCGCCACGTCTTCTTCAGTCGGGACGAACGGCGTGACCGGTCCACGGGACGGGCACCCGAGAGGCTGGACCTGTGTGGAACCCGTGTCCTGGCTCCCCTGGACCCCGATGGGGGAGGCACCTGGATCTTCGGGAACGAGTTCGGCCTCGGGGCCTGCCTCCTGAACGACTGGCAGGAGAATGGAGGGTCCGGCACCGGCCGCCGGAGCCGGGGACGGCTCCTCCTGGACCTGGCCGGAGCCAGGGATCTCCAGGAGGCTCGCACCCGCCTGGTCCGGTCCGTCGAAACGGCCCGTCATGCGCCCTTCCACCTCCTGGTATTCGGCGTCGATGGCGCGGTCTCTCGCCACCAATGGAATGGTACCGCCCTCCGGGACCATCCGGCTCCCGATCCACCCATCCTCATCAGTTCCTCCGTATCCCCCGACCAGGTCCGGAGCTATCGCACCCGACGCCTCCGGGAACTCTGCGGAGCTTGTGGGCGGAGTTCCGTGGAGGATCTCCGGGACTTCCACCTGGATCGCTGCGGACCCGCCAGCCGGCGCTCCGTCCGCATGTCCCGGCCCGATGCCCGCACCGTGAGCCTGGTCTGGATGACCCTGGCGGCGGCGCCGCCCGGGGGTCAGGGGGTGGGGATGGGTCGGGGGCCGAGGATGACCCACTGGCACCGAAGAAGCGACGGTGCCTTCCACGATCCGCAGGAGGCCACCCTCTTCGGGGAGGAGGCCCTCTCGGGTAAAGGGACGATGCGCCCACGATGACACCTTTCGAACCCCACGCGGACACCCACGGGGTGGATCGACCCATCGACCCGCTGGCCAGTGTGGAGCCGGGCTGGCTTCGGCAGGCACTGCGACCCGTCCGCCCTGCCGTGGAACGGGCCCTGGGGTTCCACAGGATGTGGGAGCACTACGATGTCGTCCGCCGGGACGATCCCGACCCCGTCACCTTCAGTGCGCGAACCCTGGAGCGCCTGGGGGTGACGTCCACGACGGACGAAGGCCTCACCCGGAGACTGAAGGCACTGGATGGCCCCCTGCTCCTCGTGGCCAACCATCCCTTCGGCGGACTGGAGTTCTTTGCCCTCGTCCCCTGGCTCGAGAGGATCCGGCCCGGTGGATGGGCCTTCCTTGCCAACGGAGCCGTCTGCCGGGTCCCCGGCTTCCAGGAGTCGTTTTTCCCGGTGGACCCCCTCTCGTCGGGGGCCCGGGGCAACCGGAGTTCCCTCAGGCAGGCCATCCGCCACCTGGAGGACGGGGGTCTCCTGGTCCTCTTCCCGGCAGGTCGGGTCTCCCACCGCGACCCGGACTCCCGGGCCATCGTGGACCGGGACTGGAACGACCACGCCGTGCGCATGGCCCGCCACGCCGGGGCCCACATGGCCGTGCTCCACATCCCGGGGGGGAACAGTCACCGCTTCCTGCAGATCCCGCCCCGCTGGAGCAGGGTGAGGGGACTCATGCTCTGCCGGGAGCTCCTGGATCCCCCGGTCCACCAGGTGGAGATCCGCGGAGGGCCGGTCCTGGGTCCCGGGGAGGTGGACCGACTGCACCGGAGCCGGGCGCCGGGCCTCCGGCTCCAGAGCTGGTGCCATGCCCTGGCCGATCGCGATGTCCGGCCCCCGACCGGGGGCGAGGGCACCGCACCTCGGGATCTTCCCCATGTGGACCCGGGCCCGTCCCCCGAGAGGGTTGCCGCGGAACGGGCCGAGCTGGGCGATGATCACCTGGTCGCCCGTTCCGGGGACTTCGACCTCCTTTTCGTCCGGGGACGCCGCGCCCCGGCCCTCCTCCACCTCCTGGGGCGGGCCAGGGAGCTGACGTACCGGGCATCGGGACAGGGTGCAGGGTCCCGACTGGACCTGGCTCCGGAGGACGAGCACCTCCACCACCTCCTCCTCTGGGACCGGAGCCGATCCGTCCTGGCCGGGGCCTACAGGGTGGGCCTGGTGCAGGAGGTCCTCGCGGAACAGGGCCCCGAGGGACTGTACCTCCATGACGTCTTCCACCTGGAGGACGGGTTCCACAGCTCCCTGGGGCGGGCAGCGGAACTCAGCCGGTCCTTCGTCCGTCCGGAGTACCAGAAGTCCCCCCTGGCCCTGGCCGCTCTCTGGAAGGGGCTGGGGCACATCGTGGTCGACCACGACATCGACACCCTCTTCGGCTCCGTCACCATCTCCAACGACCACCATCCCCTCACCCGGGCGGTCCTGGTGGAATACCTGGAGGAGAACCACCCGGCGCCCCCTCCCCTGCGGGACAAGGTCCGGGCCAGGTGCCCGTTCGTCCCCCGGACCCGGCACCACCGACGAATCGTCCGTGCGTACCGGGGAGAGTCCATCGACCGGCTGGCCCCCCTGGTGGACTGGCTGGAGGACGGACAGCGGGGGATCCCGCCCCTCCTCCGGTACTACCTCTCCCTGCGGGCCCGATTCCTGGACGTCCAGGTGGAGGCCAGCTTCGGGGACTCGCTCTACTGCCTCCTCCAGGTCGATGTGGGGAGCATACCGCGGGCGTGGCGTCGTCGGTTCCTCCCCTCCGGAGAGGCCGCCCCCACCCCCGAGGCCGGTGCCCCCTCCTCCCCGAACCCCCACGCCCCCGCCCCCCGCGAGTACGCGAGTCCATGACCCCCGAGCCCGCATGGTTCATCGCCATCGGGGTCGGCGTCGTGGGCTCCTTCGTGATCCACCTCTCGCAGGGGCTCATGCGGCTCGGCATCCGGGACGGAGCCCGTGGAGCGGGTCGCCGGACCTGGACCTGGGGAGCGATCCTGAACCTCTCGGCCCCCCTCTGGGTCGTCGTGGCGAATCGGTTCGGGCCCACCACCCTCTACACCTCCATGTACGCGGTGGGACTCCTTCCCCTCCTCTGGTTCTCGTGCGTCCGGCTGGGCCGCGACCTGAGGGGGCGGGACCTGGTCGGTGCGGGCATCATCATGGTGGGCACGGCCCTGCTGGGGCTGGATGGCCTTCTGGGCGACCGGTTCTCCATGGCCGACGTCCGGATCTCCCCCCTCCTGGCCACCGGCGCCCTGACGACCCTCCTCGTCGTGCCGGTAGCCTGGCTCGGAAAGGTGCGCCCCGCCGCTCCGCAGGGGATCCTCTTCGGCATCCTGGGAGGGACCTTCCTGGCGCTGGACTCCCTCCTGAAGGGCGTTGCACAGAATGACTCCGGACAGGCCGCATTCCTCCCCTCCACCGGGACGGGCCTCCTCATCTTCCTGCTGAGCTTCGCGGGGGCAGCGGGGGCCTTCGGGATGGTCCAGTGGGCCCACGCCCGAAACGAGGCCCCATCGGAGACCGTGGCCGGCTACGACGCCGCCTACGTGGCCGTCCCCGTCCTCCTGGTCCCGCTGGCCCTGGGCCAGGGAGGGTCGGTGAGCTGGCTCTGCTGGACCGCCCTCCTCCTCCTCCTGGGGGGAACCGCCCTCCTGGTGCGGTCGCCCGACGCGAACCCGGCCCCGGCACCGGAGTAGAGGAAGGCGTCTGTCTCCCAGCCAGACCCGACACCGGCCTTCCCCCTCCTGCGGATTCCCATGACCGCTCCATCGCCTCTCCTGCCCCTGGGGCAGGGCTACGCCTCCCTTCCGGACATCTTCCACGCCCGAGTGGGTCCCACCCCCGTGCAGGCCCCGGAGCTGGTCGCGCTGAACGAACCCCTGGCCCGGGAGCTGGGGCTGGATCCCGACGCCCTCCGCTCCGAGGCCGGCGTCGACATCCTGGCCGGGAACCGGACACCAGAGGGTGCACGCCCCGTGGCCATGGCCTATGCGGGGCATCAGTTCGGAGGGTGGGTTCCCCGCCTGGGCGACGGGCGGGCCATCCTCCTGGGGGAGCTGGAAACCCCGGAAGGAGAAACGGTGGACATCCACCTCAAGGGGTCCGGACCCACGCCCTTCTCCCGGCGGGGAGACGGACGTTCCTCCCTGGGACCCGTGGTACGGGAGTACCTGGGAAGCGAGGCCATGGCCGCCCTCGGGATTCCCACGACCCGGGCCCTGGCCGCGCTCCATACTGGCGAGACGGTCTGGCGCCAGAGTGGCCAGGAGCCCGGGGGGATCATGGTCCGGGTGGCCCGGAGCCACGTCCGGGTGGGCACCTTCGAGTACCTGGCTCGGCAAGGAGAGGTGGAAGAGGTGGAGCGCCTGGTGGATCACGTGGTGGCCCGCCACTACCCGGAGCTGGCCTCGGAGGCGAACCGGGCCGCCGCCCTCTTCCAGGCCGTGCGCCAACGGACCGCCTCCCTGGTGGCGGACTGGCTCTCGGTGGGCTTCGTCCACGGGGTCATGAACACCGACAACACCACCAT
>REBX01000087.1 GCA_007692505.1 Gemmatimonadales bacterium | reverse complement strand
GGTCCCCGAGCCGGAATGGCCACCGGTGTGCTCCTCATCGTCCTCGGGCTGTGGGTCTTCCTTCTGACCTGAGGCCTCCGGCAATGGCGGGCCCCCCTTGAGTCCAGCGAGTCGGGCAGGTCGCAGTCGGCGGGGACCCGTGGCTCTTTCGCTCATCCCGACCCTTGTCCTGGTCGGGCTCCTCGTCCTTGCCCTGGTCGTGAATGGTGAGCTCCGGGCTTCTTTTCTGGAGGCGTGGAGCCTGCTCACGGACGGCGATACGGAGGGGCTCCGGAACTGGATGCTCGCGTTCGGAGTCTGGGCACCGGTGGTCTCGGCGCTCCTGCAACTGGCCACCTCCATCTTCCCGCCAGGCCCGTCCTTCCTCCTGGGCATCGCCAACGCCATGGTCTTCGGCCTCTGGTGGGGTGGGCTCCTGACCCTGGGGACCCAGCTGGTGGCTGCAGCGGCCTGCTTCGGGATCGCCCGGCTGGTGGGGCGACCGGGGGTGGAGCGGCTCGTGTCGGAAGAGCGGCTGGCCCGAGTGGACACCTTCATGAGGCGAAGGGGCGTTCTGGCCATCTTCGTGGGCCGGATCATCCCCTTCATCAATCCGGACCTGGTGAGCTACGCCGCAGGGGTCACCGGTATCCGTTGGCCACACTTCCTCCTGGCCGTGACGGCAGGGGCGATCCCCAGCACGATCTTCTATACCGTGGTGGGCGGAACTGCGGTTGAGGCGTCGGGGCGTGTCATCGTCCTGGTGGCCCTGGCGAGCACGATTCCCCTCGTCCTTCTGGTGGTTTTCCGTCGCCCCATCAACGAGTGGCTGAAACGGTTCGAACGAAGTCGGTCGTGAGCTCCACGTAGTCGGGGCCTGCCACCAGGGGGAGGTCGTTGTGTCCGGCCCCCCCCACCTCCACGAGCTCGTGGAGGCTGGGGGCTGCTTCGGCCAGCTCCCGACCCATCCGGGCCGGGATGAGTTCATCGGCCGAACCGTGGATCACCAGGACGGGCACCTCCACCCCGGCCAGGCGGGAGCGGTTGTCCCATTTCCCCCTGAGCCGCCCATGGATGAATCCCGGGAGCACCGGGTAGGTGGCTTGCCCGATCTCCTCCAGGGAGGTGAATACGCTCTCCAGGACAAGGCCCTGGACCCCGGACCCCCGGCTTCCGTCCCCCACTCCGGCTTCCTCCAGTCCTGCCAGGGCGGCGGCCCCGCCCAGGGAACGGCCGTGGACCACCACCCTCCGGTCCCGGTCCGCCAGGAAGTCCAGGGCGGCGGCCACGTCGCGGGCCAGCCCCGACTCTGACGGCCGCCCCCCACTCCGGCCGTACCCACGGTAGCCCAGGAGGAGGGTGGACATCCCTTTGGCCAGGTAGCCCTCTGCCCACGAAGCGCGCATCCCCAGGTGTCCGGCGTTCCCGTGAAGAAGCAGGACGGCAGGCGTGCCCTCCCCCGCGTCGTGCCACCAGGCCTCCAGGGTGATCCCGTCCATGGCTTCCAGCTCGACCCGCTCGCCAGGAATCCTCGCCAGATCGGGAGGCGGGTCCGCCGGTGTGCCCGATGGGTGGAATAGGAGGGCATTCGCCACGATGGGGGCCCCGACCCAGAGGAGGAGAAGGAAGACGGCGAGACCCACCAGGAGGGTGACGAGCAGGCTCACGGCAGATACGGGGCGGCGGACGCGGGTTGGGGAGGTGGAGGACATTCTGGATCCGGTTTGACGGGACCCCTTCGGGGCCGTAGGTATGTATCCTGTACCTTCACACAACCGAGAGGAAGTTCGATGCGAGTTCGTCTGCCGATCGTGACCGGCCTGCTCGCCCTCCTGCCGTTGGCCCTGGTGGCCCCGGTGGAAGGGCAGACCACGCCGGTGGAGGGGCTCCGGAGCCAGGCTCCCGGAGTCCATGCCTTTACGGGAGCCCGGGTGGTCACCGAACCCGGGACCGTGCTGGACAACGCCACCCTGGTGATCCGGGACGGGGTGATCGAGGCCGTGGGTGCGGATGTATCCGTCCCCGCCGACGCCCGGGTCCACGAGATGGACGGCCGGACCATCTACCCCGGCTTCATCGACGCATACTCCTACGCGGGGATGCCGGAGGAGCCCGGGGACGAGATGGATCGCGGACCTGACTACTGGAACCCGCAGGCCCGCAGCTTTGTTCAGGCCGCCGGCATCCTGGTCGAGGACTCCGGCCAGGGAGCTGGCCTCCGGGAGGCCGGCTTTGCCGTGGCCCACCTGGTGCCCCGCCTGGGCATGTTCCGGGGAAGCACGGCGGTGGCCAGCCTGAGCGACGCACCGCCCCGGGATCGCATCATCTCCGACGGCGTGGCCCATGGTTTCCGCATGACCCGCGACACAGAGCTGGGCTTCGGCTATCCCACTTCCGCCATGGGCGGGATGGCGTTCCTCCGGCAGACGCTCCTGGATGCCCAGTGGTACCAGGAGGCACAAGAGGTCTACCGGGAGAGCCCGCAGGGCATGCGCCGGCCTGAAACAGACCGGTCCCTGGAGTCGCTGGGACCGGTGGTCGCCGGCCAGGTGCCTGCCTTCTTCCGGACCACCAGCGAGGAGGAACTCCTTCGGGCCGCCCGGATCGCGGCGGAGTTCGACCTCCCTGCGTGGTACCGCGGCAGCGGGACCGAGTACCGGATGCTGGAGGAGGTCGCCGCACTGGGGGCCCCCGTGGTCCTCCCGGTGAGTTTCCCGTCCGCCCCCAACCTCTCAGATCCGGCCGCCACCCTCGGGGTCTCCCTGGGGCAGCTCAGGCACTGGTACCTGGCACCGGAGAACCCGGGTCGACTGGCGAACGCAGGGGTGACGGTGGCGCTCACCGCCCAGGGACTGAACGACCCCTCCACCTTCCCGGAGCAGGTCCGGGTGGCGGTGGACCGGGGCCTGGATCCAACCACGGCCCTGGCCGCCGTGACGACCACGCCGGCCGAGATGCTGGGCATCGGGGCCACCCACGGGACGTTGGCCGCCGGCAAGGTGGCAAACCTGGTGGTGGCAGATGGCGACCTCTTCACCGAGAACGCCCGCATCCACGATGTCTGGGTCGACGGGGTCCGGCACGAGATCCATCGGCCCGCATCGGTGGACCCCCGGGGGCGCTGGACCATGACCTCCGCCTCGCCGGCCTTCACCGGCGACCTGGTCCTCCAGGGGCAGCCCGGGCGCCTGTCCGGTTCCTTCGAGCGAACGGCGGAGTCCACTTCTCTCTCCAACGTGAGCCTGGCCCAGGAATCCCGCCGGCTCGGCTTCCACCTCCCCGGTGACGTGGTCGGGATGGAGGGCACGGTGCGGCTCACGGCCACCGTGGCCGGCGAGACCATACACGGTTGGGGGGAGCTTCCCGATGGGTCCAGGGCCAGCTTCCAGGCACAGCGGGTCGAAGGGCCGTCCGCCGGCTCCGGCCCGGACAGTCGAGGCGTGCCGGCCTCGTTGGACCTCCGCGACATCCGCCCGTCTCAGGACCACGGGCGGGAGGGTCTTCCGGAGCAGCCCTCCGTGGTGCTGGTCAGGAATGCCACCCTCTGGACCATGGGGCCAGACGGCCTCATCGAGGGGGGTGACCTCCTGGTCCGTGAGGGTCGCATCGAAGCGGTGGGGCAGAACCTGGACGCTCCCTCCGACGCGGTGATCGTGGACGCCGACGGCGCCCACGTGACCCCCGGGCTCATCGATGCCCACCTCCACTCCGGAATCTCCGGGGGGGTGAACGAGACCGGGAACGCCATCGTGCCCGAGGTGTGGATCGGTGATGTCCTGACCATGAACAACACCTGGATGTACCGGCAGCTCGCTGGTGGCCTCACCACGGCCCACGTGATGCACGGCTCGGCGAATCCCATCGGAGGGCAGAACGCCTTCGTCAAGATGCGCTGGGGCGCTTCCACCGACGAGATCGTCTTCGAGGATGCTCCCCGCACGGTGAAGTTCGCCCTGGGCGAGAACGTGACCCGGAACACGAACCGGTACCCCAACACCCGGCAGGGTGTGAAGGAGATCATTCGTGACAATTTCCGGGCGGCGCGTGAATACGAGGCCGAGTGGGCCCGTTGGGAGGAGTCCGGAGACGGGATCCCCCCCCGACGTGACCTCCGAATGGAGGCCCTGGTGGACATCCTCAACGAGGACATCTCCATCCAGTCCCACTCCTACCGCCAGGACGAGATCTTCACCCTGATGCATCTCGCGGAGGAGTTCGACACCCGGATCAAGGCCTTCCACCATGGGGTGGAGGCCTTCAAGGTGGCGCCGGAACTGGCGGCCCACGGAGCGGGCGCCGTGATCTGGTCCGACTGGTCCGGCTTCAAGGTGGAGTCCTACGACGCCACGACCTACAACGCCCGGATCCTCATGGACGCAGGCGTGGTCACGTCGCTCCACTCCGACAACAGCCAGATCGCCTCTCGCATGAATTGGGAGGCGGCAAAGATGCTCCGGACCGGACTCACCGAGGAGGAGGCGCTGTCGCTGGTCACCTCCAACACGGCCGTGCTCCTGGGCATCGATGACCGGGTCGGCTCTCTGGAGCCCGGCAAGGATGCAGACTTCGTGATCTGGACGGACCACCCCCTCTCCATGGCCGCCGGAGCCCGGCAGACCTGGATCGATGGGCGCAAGTACTTCGACCTCGAGGACGAGCAGCAGGATCGGGAGGCCACCGAGCAGGAACGGGCCCGCCTGATCCAGTTCATCCTCGACAACGGCTGATGGGAGGCCGAGACATGTTGACAAGAAACGGAGCACGAACGGTGCGCGGATGGATGGCCAGTCTGGCGACAGCCGGCGCCCTGGGGCTCGCCCTCCTCGCGCCGACCCCGGCCGACGCTCAGGTCCCGGCCCCCGACCAGGAGCGCCCCATTGCCATCGAGGGGGCCACGATCCACACGGTGTCCGGGCAGGTCATCGAGAACGGGACCGTGGTGTTCGAGGATGGCCGGATCACCGCGGTGGGCACGAATGTCCAGGTGCCGGAGGGAGCGGAGCGGATCGATGCTTCGGGGAAGTACCTGTTTCCGGGGCTGATCCATTCGTCCACTCAGGTCGGTCTCTTCGAGATCGGCGGCATCAACGTGACCATCGACACGAACGAGCTGGGAACGTTCAGCCCGAACATCCTGGCCGAGACCGCCATCAACCCCGAGAGCCGGCACATTGGAGTGGCCCGGTCTGCCGGGATCACCACGGCGGTTCCCACGATGTCGGGCGGGCTCATCTCTGGCCAGCTGGCCGCCGTCTCACTGGATGGTTGGAACTGGGAGGAGATGACGGTGCGCCGAGGAGTGGCCATGCTGGTGAACTGGCCCGGGCCTCAGAACCAGAACGCCTACAACCAGTCCATCAGGGCCCTCCGTGACTTCGTGGCCGACGCCAGGGCCTACGCCCGTGCCATGGATGCGTACGAGGAGGGGGCGTCGTCTCCCCCGGCCACGGACTCCCGCCTGGAAAGCATGCGGGCGGTGCTGGCCGGCGAGCAGCGGGTCATGGTGGATGCCAATGACCTGCGGCAGATCCAGGATGCCATCACCTGGGCCGAGGAGGAGGGACTTCGGATCATCATCCGTGGTGGCCGCGATGCCGAATACCTCGCCGACGAGCTGGTGGCCCGGGACATTCCCGTGATCCTCACCGGCATCCTGTCGGGTCCGGCCCGCCAGTGGGAGCCCTACGAGCAGGCGTACCACAGACCCGTGAGGCTCCACGAGGCAGGGGTGACCTTCTCCGTGGGAGGGGAGAGCGCCGCGGCATACGCCAACCGTCTCCCCTGGCACGCCGGCGCTCCGGTGGCCTTCGGGCTGCCCGCCGACGTGGCCCTCCGGTCCGTGACCCTGGATGCGGCCCGCATCCTGGGTATCGACGACCGGGTGGGTGCCATCGAGGAGGGACTGGACGCGAACATCCTCCTCACCACGGGGAACCCCCTGGAGTACGGGACCCAGATCGAGCAGATCTGGATCGAGGGCCGGACCATCGACATGATGGACCATCACCGCCATTTCTTCGAGAAGTACTCCGAGAAGGTCCGCCAGAAGCATGGAGGACCGGCTCGCTGAGCCGCGCCGGCCTGCCAGCGCAGCCGACCAGGGTTCCCGGCCGACACTCGAGCCGAGCCCCATGAACTGGGAAGGCCCCCCGGCACTCAGTCTGCCGGGGGGCCTTTTCCCTTTCTCGCGAGGTACAGGGGGTCAGCCGTCGGGAAAGCCCCCGCCGCGGTTCCGGTAGATCAGGATGCCGCCAGACTTGTTTCCACTCACCAGGTCCAGCTCCCCCGAGCCGTCAAGGTCCACCGGGACGGCCCTGCCCAGGCCGAAGAGGGAGACCGAGAAGTCCTCGTCCAGCTCGAATCGGGGCTCCGCGGCGTTGCCGGTATTCCGGAAGAGCAGGACGGCTCCCTCGTCCTGGCTCACCAGGAGGTCGAGGCGGCCGTCTCCCGTTACATCTGCCAGGTAGGGGGCACTGCGCCGTCCCACGCGGATGTCCCCCAGTTCGGCGTCCACAAGCTCGAAGCGGGGCGACTCCGCCGTTCCCGTGTTCTGCCACAGGGCCACGTGCCCGGAGGAACGACCCGCCACCAGATCCAGGAGCCCGTTTCCGGTCAGATCGCCCAGGGCCGGGGTGCCGTGGCTCCCCCTGGGCAACTCAATGGCCAGCTCCTCCACCTCCTCGAAGCGGGGGAATCCGGCCGCGTCCCCTTCGTCGTGGCCCAGGTTCCGATATACCCGGATCCCGTCATTCCATGTGCCCAGCACCAGGTCCGGCCGGCCGCTCCCGAAGAGCTCGCCCATGGCCGGGGCGTAGTTGTAGGATTGGGCCAGGGAGATCGTGTCCGCCAGGTGGAATTCGGGCCGCCCGTCCTCGCCCTCCCGGTTCTCGAAGAGGTAGAGGCGGGCCGTGCGGGTGTTTGCAGGGTCCAGCTTGTTTCCCCCCACCAGATCGGGCCGGCCATTCCCGGTGACATCGGCCACCTCCACGAAGCTCTCCTCCCCGATGTCCACCCCGAAGAGGAACTGCTCCGTCTGCTTCCGGAAGAGTCCGTCGGCGCCCCGCTCGTAGTGGTGCAGGTTGGCGGAGGCAGTGAGGTTCGGGTTGAAGGCCCCGCCCAGGACCCCGACGACCAGGTCCATGTCACCCTCCCCACCCAGGTCGGCGGGAACCGGCACATTGTGCCCCGAGGTGGAGATGTTTCCGTCGGGGGTGTAGAGGGGCTCCGGCGGGTTGTCCAGGTCGTAGTCCGGGCAGGTCGCCGTGTTCTCGATGAGGAGGACGCTGGGCTCGAAGTAGTCCCCCCAGAGGAGGTCCAGCGCCCCGTTTCCCGTCATGTCGATGAAGGCCATGGCATTCGCCCCGTGCATGGAGCCGATCTGCCCGATGATGGCAATGTTCTCGAAATAGTCCGTGACCCGCTCGAAACGGGGCCACCCATCCACTCGCTCCGCTTCCCGGAGGTGGGTGATGCTCCCGTCCACCCGGCCCAGGAACAGGTCCAGGGTGCCGCTGCAGTCAAGGTCCGTCACGTAGGGGATGTTCTGCCGGTCCGCGAAGATGGGCCGGCCTTCCACGTCGCGGATGGAGTCCAGGGCCAGCTCGAAGCGGGGCTCCTCCAGGGTGCCCTCGTTGCGGTACACCTGCATGTACGAGAACCGAAGCTCGCTCATGAGCTCCTTCCGCCCGTCCCCGGTGAGGTCCTGGAAGACGTACCACTGGCCGATCTCCAGGTCCTGGAACCGGTCCGTCCTCCATCGGAAATCCGGGGACCCGGCGGATCCGATGTTCTCGAAGAACATGAGCTCCCCGGAGCGCTCCTGGAGGAAGAGGTCCGGGTCGCCGTCGTTGTCGATGTCCACGAACTGGGGCCGGGGAACCAGGAGTCCGCCCAGCCAGGGGTGGTCGTACCGGCGCCCCTCGGCATCGTAGGCGTCGAAGAGGTAGACGTCCCGCTCGAAGGCCGCGCCGGTCCCTGGAGGGCCGGCAGGGGAGGGGGTGCCGGGGGAGGGAGTCTCGGAACTCCCACATGCGACAACCGCCGCCGCGACCCCGAGGGCCACGGCGGCGGCATGGAGGCTTCGCCACATCATCAGGGAGCGTTCCTGGTTCCGATGCCGGTGACGTTCCGGCCCAGACGGAGGACCCGCTGGATCTCGCCGGACTCCACATCCACCACCACCACCGCGCCGTCGCCGCCGTCATCCTCGACGGGGCCGTGCATGGCGTGGGGGTTCTTGTTGTTGTTGGAGATGAACGCCGTGGAGCCATCGGGCGAGAAGAGGACCTGGTGGGGCGCATCGATCCCGTCTCCCGAAATTCGCTGCAGGATCTCCCCCGATTCCGTGTCCACCACCACCACCTCGTCGGTGTGCCTTACCGGCACCCAGATCCGGCTCCCGTCGGGGCTGAAGACGGGGTCGAACGCCATGTGGCCCACCTCGACGGAGTTGACGAGGCTGGGCTCCGCGGGGTTCTCCGAGAGGTCGAAGAGGAGGAGTTGCCCCGACATCTCGCCGCTTCCTGCCATGAGGGAGCCATCGGGAGACACGGCGAACTGCACCATGGCGTGGTTCGGCCCGTCGATGTCGACGAGCTCCACCCGTTCGCTGGCCAGGTTCACCGAGGCCAGCTGGTTCACGGACAGGCTGGCTGTGTAGGCGAACTCTCCGGAGCGGCCCACCACCATGGCGTGGGGCTGGTTGAAGAAGATGTCCAGCTCCTCCACCTCCATGGTGGACCGTGTGATGAGCCCGATCCGCTGGGGGGGGCTCACCGCGCTCATGGAGCGGCTCACCAGGAGGAGGTCGCCGGACGGATGGAGGGAGAGCATGCCCGGCGTCTCCATCTCCACCTCGCCCACCACCTGGTGGTCCGCGTCGAACTTCACGACCCGGTCCGCCCCGATGAGGGAGACGTAGAACGCGCTCCCATCGGGCTCGACCACCACGTGGTGGGGCTGTGCCCGCTCCGAGTAACCCAGCTCCATCAGGTCGATGGTGTGGACCACCTCCCGGGTGTCCATGTCGATGACGGCGATCTGCGCCTCGTCCTGAACGCAGACGTAAAGGAGGTTCTGGTCCGGAGACGCCCGGAAGGACGTCTCGCCGGACTCGCTCCCGGGGCCTGCGCCTGCCGTGGACGCAGAGGCGCAGGCCGTGGTAAAGACCATGAGGAGGGCGAGGAGCAGGGCCCCGGCAGCCGGCCTCGGCCACCGGGACCCTCCCCGACCTCGCTGGAGTGCGAAGTCGATCATGTCAATCCAGGTTCGTTTGGGTTCAGGCAGGACCGCGCCCCGGTCAGGAGACCGGCCGCGGGTCCTGGAAGCGCACGATGAACAGGCCCTCACCGATGCTCGACACCGAGGTCACGCCGTCCCGGAAGTACGGGTAGGTGCTCCATGCGCCCTCGAACATGGGCTCGGCCTCGTGGGTCGGAGCCGTGTCGATCCAGCCCACCTCCACGGGGTTCTCCCGGTCGCTGATGTCCAGGATCCGGAGTCCGCTGGAGTAGTTCGCCTCGTAGATCAGGTCGCCCCGGATGTAGAGGTTGTGGGAGACGGCCCGGGTGTCGAAGAAGAACTCGCCCACCACCACCGGGTCCTCCAGGTCCGCCACGTCGAAGATGACGGTGCGGGTGTTGTCGATGAGCCCGTTCATGAGGGCCAGCTCGTCCTGCATGTAGAAGTAGCGGTGCTCCTCGTCGAACCACCCCTGGTGCACGTACCCGGAGTTCGGGTACTCGGCGATGGAGAGGGCAGTGGGGTTCGCCTTGTCCGTCACGTCGGCCACCGAGAGGTGGGTCTCGTTGGAGCCCATGCAGATCTCGTGGCCCTGGTACCGCTCGTCGGGGCCGTGGTACGTGACGCACTGCACGTCGTGGGAGTACCCGGTGCCGGCCCGGCCCGTGCGCTCATCGGCGAAGCAGCCCAGGAACTCGGGGTTCAGCGGATCGTTGGCATCCACCATGTGGAGCCCGCCTCCGCAGGTTTCACCGCCGCCGCTGGCGCCCACGATGTAGAGGATGCCGGTGTCGGGGTTCAGCCCGATGTTGTGGGCCGAGTTGATCCGGTCGTAGGTCAAGTCCGGCTCGAAGGTGATGGGCTCCCCGTCAAAGTCGTCCAGCCGGCGCAGGTTGAAGACCTGCATCCCGTGCTGGCCGGAGGCGTCCGCCACGATGAAGGCATGGTCCTTGTACACCTTGAAGTCCCGCCACGAAGCGTCCGGCGAACCCTCCGTCTTCAGGACCTCACCCAGGTAGACCGGGTTGTTCGGGTCCGTGATGTCCACGAAGGCGGTGCCGTTCGTCCGGCCCACCAGGACGATCTCCCGACCCGTCTCCTCGTCGTGCCAGCCCCACGTGTCGTTCAGCCGGATCCCCGGGTCCCCCCCGATCTCGGAGATGGGCAGGAAGGAGAGGAGCTCCACGTTGGAGCACTCGAAGAGGTCGGCCACCCGGCCGTCCACGCACTCGCGGGTCTCCCCGGCGATGACGGGGAGGCTCTCGCCCTCGGAGGCGAACATCTGGGCCTCGTGCCACTGGCCCGCCTCGTCCCGCTCGAAGATGACCACGGCGCCGGAGCCCTGGTTCACACCCCGGGCGTTCACGGCGGCCACGTCGCCGGCCACGGCCACCCGGTACCCGAAGGCGGCCTGGCGTGCCATCTCCTCACCGCTCAGCTGCGAGACCCCGGAGAAGCCCCACTCGGCCTGCTGGAAGACGTGCACGGCTCCCCGGGTCTGGAGCGCCCGCGGCGCGCCCACCCAGAGGGCCTCGTCGTCGGCAGCCACCGACATGCCGAACATGGCGCCGGGTGAGGGCTGGAAGGCCACCACCTGGCCAGCCTGGGAGTAGGCCTCGCCACTGTCATCCACTCCGAAGAGGAAGGCAGCACCGGTTCCGTTGTGGTTCGGTGCCCCCACCACGACCCGCTCGCCGTCCACGGCCAGGGCGGCACCAAAGCCTGCCCCGTCTTCGGCGCCCCGGGGCGAGAACTCGGTGAGGACGCGCCAGCCATCCCCGCCATCCCGGAAGGCGTACACGCTCCCGCGACCCTCCTGCCGTCCCGGCGCACCTGCCAGGACGTGCTCGCCGCGGATCACCACCGACGTGCCCAGCCTGAGTTCACCCGATCCGGAGCCCACGGTGAGCTGCCCCACCTCGGACCAGTCCCCGGCATCGTCCATCCGGAAGACGTGGGCGGCGCCCCGGTTGTCCTCCGACAGAGGTGCACCCACAACGGCGAGGCCCGACTCGGCATCCAGGGCCAGCGCGCGGCCGAAGCCCACGCCCTCGGGGCCGGCCAGCTCACCCACATAGCTCCACTGGTCGCCCTCCCTCTGGTACAGGAACGCAGCGGCCAGCTCGGGGGCCCCCACCAGGAGCCAGTCGCCACTGCTGGCCAGGGCGGTCCCGAAGCTGTCGCCCCGGTCGGCCGTGGGAGCAGCGATCTGGTCGGCCTCGCCCCACGTCCCGTCGGCTCCCCGACGATACACGTAGACGAGTCCGGAGCGGAGCGAGGTCTCTCCCTCGCCCACCAGGACGTCGCCACCGGAGACAGCGAGGGCGCCGCCAAAGCCCGTGAGGGAGGCGGGGATCACACCGGAGTCGGAGAGCTCCGGCCCGTCCAGGGGCATGAAGCTCTGCGCGCCGGCCGGCGAGGCCACCAGGGCCGCCGCGAACAGCGCAAGGGACAAGCGTACGAGGGTCTGCATGGATGCTTCCTCCGGAATCGGCGGAAAGGGATTTGTCGTCCCGGGCGGGAGCCGCCGTGCCCCCGAGCGCGGGGGGCAGCGCCAGACCGGCGCGGGTCCGCGACCCCCCGGAGGAGGTGGCACCCTTGCGGGACAGGTCCAGACGTTCAAGGTACATGCTACACGCACTCGATGCGAGAAGAGCCCTCGACCCCTTCCGGGCTCTCCCTCCAACCGCTTCACGGGGGTGTCCGCCATGTCCAGAATCGACCCTCGCACCGCCCTCTCCCGCCTCCTGGCCGCCGGCACTCCCGTGTCCGTCGAGCCCGTTCCCCTCCAGGAGGCCGGGGGCCGCATCCTGGCCCGCTCCCTCACGGCGGACCGGGACCACCCCCCTGCCGACATGAGTGCCATGGACGGATTCGCCGTCCGCGCATCGGACCTGGCGGGTGCCGCGAACCCGCCGGCCGCCGAGAAGCGCCCGGCCCCCATCCGGCTCCCAGTCACTGGAGAGGCCCGCATGGGCCAGCCCGCCGAGCCCCTCCCCCCTGCCTCTGCCATGAGGATCTCCACCGGCGCCCCCCTCCCGCCGGGCTCCGACACCGTGGTCCCCGTGGAGGAGGTGGAATCCGGCCCCGAGGCGATCCGCATCCTGCATCCCGCCGCTGGCAGCGTCATCCCGGGGCGGTTCGTC
>REBX01000001.1 GCA_007692505.1 Gemmatimonadales bacterium | reverse complement strand
TCCTGCGCCATCCGCCGGAACGAACTCGCCAGCGCCGGGGCGCCATCTCGTTCTGCACGGCGGGCCAGGCGGAGGTAGTGGCGGATCCGGTCCTCGGAGGAGAGAAGGGCGTTCATGGTGCGGCTCCAGCTGCTGAGAAAATAGTCACGACTCTTCCTACGACAGGCGCGGCCGGATGTTTCAAGGGGGGTCGGTGGCGGTTCATGGAGGGCCGTTGTGGAGGAGTCGGGCCAGCGCCCGGACGTCCTCCTCCGCCCAGTCCCGGAAAATGTCCTCCTCCGCCCGGGCGAAGGGCTCGTCCACCGCCTCCAGCACCTGCCGCCCCTCCAGCGTGATGCAGGCCACCACCCTTCGCCGATCACCGGGGTCCCGCCGCCGCTCGATCCATCCCTGCTTCTGGAGCCGGTCCAGGAGCCGGGTGACGCCGGGGGTCTGCTCCACCATCCTGTCTGCGATGGTCAGTGTGGGGAGCCCACCGTCGCCGGCCCCCCGGAGAATCCGCAGGACGTTGAACTGCTGCAGGGTCAGGTCTCGGGGCCGGAGGGCCTCGGCGAGGGTCCGGCGCGCCCGGTCGGACATCCGGAAGAGCCCCACCACCGCGGCCTGCGCTGGCGAGCGGAACGATTCCTCGGATCCGGGAAAGGATCCGTCCTCGGTGGTTGCCATGGACGGAACGCTAGCCCGACATTCGATGACGCGTCAACCATCCCGCCAGCCCGCGCCCCCGTCCACGCCCATGGCCGATTCCCCCTCCCCCCCGCCGGCCTCCCGCACTCCGAGTCCATCGGACTGGCTCCTGCGCTTGATTCCCGATCCGCCGGAGTGGCTCCTGCGCATGGGGCGCTCCCTCTCCATTCCCGGGCTCCTGGTGGCGACCCTCTTCTTCGCCGCCTCCCTGAGCCCCAGCCTCCTCCCCCGGGGCTTCGTCCTCCAGGGGATCGTGTCGGGCCTCTCGCTCTCGGCAGGCTACGCCCTGGGCACCTCGTGGCGCTGGCTCTGGGGCTACCTGGAGCTCCCCCTCCCGGAGCACCGCACCCAGCGAGCCCTCCTCTGGGGCACGGCGGCTGCCTGCGGGCTGGTGGCCCTGGTCTTCCTCTGGCAGGCGTCGGGGTGGCAGAACGGAATCCGCGCCCTCATGGAGATGGAGCCGGTGGACACGGCCCGTCCCTGGTCCGTGGGCTCCATCGCCCTGGTCGTCTTCCTGGTCCTCCTGGGACTGGGCCGCCTCTTCCTCTTCCTGAGCCGGCTCCTCTCCCGACGCCTGAAGCGGGGGATGCCCCGCCGGGTGGCCAACGTGCTGGGGCTCACCCTGGCCGCCGCCCTCTTCTGGTCCGCTGCCGACGGCCTCCTCTTCCGCCAGCTCATCACCACCGCCGACCAGTCCTTCCAGCAACTCGACGCCGCCCGTGAAGCCACCGACCAGCCCCCCGCCAACCCCCTCCGCACCGGGAGTTCCGCCTCGCTGGTGAGCTGGGAGGACCTGGGCCGCACCGGGCGCGACTTCGTGGCCGCAACCCCCACCGCCACCGAGCTCGAGGCCTTCCGCGCCCCGGCTGCCCCGGGCACCGCCGACCCCACGCCCGAGCCCGACACCAGCACCCCCCTCCCCTAACCCGTCCGCGTCTACGTGGGGCTGAACGCCGCCGACTCCCCCGAGGAACGGGCCGAGCTGGCCCTGGCCGAACTCCTCCGCGCCGATGCCTTCCAGCGCTCGCTCCTGGTCCTGGTGACCCCCACCGGAACGGGCTGGATCGATCCCGCCGCCCTCACCCCCCTGGAGTACCTCCACCGGGGCGACGTGGCCAGCGTGGCGGTCCAGTACTCCTACCTCCCCAGCTGGCTCACCCTCCTGGTGGACGCGGACTACGGCGCCGCCACCGCCCGCGCCCTCTTCCAGGCCGTCTACGGCCACTGGACCACCCTCCCCGAGGACGACCGCCCGGAGCTCTACCTCCACGGGCTCAGCCTGGGCGCCCTCAACTCCGAGCGCTCCGCAGACCTCTGGGACGTCCTCGGCGACCCCTTCCAGGGCGCCCTCTGGAGCGGGCCTCCCTTCCGAAGCTCCACCTGGAGCGAGCTGGTGGCCCAGCGCGAGCCCGATTCCCCCGAGTGGCTGCCCCGGTTCCGAGACGGGTCGGTGGTGCGCTTCATGAACCAGGACGGATTTTCCCCCGGGGAGATGGCACCCTGGGGTCCGATGCGCATCGTGTATCTCCAGTACGCCAGCGACCCCATCACCTTCGTGGGGGAGGACGTACTCTGGCAGCGGCCCGGGTGGCTCGAGGAGCCCCGTGGCCCCGACGTCAGCCCCGACCTGTGGTGGTTTCCCCTGGTCACCCTCCTGCAGCTCACGGCAGACCTGGCCGTGGCGGACCAGGCCCCCACCGGCTACGGACACGTGTTCGCCGTGGAGCACTACATCGACGCCTGGCTCGAGATCACGGCTCCGGAGGGCTGGCCCACCGCGGAGGTCGCCCGCCTGAAAGAGGCCCTGGCCGACGTGAAGTGACGGGGCGCGGGGCGCCCACCTCAACCGCCTCAACAGCCTCAACCACCACAACCACCTCAA
>REBX01000197.1 GCA_007692505.1 Gemmatimonadales bacterium | reverse complement strand
GCGCTCCTTCCCGAGTCCCGCTGACCAGCCGGCACCCGTGCCCCCGCCCCCCCTCATCCGGGCCCTCCCCGGCCCCACCGCCCTCCACCCCGTGGTGCCCTCCGCCCTCCAGGAGGCGGTGAGCTCGGGGCTGGGCAGCGAGCCCCATCGGGGGGCACGGGCCCGCAGGGAAATTGCCTCCACCGCCGAGGCGCTCCGAGCCCTCCTGGGCATCCCCGAGGACCACCACATCCTCCACCTGGGCTCGGCCACTGAGGCCATGGAGCGGATTGCCGCCGGGGTCCTCCCCACCCTCCGTACCCCCGGCGCCCGGTCCAGCCTCCACCTGGTGGCAGGCGCCTTCGCCCAGCGCTTCCTCCAGGTGGCCCGTGCCCTGGACCGCCCCGCCCTGGCATCCCGCCGCCCCGAGGGCCGGGGCTTCGACGCCCGCACCGCCCTCGAGATCCCTCCCGATGCCCCGCGGGGCGCCGGGGAGCCCCCGGCCCTGGTGGCCCTCTGCCAGAACGAGACGAGCACCGGCGCACGCACGCCGCCCACCGTGGTGGACACCCTGGCCAGACGCGCCCGCGGGCTGGGGGCCCTGGTGGCCGTGGACCTGGTGAGCGGCTGGCCCTCCGAAAGTGTCGACCCGTCCCTCCTGGACGCCGCCTTCTTCTCGGTTCAAAAGGGCTTCGGGATGCCGGCAGGGCTGGGAGTCCTGGTGGCGAGCCCCGCCCTGGTGGAGGCCGCCCGTCGCCAGCGCGGGGCGGGCCTGCCCATCGGGGGCTGGATCGACCTGGAGGTCCTGGCCCGCCGCGCCACCCGGCACGAGACCGCCGTGACCCCCAACCTCCTCCTCATCGCTGTCCTTGGACGGGTGGCGGAGGCCTACCTGGAAGAGGGCCGCGAGGCCCTGGCCGCCCGCATGGAGGCCCGCGCCCGCCACCTCCGTGATGCGGTCCGCCGAGCCCCCCTCCTCCGTCCCGTGGTCCCCGACTCACTCGAGGCCGAGCGCTCCCGCACCATCCTGGCCCTGGAAGGAAGCCGTGGGCAGTCCCTGGCGCCGGTTCGCCAGGCCCTTCTGGAGGAGGGCATCCAGGTGGCCGCCGGCTACGGGGAAGGGGCTGACGCCCGCATCCGCATCGCCAACTACCCGTCCCTGTCCGATGCCGAAATGGAGACGGTGGCCGAAGGTATCCCCAAGGCCGCGGAACGGGCAGCGGGGGGCGCGGAGTAGCTGACCGCACGCCGGGTTTGTGGAAGGCCCGGCGTAGCGGACAGCATGCCGGGCCGGGGGAGTTCATGGAAGCTATTAGTATTTTATATTACCCGGCCTTCCGGGACGCCAGCTCTATTAGTTTTTTATATAATTGCAGTAAAGGGGCAGTCATAGTGAAGGGACGGCCACCCGCAGATCCGAACATCCGGCTTCCCTGACTGCCTGGTGGCCACCGGCGGCCCCGGGACGCCTCCGCGACACCCGTGGCACCCGCGACGCCCGCGACGCCCGCGACACCCGCGACACCCACGACGCCCGCGACGCCCTGCGACACCCGCGACGCGCCGCGACGCCCGCGACTCCCCTTCCGAACGAGGGGTTCGGAAATCCGCGACGCGTGCAGGATTCCAGTCAATAATGGGCACAACCCTGCAATGAGCCCGGGCGCGGGGGCTGTGTGCAGGGTTTCGTTCAATAGTGGGCCGTATCCACACACACAGCTGCCTATTGCCGGCAGGCCTCGGCAAGGGCTTCCACGTCGGCGGGGTGGAGCTGTACGCCGGCGGCCGCCAGGGTACCGGGGCGGGTGGACCGGGCCCGGTGGTACATGACGGCCTCGTCCTCCGGCACGGTGCCCACCCCCAGCACGTGGCCCAGTTCGTGGGCCAGGAGGCGGAGAAGGTGGTCCATGTCATCGTACTGCCAGACCGTGACCTCCCGGTTCACCGAGAGGACGGTGGAGCCCAGGGTTCGGCCCCACTCCCGGTAGTGGGACGAGTACTGGCCGTCGGCGGCATCCCCCAGGATCCGGTTCCGAAGGCGGTTCCATGCCTCCACCTGGTCGTTCACCCGCTCCACCTCCCGGGCATGGCGGCGAGCCAGCTCCTCCAGCGCCTCGGCGTTCCGGTTCACCGCAGCCACCTCCCGGTTGATCTCCTCCCGCTCCTGGCGGATGGCCCGGGCTTCGTCGCCCTCGGGACGTCCCCTGGCCTCCCAGGCCTCCACCCGCTCCTCCAGGACCTGCCTCCGACGGTCCAGCGCCTCCACCCGCTCGTTGTGGGCCGCCCGGTCCACCCGAAGTTCGTTCTCCAGGCGAGCCACCTCCTGCCGGGTGTCCTCCAGGGCCTCCCGCTCCCGGTCCAGCTCTTCCCGGCCCGCCAGGCGTTCCTGTGCCCGGGCATGGCGACCGTCCCAGACGAAGGACACCGGGACGCCCCCGTCGGGATCGTGCTCCAGGAGGGTCTCTCCTGCCGCCTCGTTCCAGAGGCGTGCCGCTTCCCGGAGCGCATCCTCCGCCTCTCCCTCCTCCAGCCCGAACCCCGGGTCCAGTTCGCCAAGGCGCCAGCCCGTGGACGCCTGACAGACCGGTGCCATCCGGGCGCCCTCGGCAGCAGGTCGGTCGGCTGCGGCCGGCGTCTCCGCCGGGCCCGGCGGAGACGGTGCGGCGTCTTCGGAGCCCACGGCGGTGCACGAAGCAGCCAGGAAGGCGAGGAGGAGGGCCGGGAACAGGAGGGGGCCGCCAAGGCGGTTGACCGTGGAGAGCAAGGAGTACCTCCCTCGTGGCGGGGGTGCGGGGACATGGCGGGGATGCGGGGCCATGCAGCGGACCTGTTCAGTACGCCGCCGGGGGCGGGAAGATCGCCGACGGGATCGGAGGGGGACCGGGCCGGGCCGACGGGACCACCCCTGGAGCCCGACTTCGACCCGGCATCCGGAGCCGACGGGAAAGGGTCACTGGCCCCCGGTGGCCACGGCTCCGGAGCCGTGCACCGCTCCTGTCTCCGCCGCCGCTCCGGCCATGACGCCCCGCAGGCCCCTCAGCTCCTCCCGGATGGCCTGGAGCTCATCCTGGATCTGGCCGTGCTCCCGTCCGAGGGCATCGTCCAGGATCTCGGCCCCCTCCTCGATCCCCGTGTCGTGGAGGGTCTGCATGGTGTCCACGATGATCCCGATGAAGAGGTTCAGCATGGTGAAGGTGGCGACCAGGATGAAGGGTACGAAGAAGAGCCACGCCAAGGGATACACCTCCATGACGGGGCGGACGATTCCCATGGACCAGCTCTCCAGCGTCATGATCTGGAAGAGGGAGAAAAGGGAGGCCGGGATCGTCCCGAACCAGTCCGGGAAGCTCTCGCCGAAGAGGCTCGTGGCAATGACGGCAAAGACGTAGAACAGGATCCCGATGAGGACGAAGATGGAGCCGATTCCCGGGACCGCCTTCAGGAGGGCATCCACCACGAAGCGGAGCTGCGGGATGGCCGACATGAGGCGGAGCACCCTGAGCACCCGCAGGGCCCGGAGGACGGCCAGCGGACCCGAGGCCGGGACCAGGGCGATCCCCACCACCACGAAGTCGAACACGTCCCACCCGTTCCGGAAGAAGGAGGGGCCCCGGGCGGCGAGCTTGACGGCGATCTCCACCACGAACACCCCCAGGATGATCTGGTCCGCCAGGAGGAGACCGTCGCCCCATCGGGCCATGGCGGTGTCCGACGTCTCCAGCCCCAGGATGATGGCGTTGACGACGATGAGGGCGATGATCGTGGTCTGGACGGGGGTAGACTCCACCCAGCGGTCCATTCGGGCTCGGAGGTTCACGGCGGGCTCTGGAAAGGGTTGGGGTACAGGGGTTGCCGGAGAGCGACGGGGCTCCGGGAGGAACAGGTCCGGGAGACGCGGGGGAGCCATGAGCCAGGCGAGGGCGGGCAGGGAGACCGCCGAGCAGAAGGGCCCCGACAGCACTCGAGACCTCGGCGTGACCCTCCTGTGACCACCCTCCCCCTCGACCTCCCGGACCGGGAAAGTCTACCATGGATGCTCACACCCGTCTTCCCCACTCCACGCCGGGCAGGCCGGTCCCAACCCGAGGCCGAACCCGGGCGCCCTGCTCCCCCTCCTCGTGCAACCTGACCCCGAAACCCGACCATGAAGCGACGCGACCTCCTCCGCCTCGGTGCCACCGTCTCTGCCGGCGCCGCCGCCGGCCTCCTCCAGGGGCCCCTTCCGGGCGCCTCCCGCCGAGCCACCCCCGTGCCCGGAATGACCCCCGCATCGAAGGCATCGGAGGGGATCCGGGCCCGGAACATCATCTTCTTCGCATACGACGGCACCGGCTACGAGGACCTGGCCACGGCCAGCTTCTTCGCCCGGTCCCTGGGCAGGAGCCCCCTCCACTTCGAGAACCTCCTGGGGATGGGGCGTTCGGGGCTCATGCGCCCCGAGAGCCTCACCAGCGTGGTGACGGACTCGGCGGCGGCCACCACGGCCTGGGCCACCGGGCAGCGGGTGGTGAACGGCGCCCTCTCCATGCACATCGACGAGCGGGAGCTGGTGCCCATCCTCCACCTGGCGAAGGACCGAGGGATGGCCACCGGCCTGGTGACCTCCACCCGAATCACCCACGCCACCCCGGCGGGATGGATCGCCCGGGTGCCGTCGCGGGGCATGGAGGACGAGATCGCCGCCCAGTACCTGGACTTCGAGCCAGACATCCTCATGGGTGGCGGAGCAGGTCGCTTCCAGGCGGAGATGCGAAGCGACGGCCGGGACCTCCTGGGCGAGTTCCGGCAGGCCGGGTACGAGGTTCTCCGGACGCCAGCCGAGCTGGCCGCCTCCACCGGGGACCGGGTCCTGGGGCTCTTCAGCGAGGGGACCCGACACCTCCCCTTCGAGGTGGACCGGGTGAACCGGGGGGTGGAGTCGCCCTCCCTGGCCGATCTCACCTTTTCTGCACTCCAACGGCTCGAGGGGGCCGGAAGGGGCTTCGTCCTCCAGGTGGAGGCCGGACGCATCGACCACGCGAACCACCACAACGACCCGGCAGGGATGGTGGGCGACTGGATGGCGGCGGAGGAGGCCCTGGAGGTGGTCCTGCGCCACGTGGCCCGGAACCCGGACACCCTCCTCATCGCAGTACCGGACCACGACACCGGAGGCGGCGTGACGTACGGCATCGGGCGCCGGTACACCCACTCCACCCCGGCCCTGGCTTCCCTCCATCGGAGGCAGGCCTCCCTGGAGTGGCTCCTCCGGGACGGCCTTCCCCGGAATCCGGACCCGACCACCGTGGCCGCAGGGGTGGAGGAGTACCTGGGGCTCCCCCTGGCCAGTCGCCGGGCCGAGCAGATCTCAGCCGTCCTGGCCGGCGAACGACCCGAGGAATGGGACTGGGGCCACCCCAACGCCCAGGGCTCCAGGAACAACCGGGTGGGGCACCTCCTCTCCATCAGCGACGAGACCCCTCCGGTCCAGCGGGCGAACATCAACTTCGCCACCGGGGCCCACACGGGAGGGTTCGTCCCCCTGGTCCTCCACGGTGCCGGGGCCACCCAGGGGAACCTGGGCGTGATCGACAACACGGAGCTCTTCCGCATCATGACGGACGCCCTGGGCTTCCGGTACGAGAACCCGGCCATGGACCCGAGGGCCGCCCGGGAGGCGGAGACCTCCGACTGAGGCCGGCGGACCAGGGCAGGCCTGGGAGGACGAGGACCCGGGGCCCGGCCTTTCCCCGGGGGCCCGGCAGGAGGTAGGTTTTCGGGCTCACCCATGCCCGCAGGCGTCCATGCCGCCCATCCCGTGATGCGACCTCGCCGGACGAAAGCCCGGGCAGCCCTCCTCCTGGTCTGCCTCCCGCTCCTGGCCTCTTCCCCGGCCCCTGCCGACGCCGGCTCCGTCGCCGGAAACAGGGGCGTCACGGCAGGTGCGCCCGACCCCCTCCCGGGGCTGGACCCGTCGCGGACCCTGGACCAGTACGGGATCGACGCCTGGGGTGAGCGGGAGGGTCTGCCGCAGAACTTCGTGAACTCCCTGGCCCAGACGCCGGACGGCTACCTGTGGATGGGCACGGAGCGGGGCCTGGTGCGCTTCGACGGGATCCGCTTCACCGTCTTCACCGCCGAAGACACCGAAGGCCTTTCCTCGTCCTGGGTCCGGTCCCTCACCACGGGCCCCGCCGGCGAGCTCTGGATCGGCACCGGCGGGGGCGGACTCGTCCGGCTCCGAAACGGCACCTTCACCACCTGGGGCCCGGAGGAGGGCCTCCCCGGCCGCGCCGTCACCCAGCTGGCCACGGACCCCGACGGTCGGGTCTGGGCTGGGCTGGAAGGTGGGGGCCTGGCCCGCCTGGGCCCCGACGGCGCCATCCGGAGCTGGGGCCCGGGAGATGGCCTCTCCGGCGAGTCCGTGACCGCACTGGCGGTGGACTCCACCGGCGGGGTGTGGGTGGGGACTCCTGGCGGCCTGGACCGGGTGGCTGGAGACGAGCTCCGGGCCTTCGGACCCGAAGACGGGCTCTCGGGCCGGCGGGTGGAGGGGCTGGACGTGAGCGCCGGCGGCGAGCTCCGGGTGGCCACCGCCGCCGGGGACCTCCACGGCTTCGATGGCCAGCGCTTCGTGGACCTGGACCCGGAGGGCGAGCTGACCGGCGCCCTGGTCTCCACCATCCGCCACGACCGGCAGGGCGCCCTCTGGATCGCAACGAACGGGAACGGGCTCTACCGCCTCACGGATGACGGCATCGACCACCTGGATTCCGGGGGAGGGCTCCCGAGCAACCTCCTCTGGTCTGTCCTGGAGGACCGGGAGGGGCACCTCTGGATCGGGAGCAACGCCGCCGGTCTCATCCGGCTCCGGGACGGACCCTTCGACATCGTTGGAGCTCCGGAGGGCCTCTCCATGGACGTGGCCCTGGCCCTCATGGAGGGTCGGGACGGCACCTTCTGGATCGGCACCCCCGGGGGAGGGCTGAACCGGATCCGGGACGGCGAGGTCACGGCCTTCACCACCGCCCGGGGGCTGGGCAACGATATCGTCCTTTCCCTGGCGGAGGACCCCGAGGGATCCCTCTGGGTGGGGATGGCTGCCGGTGGGGTCTCCCGGGTCCGGGGCGAGGAGGTGGAGACCTTCACGGAGGAGGACGGAATCGGCGGGGCACAGGTCACCGTGACCTTCGTGGACTCGGAGGGGGCGCTCTGGCTGGGCGTCACCGGGCTGGGGGTCCGCCGGTGGCGAGGCGCCCCCCCCCGGACCGTGGGCACGGCGGAAGGGCTCCCCCCGGGGAGCATCACCACCATGCTGGAGGACGCCCGGGGCCGGATCTGGGTGGGGACCCGGGAGGGCCTGGGCCGCATCGACGGGGAGCGCGTTGAGGCCTTCGGTCCCGAAGACGGGCTCCCGGCCGGAGGCATCAACAGCCTCTGGGAGGCCCCCGACGGCACCCTGTGGGTGGCCACCATGGGGGGACTGGCCCGGATGGGACCCGACGGCCGCATCCAGACGGCAGGCCCCGACGTCGGGCTTCCCGCACCCGAGCCCATGGCCGTTCTGGGAGATGGGGAGGGCAACCTCTGGATCACCTCCAGCCAGGGGGTGTCCCGTGTCTCCCTGGCCGAGCTGGAGGCCGCCCTGGCCGGCGAGCCCGTCCAGGTCGTGCCCGAACAGTTCGGCCGCGCCGACGGCCTCCGGAGCCAGGAGGCGAACGGGGGGATCCACCCCGCCATCTGGCAGGCCTCCGACGGGGCCATCTGGTTTCCCACCATGCAGGGTGCCGTTCGCATCGACCCGGACTCTGCAGAGCGGCGGACCCTCCCGCCCCGCCCCACCCTGGAGGACCTGGTGGTGGGCACGGCCCGGATGCACCCGGCGGGCACCGTCCGCCTCCCACCGGGGGAGCGGGTCCTGGAGGTCCGGTTCTCGGCCCCCACCTTCCAGGCCCCCCGTGAGATGGCCTTCCGCTACCAGCTGCAGGGCTTCGACCCGGACTGGGTGCGCCCCGGCGACCGGCGGACGGCCTTCTACACGAACCTCCCCCCCGGCGACTACACCTTCCGGGTGCAGGCCGCCGGCCGGGACGGGATCTGGAACACCGCCGACGAGGCCCGCCTGGAGCTGGAGCTGGCCCCCCACGTCTGGGAGCGGGATTCCGTGCGCGCCGCCGGGGCCCTGGCCTTCCTCCTCCTCCTGGGAGCCGGCTACCGGTACCGGATCCGGACCATGGAGGAGCGGGAGGCCCGCCTCCTGGCCCTGGTGGAGGCGCGGGAACGCACCCAGGCGGCCCTCCGGCAGAGCGAGGAGCGCCTCCGGCTGGCCCTTGAAGCCGGCCGGATGGGGACCTGGGAGTGGCGCCCTGGCGAGGACACCCACATCTGGTCGGAGGGGATGGAGCACCTCTTCGGCCCACCCCCCCGGGGGGATACGGGGCTGGTGGACCGCCTGGTGGAGGCCGCGGACCCGGAGGACCGGGACCGGGTCCGGCGCCGGCTGGAGCAGATCCGGAACCGGAGCACCGAGGCGGTCCACTTCGACTTCCGTCTCGCTCCTCCCGAGGAGCTGGAGACCCCCCGTCAGGTGGAATTCCGGGGACGCTGGACCACCGACGACGACGGGGCGGACCCACGGATCATCGGGGTGGCCGGCGACGTGACCGCCCTCATCGAGGCCCAGCGCGCCCTCCGGGCCCGTGAGGAGGAGCTCCGCCAATCCCAGAAGATGGAGGCAGTGGGCCGCCTGGCCGGCGGCATCGCCCACGACTTCAACAACCTCCTGGCCGTCATCGGGGGGAACGGGCGCCTGGCCCTGGACACCCTCCCCGCAGACCACCCCGTGGCGGAGGACATCCGGGAGGTGGTCCGGGCCGGAGATCGTGCGGCGGACCTCACCCAGCAGCTCCTGGCCTTCGGGAGGAAGCAGGTCCTCCAGCCCCGCATCCTGGACCTGAACGAGGTGGTGGGAGAGATGGAGCGCATGCTCCGCCGGCTCCTGAGGGCGAATGTGACCCTGGAGACGGACCTGGCCGGGGAGCCCACCCGGATTGTCGCCGATGCAGGGAGTCTGGAGCAGATCCTCCTGAACCTGGCCCTCAATGCCCAGGATGCCATGGAGGACGGGGGGCACCTCACCATCTCCACCCGGTCCATGCCCGGCGAAGCCGCCACCGACGACCCGGTGGCTGCCGAGCCCCACGTCCGCCTGGAGGTCCGGGACACCGGCCACGGGATGGACGAGGAGACCCGCCAGCGAATCTTCGAGCCCTTCTTCACCACGAAGGAGCTGGGGAAGGGCACGGGGCTGGGACTGGCCACGGTGTATGGCATCGTCCAGCAGAGCGGGGCCTCCATCGAGACCCTGAGCCGGGTGGGCCGGGGCACCACCTTCGTCCTCCGCTTCCCCATCGCCCCGCCGGAGCCCGCGGCAGAGGACACGGACCGCCGGGCCGAGCCCAGGATGGCGGACCGGGTCCTGGACGGTCGGGTCCTCCTGGTGGAGGACAGCCGGGCCGTGCGCTCGGTGACCCGCCGCATCCTGGAGCGGGCCGGGCTCCAGGTGGTGGAGTCCTCCACCGCAGAGGACGCCCTGGAGGCCATGGGGGTGATGGAGGCCTTGGGGGTGATGGGGGCCGAGGAGGAGGCCCTGATCCAGGACCCTCCCGCTCCCCCCTTCGACCTGGTCCTCACCGATGTCTCCATGCCGGGGCTGAGCGGGATGGACCTGGCCCGGGAGCTCCGCCGACGATGGCCCTCCCTCCCCGTCGTGGTCATGTCGGGGCAGGCGGCTCCGGCCCGGGAGGTGGCCCCACTCCTGGAGGACGGGTCCGGCGTCCCCGTCCGCTTCATCTCCAAGCCCTTCTCGCCCCCGGCCCTCACGGCGCTGGTGGCGGAGCTCCTGGAGGACGGGGACGCCTGAGCCGGCTCGGGGCCCGACGCGGGCGCCCGCCGCCTGACCGGGCCCTCCACACGGCGACCTCCCGGCCCTCCACGCGGCCCCGCCCGGTTGCACCCGGACCCGCACCCCCCGAAGGTTTCCCCCGACCCGATCGCCGAACCCCACGGGAGAGACCATGGATCGCCTCCGCACCATCGCCGAGACCCTGGAGAGCTGGGTCTGGACCTCGGGAATCCCCATGGGCGAGGAGACCTTCCCCCTGGTGGTCCTCCTCCTCCTGGGGGCCGGGCTCTACTTCACCCTTCGCCTGGGCATCATCCAGGTGCGAGCCTTCGGGCACGGCCTCGCCGTGGTCACCGGGCGCTACGACGACCCGGACCACTCCGGCGACGTCACCCACTTCCAGGCCCTCTCCACGGCGCTCTCGGCCACGGTGGGGATCGGGAACATCGCCGGCGTGGCCATCGCCCTGCACTGGGGCGGACCGGGGGCCCTCTTCTGGATGTGGGTCACCGCCATCCTGGGGATGGCCACCAAGTTCGCCGAGGTCACCCTCGCCCAGCAGTACCGGGAGGTGGTGGAGCGGGGGCCGGACCACCCGGTCTGGAAGGGGACGGTCTCGGGCGGCCCCATGTACTACATCGAGAAGGGGCTGGGGCCCCGCTGGAAGCCCCTGGCCGTCTTCTTCGCCGTGGGGCTGGGGATTGCCGCCTTCCTCACCGGGAACGGGATCCAGGCGAACACGGTGGCCGACGTCATGCGGGACGAGTTCAGCACGCCCCTCTGGATCAGCGGCCTCTTCACCGCCGCCGTGGTTGCGCTGGTCATCCTGGGCGGAATCCGCCGCATCGGACAGGTCACCAGCATCCTGGCCCCGGCCATGGCCACCGTCTATGTCCTGGGCGCCCTGGTCATCATCGCCCTGAACTGGGACCAGGTCCTCCCCACCCTGGGACTCATCGTCACCGAGGCCTTCAACCCCTCCGCCGGAGTGGCCGGGGTGGGGGTGGGGGCCTTCCTGGTGACCCTCATGTGGGGCGCACGGAGGGGCCTCTTCTCCAACGAGGCCGGGATGGGCTCGGCGCCCATCGCCCACGCCGCCGCCAAGACGGACGAACCCGTCTCCGAGGGGGTCGTGGCCCTCCTGGAGCCCTTCATCGACACCATCGTGGTCTGCACCATGACCGCCCTGGTCATCCTCATGACCGGGGCCTGGGGAGACCGGATCGACACGGAGATCGCTCTGGACTCGGGCACCCTGAGCTGGGTCCTGGACGAGGGCGACGGGCGCTTCCAGTTCCACATGAGTGCACCGGACGAGGTGGAGGTGGTGGACGGCGTCCCGGTGGAGAGCGGGCCGGGCACCCGCCTCCTGGCCTGGAACGAGGCCCCCGTGGACACCTTCTGGGTGGACGAGGACCGATCCGAGCTCTTCACGGGCACCATCCTCCCGGGCCCGGGCCGCGCCGAGACGGAGGACGGCCGGGTCCTGGAGAGCCTCCGGGGCGACGCCCCCCTGAACGGGGCCCCCCTCACCATGGAGGGCTTCCGTCGGGGCCTCCCCGGGGACTGGGGGCAGTACATCGTCCTCCTCACCGTCCTCCTCTTCGCAATCTCCACCGCCATCGCCTGGAGCTACTACGGGGACCGCTGCGCGTTCTACCTCTTCGGAGACCGGGCCGTCCTCCCCTACAAGATCATGTTCGTGATCATGCACTTCATGGGGGCGGTGGTCCCCCTGGCGGTGGCCTGGACCATCGGGGACGTCTTCCTGGGCATCGTGATCATCCCCAACCTCCTGGCCATCATCCTCCTCACCCCGAAGCTCAGGGAGATCACCCGGGACTACTTCCGCCGCCGCCCCTGGGAGTCGTCGGGCTGACCGGGGCCCGGCCAGCGGCCCGAGGCCCCGGGCGCGCCTCCCGGACCCCGGGCGAGGATCCCGCCCAGCCGCCTGCCCCCGGCCGCCCCGTCAGGCCCGGGCCCCCTCGCCCTCTTCGAGCCCCGGGAGGAGGACGTGGGTCTCCAGGTGGATGTGGAGGTGGAGGTCGTCCTCCAGGTCGGCCAGGGTGGCGAAGAGGGCTCGCCAGGTGTTGCAGGCGTACTCCGGCGCCGCAAAGTCCCCGGTGAGGCTCCGGAGCTCGCGGAGGAGCCCGGCCATGACCCGGTTCCCCTGGTCCAGCTCCCCCCGGACCCCGCTGCCCGTACAGAGGCCTGCACGCAGCGGTTCGAAGACGTCCCTCTCCTCCAGCTCCATCTGGGCACCCAGACGGGCCGCGAGGGCCTCCACCCGCTCGTGGAGCTGGCGGAGTTCCGGATGGCCCTCCCCATGCATCTTCGCCACGCGGGCAACGGGGCGATCGGCCAGGGCGTGGCGGGCTTCGGACGGGTTCGGGAACATGGTGCCTCCAGACGGAGATGATAGATTGAGCCAGGAAGGTCGCGGCCCCGGCGCCCCCGGTCTGTGATCCGGGTCACACCCCCGGTCCCTGCCGGACCTTGCCCGTCCACCCTGGCTGGGGCAGCCGGACTCCGCCCCCCCTGCCCACACCCATGCCGCCGCCCATGCCCACGCCTCGCATCGTCGGTCTGGTCCTCCTTCGAAACGAGGAGTACTACGGCCCCTGGGCCCTTCGGAGCATGGCCGCGTTCTGC
>REBX01000002.1 GCA_007692505.1 Gemmatimonadales bacterium | reverse complement strand
GGACGGCCACCGGGTCCAGCCGGATCGTGTTCAAGAGGGGGTCCCGGACGATCCGGCTCCGGCTCGGGTCATTCACCACGGTGAACCTCCCCTTGCCCCGGCCGCAGGATCTCGACAGGTTGGGACCAGGAGCCGAACAGAAACCGAATACCCGGGCCGTCCCCCCCATGCACCCTCTCGAGCCCACCGTCCGGGAACAGGCCAGGAACGAACCCGGCGTCTACCGGTTCACCGGGCCTCGGGGCGAGGTCCTCTACGTGGGGAAGTCCGTGCGTCTCCGGACCAGGCTGCTGGAACACTTCCGGTCGTCCCGAACCCGGACCCGGGAACTCCTCCGCGTGGCCCGGGGCGTGGAGTGGGACCCGGTCCCGTCGGAGCTGGAGGCGCTGGTCCTGGAGTTCCGGCAAATCCGGATGTTCTCGCCCCGGTTCAACGTGCGACACAGGAGGGAGCGTCGCTGGGCCTGGATCCGGGTCACCGACGAGGCTGCACCACGGCTGGTGGCCTCCCGACGACCACCGGCAGGGAGCCCGGTGGTCATCGGCCCCTTCCCCGGGACCCGGTCCCTTCCGACGACCCTCCGGGACCTGGCCCACGCCACCGGGGTCCGGGACTGCTCCTCGGCCCAGCCCATCCACCTGGGGGACCAGCTCGAACTCCTGGCCCCACCCCGAGCCCCGGGATGCCCCCGGGCCAGCCTCGGGAGCTGCCCCGCCCCCTGTGCCGGCCAGGTGACCCGGGCCGACTACATGAAGGGAGTTCGGGAGGCCGTGGCCTTCCTCCGGGGGAACACCGACGGCCCACTCCTTCGGATCCGGGACCGAATGCTCGCCGCCTCCCGGAGGAGGAGCTTCGAGTCGGCAGCCCGCTGGCGGGAGCGGCACGACCGACTCGTACGGCTGAGGGAGCGGGTGGTGGAGCACCGGCGAGTCCTGGACGAACTCACCGTGGTGCTCCGGGACCCGCCGGACGAGGCAGAGGGTCGACCCCGGCTCCACCTGGTGATGGGAGCCCGCCTCCTGACCAGCGCGTTCGAACCCCCACCGGGCTCCCCGGAGGCCCGTGCCCTGGCCCGGCGCCTCCACGGGCTCCTGCACCTTCCCGGGGGAGAGCTGCCCCTGGCTGACGCCCGGGGAGCCCCCGTGGGAGCCAGGGAAGAGCGCTTCGTGGTGGCCGAGTGGTTCCGGACGAGGCAGGAGGCGGCAGCCCGTTGCGAACCCCCGGGAGAGGCCATTGCCCGACTCCGCGGAGAAGCCGCTCCCCGGGTCCCCCGCCGGAGACCGGATCATCCCGACCCGGCCATGGCCAGGATGTGCTCGAACTCCGCCGGTTCCACGGGCTGAACGGAGAGGCGCATCCGCCGCACCAGGACCATGTCCGAAAGGGCCTCCTCCGCCTTGATGGCCTGGAGCGGGACGACCTCGTCGAAGGCCTCCACGAACTCCACGTCCACCAGGAACCACCGGGGCTCCTCGGGGGTCGCCTTCGGGTCGTGGTACCGGGACTCGGGGTCGAACTGCGTCGGATCAGGATAGGGCTCGGAGGCCACTCGGGCCAGCCCGGCCACCCCCGACGGTCGGGCGTTCGAGTGGTAGTAGAGGATGAGGTCACCGGGAGTCATCTCGTCCCGCATGAGGTTCCGGGCCTCGTAGTTCCGGACTCCGACCCACCGGGTCCGACCGTCCCGCTCCAGGTCCCGGATTCCGTACTCATCCTCCTCGCTCTTCATGAGCCAGTGACGACCTGCCATGCTCCATCCTCCCGGAAGTGTGCTGGTTCGAATGGGGTCCTCCCCCACATCATGGCCCTCCAACCCCTCGGGGGCCATGTCGGTCCGGGTCCCCGACATGTGCCCGGAGGTCGTTCCTGACCGACGCGGCCCCCTTCCATGCTCGAGGTCGTTTCGCCTCCCGGAGCCCCCGACCTCCAGGCCACCCATGCGCGACGGGCGGCCCCCCGAAGGAGGCCGCCCGACGCTGCTTCGGCCCGGGGGGGCCAGGACCCCGCCGGGGTCAGCTCGGGCCGGCGGCCCGGACCTCCTCGGCAACCTCGTCCTCGTACTGCCGGAAGTTCTCCCTGAACATGTCGGCGAGCTTCCGGGCAGCCCGGTCCCAGGCCTCGCCATCGTGCCAGGTCCCCCGAGGGTCCAGGAGAGACGAGGGTACACCGGGCACGCTCTCGGGAACGTGCAGCCCGAAGATGGGATCGGTGCGGGTGGCCACATCCTCCAGGTCGCCCCGGAGCGCAGCCCGGATCATGGCCCGGGTGTGGGCCAGGGAGACCCGGGAGCCCGTCCCGTGTCCGCCCCCCGTCCAACCGGTGTTCACCAGCCAGACCGTGGACCCATGCTCCCGGAGTCGCTCCCCCAGCATCCGGGCGTAGACGCCCGGGTGCCTGGGAAGGAAGGGCGACCCGAAGCAGGCGGAGAACGCCGCCTTCGGCTCGTTGATGCCCCGCTCGGTCCCCGCCACCTTGGCGGTGTACCCCGACAGGAAGTGGTACATGGCCTGCTCCGGCGTCAGCAGGGCGATGGGGGGGAGGACCCCGAAGGCATCACAGGTGAGGAAGATGACGTTCCGGGGATGGGGACCCCGAC
>REBX01000282.1 GCA_007692505.1 Gemmatimonadales bacterium | reverse complement strand
GAACGCTCCATGGGGCTGAACGGCGGGACGAAGGGGGGCACGGTGGGCTCCGGGGTTGGCAGGGACTGGCCGGGAGACGGCCTTCGGGAGGCCCGTCCCCTACCCCGCACGCCGGGAATTCGTGCACGCGCCCCACCAGGCGGCTTGCCCCCACGCAAGGAGCGGTGTAAGGAGATAGAGGAGTTCCTGTCCCGGATGCCCCTGCACCGGGCGCAGCTCCGGCCCCTCCCAGCCAGGAGATTCCCGTGACGTCATCCGCCCCTCCCCGCATGCCGGGACACCGGCAGCCAGGCGTCCCTGCCCACAGCCGGCGCTCCACACCCACCGCGCTCCTGGTCGCAGCCACCCTCGGCCTCGTCGCCCTCGCCACGGGATGCGGTGAGCAGCCCGGGTCCTCCAGCCCGCCCCCCGGTGGCGTGGAAGTCCGCGACAGCCTGGGCATTTCCATCGTTGAGGTACGCTCGCTGGAGGACCCGGGACCGGGCGGCCTCGAGGTGGTCTGGGCCGACTCGGTGCGCTTCGGGCGGACCGGTGCGGCAGAGGCCGACCCCGAATACCTCTTCGGTGGGGTGAGTGGAGCCCTCCGGCTCGCGGACGGCACCGTGGTGGTGGCCGACAGGCAGGCCCTGGCCCTCCGCATGTTCACCCCCGACGGCACCCACCTGCGCACGGTGGGGCGTCGGGGGGAGGGGCCAGGCGAGTTCCAGGCGGTCACCGGGATCCGGCGGCTTCCAGGCGACTCCATCTTCGTCATCGACCGGGGCACCCGCTGGTCCGTCTTCGACCCCGACGGAGCCTTCGTGACCTCGGGTCGCTTCGACCTCTCCGACTGGGCCAGCGACATCTATCCCGAGATCGAGGGGGTCTTCTCCGACGGGAGCTTCTTCATCCGGCACCGCTTTGGCAGGGACACCCGCGAGGAAGCCGACGTGCGGGTCTCCATCCCCCAGTGGCGGGCGTACCGGTCCGGGCGCACCGGCGACCCCATCGCCCACTTCGACACGATCATGGGCCCGGCCACCGTGCAGCTCTCGGGAGCTGGCGGAGCCCCGGGCGGAGGAATGCCGGCCAGGCCCGTCATGCTCCGGCCCCAGATGGGCCTCTTCGACGTCGTCCAAGGGGACCACGTGTACCGGGTCAGCGACCACCTGGACGAGATCCGGGTCCACGATGCAGACGGAGCCCTCCAGCGCATCATCCGCTTCCAGGTCGAGCAGGAGGACCGTCAGGCCGCGGCGCCATCAGCCGACCGGGCAGACGACCCGGAGGTCGCCGAAGCGCAGCGCCGCCACGAGGAGCTCCAGACCCGCTTCGAGCGCACCTTTCCCGAGCTCGCCGACCAGGTCGGGGGAACGGCGCTGTTCTCGGGGCTGGCGGTAGACGAGGCGGGCTTCCTCTGGCTCAGGCAGGGCCGGGGCGAGGGCGTGCCCGAGGGGATGGCACGCTGGCTCGTCCTCGACCCCGACGGCGTGCCCAGGCACAGCGTCCACCTCCCGGAACGCTGGACCGCCCGCGGCCAGGGGGGCATGGCCATCGGCACCGACGCCATTACCACGACGGAGATGGACGAATTCATGGTGCAGACCGTCGTGGTGGCCCCCCTTCGCCGGCCCTGACCTGTTCCACCCCCAGGAGCCCATCCCATGCCCGATCCCGTCCCCCCTCCCGAACGACCTGCCGTCTCCGTGCCCGACATCCCGCCGGTGGACCCGGAGATCGCCCGGGCGCACACCCTGCCGGGCTGGGTCTTCACCTCGCCGGAGGTGTTCCGGGCCCAGCGGGAGCATCTCTTCACCCGGAGCTGGCACCTGGTGGGCGACGCCCGGAGGCTCAAGGCCCCGGGTCACGTCCGGCCGGTCCGGCTCATGGAGGGGTGCCTGGACGAGCCTCTGGTCCTGGTCCACGGGCTGGACGGGGAGCTCCGCTGCCTCTCCAACGTGTGCACGCACCGCGGGGCGCTGGTGGTGGAAGGAGAAGGCCACCTCTCCTCCCTTCGATGCCGCTACCACGGGAGACGCTTCGAGCTCGACGGGCGGCTGAGGAGCATGCCGGAGTTCGACGACGTGGCGGGGTTCCCGTGCGCCATGGACCACCTCCCCCAGCTCCCCCTGGAGCGCTTCGGTCCCTTCCTGTTCACGAGTCTGGACCCGCTCATGCCCTTCGAGGAGTGGATCGGGCCCGTGCGGGAGCGGACGGAGTGGATGCCGCTGGAGCGGTTCCGGCCCGACCCGGCTGCCGATTCGGACTACCTCATCGATGCGAACTGGGCCCTCTACTGCGACAACTACCTGGAGGAATTCCACATCCCCTACGTGCATGGCCGGAGCCTGGAGGCGCTGGACTACGAGGCGTATCGGACGGAGCGCTTCCGCTGGGGGAACCTCCAGTTCGGGATGGGGCGGGGCGAGGCGGGCTTCGAGGTGCCGGAAGGGCATCCGGACCGGGGTGAGCCCGTGGTGGCCTGGTACTTCTGGCTCTTCCCCAACCTCATGCTGAACTTCTACCCCTGGGGGCTCTCGGTGAACATCGTGCGACCCCTCTCCCACAGCCGCACCCGGGTGTCGTTTCGGAGCTGGGTCTGGCGAGAGGAGCTCCGTGGAGCGGGGG
>REBX01000091.1 GCA_007692505.1 Gemmatimonadales bacterium | reverse complement strand
CCACCCCCTGCTGCCGACCAACCCCAGCCCACCAACTCCTGCCGACCAACTCCCGGAAATCATACAAAACACTAATAAGTGGTGGGCGGCGCCTCCGCCCGCCATCCTTCATTCGGGCCCAGGGGATGGCAGGAAGGGGCGGGGACGCCAGGAAGGGGCGAGGCTGGCCGGCCCGGAACTCCTGCAGGGCTGACTGCGAAGCAGGGGTTCGGAAATCCCCACCCGTTCCTTTCGCGCGTGCAGGGTTTTGATCAATAATGGGCAATATCCTGCACGGAGCCAGGGCGCTGTGTGCGTGTGCAGGGTTTCGTTCAATAATGGGCAAAACCCCCACACACGGTGGGTTCGCATGGAGCCGCGCCCCCCGGGGCGACGCTCCACCCACCCGCCCCCCACCAACCCACCAGGAGACCCGACTCACATGCGCCCTCCCAGAGCCGTGGTCGTGTACTCGGCGGTCTTCGGGCCGGCGGCGGTGGCCTCCATCCTCCTCTCCCTGGGGGAGCTGGTCCCGGAGTGGGTGGCCGTGGCCCTCCTGTTCCCCGGCGCCTTCCTGGTCACGAGCCTGGTGTACCAGGTGGCCCGCGCCCGCTCCGACGACCCGGAGTACCGTCGGATCTGCCGCACCGCCTCGCTTCCGCCCCTGGCGGCTGCCCTCCTGGGGACCCTTCTCCTGGCCGCCATCCTCCTCCTCTGAGACGGTAGCGACGGCTCATCGAGGCGGCTTCGGTGTTGACGAAGGGGCAGATCCACCGGAGGCCGCGGCCTCCCCTCTCTCGAATCCAGAACCAGGAACTCCCCAGAATGTCAGGATCCATCGCCCTCCTCGGCTGGAGCCTCCCCGCCATCGAAACGGCCCGCCGCATGGGCCGCGATCACGTGGTGGTGAGCTTCGCCGAGTTCGAGCCATACGCCCTCCAGCACGACATCCCCTTCGTGGCCTGGAACTTCGGGTCGTGGAACGAGCAGTCCAACGCACTCCAGCTCCGGGAGCTCCTGGCTCCCCACGGCGTGGACGTGGCCATTCCCCTCTTCGAGGAAACGGTGGAATGGGCCGGTGCGCTGAACTCGCTCCTCCGGGACGACCCCCGGCTCCTGGGCCGATCGTACCTATTCCGGAACAAGGCCATCATGAAGAGGAAGGCCCTCCTGGCCGGCTTCCGGGTGGGGCTCTTCGAGGAGGTCCACGGGGTGGAGCAGGTCCGCCAGTTCATGAAGCGCCTGAACGAGGCCAACCTGCAGCTCCCCGGCGAGGAGGATGCCTGGGTCCACCTCAAGCCCTTCAGCGCCGCCGGAACCGTGGGGCACAAGCTCCTCAGGACCCAGGCAGACATCGACGCCCGCCTGGTGCCGGAGGACTTCCCCTGCCTGGTGGAGAGCCACCTCCCCGGAAAGGAGTTTTCCTGCGAGGCCTTCATCCACCAGGGAAAGGTCCGCTTCCTGAACATCACCGAGTACGTGAAGCTCGGGTACTCCAACTTCGTGCCTGCCGGCCCCGAGCTGGAAGCCCGAAGGGACCGGATCATGGCGGCCACCGAGGACCTGGCCCGGTCCTTCGGCATCGAGTACGGGATGCTCCACCCCGAGTGGTTCCTTACCGAGGACGACAAGCTCAGCTTTGGCGAGGTGGCCTGCCGGATCCCCGGTGGCCACATCTTCGAACTCATCGAAACCGCCCACGGCTTCGACCCCATCGAGGCCCTCATCCTCTGCAGCGATCCCAACGTCACCGAGGAGGAGATCGCGGCGTTCTTCCCCGACGATGCCGGGGGCCGGGGCACCTGGGCCGGGAGCGTCATGGTCTATCCCAAGCCCGGACACGTCTCCCGCCTTGAGATCCCCGAGGAGCTCAAGGAGGACCCCTTCTTCGAGAGCCACACCCTGATCTCACCGTCGGAGCACAAGGTCCCCGAGGGACGCGAGGGGTTCGGGAACCACTACGGCACCGTCTTTTTCCGGGGTGACGACCCGGACCGGATGCGCGATCTTCTGGTTCACTACCAGGATACCGACTTCTTCCAGTGACCCGAGAGGACCCGATCCACACCCCGAGCTCCACACGCAAGGCCCCCAGCATCCCCCCCGGGGCAGACGGCCTGCCCGACCACCTGGTGGACGCCCTCGACGAGCGGGTGGAGGCGCTTCAGGCCGCATCGGCTCTCACCCGGGCAGAGGCCGTGCGCCGCCTCCTCAGCCAGGTGGACGCCCTCACCGATTCCCGGGAGGGGCTGGAGCTCCTCCGCCACCGGGTGCCGGAGATGGTGGAGGCTGGCCTCTTCCGGGACGGGCCCTGGGAGAAGCCCGGCCGGCTCGTCCCGGCCCTTGTGGGCGGCACCCTCCGGGCCGGCGACCAGACCACCCTCATGGAAATCCTCAGCGAGCTGCGCATCCTCGCCGTCTCGGAGGGGCGCCTGGCGCTGGAAGAATTTCCCGCTGCCCACGCACAACAGTTCCTCCTGGATGCCCTTGTCCGGGATCCGGAGCTCCTCTTTCCCGAGGAGGAGGAACCGACGGAGGAACCGGCCCGGAAGGTGCGGCGCCTCACGGACCTCCTCCTGGAACACATCCCCATGACCCGGCTGAAGGGGGCGCTGGCCACCGAGATCGCGCTCCTCTGCCTGCAGCGGCCCATCGTGACGGATCGGGCGCTGACCCTCCTGGAGCGGGTACGGGACCGGATTCCGGTGCAGGCCGACGAGGCCCGGGTGGACGAAGCGCTGCCCGACGACGGGGACCCGGAGTGGGAGGACACGGACCCCGATCGGCGGCTGGCGGCCTTCCTGGACGCGGCCCTCACCCCGTCGGAGGCGGTGCGGGATTACGGTGCCGCGGAGTACGCGGCCCACCTGAAGAAGGCCGGCGCGGAGGTGTGGTCGGAGGAATGTGGGAGGCTGGGCGCCGCCCTCTCCGCCACCGGGCTCGCCATCCCCCACCACGCCCTCCTGGCTCGCCGGGTGCGAAATCGACCGGCAGACCTGGGGAGGCTTCTGGGGCTTTCGGCCACGGGCCAGGCGGAGCTGGAACGACACCGGGCCTTCGTGGCGGAGCTGGTGGACGACGCGATCCATCCGGACCTCCCCCGGGCCGTGTACGGACTGGGTCGACTCCTGGAGCGGGGGATCCTCTCCCAGCAGCCCGTGCGGACGGGGCTCCAGCGCTTCCTCACGGTGGACCTCCATCCCGATGCGGCACGGGCGATCCGCCGGAGCCGGCCCGGAGCGGGGATCTCGCCCCGGAAGCTTCTTCTGGGCGACCTCCTTGGTGTACTGGGCCAGCCCCTGGGGATCGGGCAGGGGAAAAACCCCACCTGCCAGTCCGCCCGGGGCCTGAGCCTCTGGAGCCGGCATGCGCCGGGCAAGCTCCTGGGGATGGTGCGCACGGTAGCGGAGAGCTTCGACCTGGTCATGCGCTTCGAGGGGCAGGAGCTGGTGGCCTCGCAGCTGGGACAGGGGCTGGTGCAGGAGTTCGACCACGACCTGGATGCAGTGAGCGTCATCATGGTCCCCCACCTGGACCGGATCTACAACGAGATGATGCGCCGGGCGGCGTACCGGGGCGACGACCCCCACCGCTGGGTGAACCCCGCCATGTACGGCCACTGGATCCCCACGGGGTTCAGCTCGGCGTACGACTACGCCACAAACACGATCCCCGACTTCGACGGGTTCGTCCGGCAGTTCTTCGCCACCCATCACCCGGAGTGGAACGGGGGCCACGACCTGGCCTATCCGAACCCCGTGGGGATCTTCCTCACCTCGGTGTCCGGAGACCTCATCGGCTTCCACGCCGTGTCCGTCCTCCGGGTTCGGAAGGTGAAGGGGCAGATGAGGGTGTTCCTCTACAATCCCAACGGGGAGGGCCGCCAGCGCTGGCACGCCGACATCCGGCCCACCGTGGCCGGGAACGGGGAGCGGCCCGGCGAGTCGTCGCTCCCCTTCCACCAGTTTGCCGCCCGCCTCTACGCCTTCCACTACAACCCCGCCGACGTGGGGCCCCTGGAGGCCGTGCCCGCCGAGGAAGTGACCCGGGTCACCGAGCTGGCAAGGTCCAGCTGGGGGCGGTCCTACACCTGGGTCGGGCTGCCGGGGGGAGCATGACGGGGCCGGAGGGGGGCCTGCGGGGCAGCGGGGCAGGGGATGGGAGCGGGAGCGGACTCGGCAGAAGCCTGCGGGGGCGACTCCTGGTCTCCCACGCCGCCCTTCGGGAGCTGGAGTTCCGGCACACCGTGGTCCTGGTGGGGGAGCATGACGACCGGGGTGCGGTGGGGGTGGTCCTGAACCGGCCCCTGGACCCCACAGTGGCGGAGGCCGTCCCCCCCCTGGCCGGGGTGGTGGACCCGGGGAGCCCCCTTTTCGAGGGCGGCCCCGTGGCACCGGAGGAGCCCGTCCTCCTGGTGGAAGCCGACACGCCCGACGTCCTGGACGTCCCCGTGTTCGGGTCCATCGGCTTCATGGTGGGGGAGGTCTCCGAGGACCTCCGGACCCGGCTCCTGAGGGCCCGGGTCTACGCGGGCCACGCCGGGTGGGGCCCGGGGCAGCTGGACAGCGAGGTGGAGGCCGGCGCCTGGATCCTGGACGACGCGCGGGCGGAGGACGTCTTCACCGACACCCCCGAGCTCCTCTGGTCGCAGGTGCTGGAGCGAAGGGGGCCAGAGTGGGCCTCAATGGCCCGGGTGCCCTTCGACCCCACCATGAACTGACCCTTGCACTGACTCGTGAGCTGACCCGACCCCGGCCCGGTACCACTCCACCCAGTCGTCGCGGCGGGGCAGGGGGACGCTCCGGTCCCCGGCCATGAAGGCCTCGATCTCCTCGATCTCCCGGGGCACCGGGGAGAGCCACTCCAGCCCGTCCTCCGTGACGAGGTAGTCGTCCTCGATGCGGACCCCGATGTTCACGTACCGCTGGAACGCCTCACCGATGGCCTCCCCCAGCTCCCGGTTCCGCGGGGTGTCGGGCAGGACCTCCGAAAAGAGGTTCGGGCGCACGTAGATCCCTGGCTCGATGGTGAAGGCCGTCCCTGGCTCCAGCACGGTGGGCCAGGGGTCGTGGACGTCGAGCCCGATGCCGTGCCCCAGGCCGTGCATGTAGAACAGGGTGAGCTGGGAGCGGGAGCGCCCCGCCGCGTCCTCGTACGTGGCCCCCATCTCCTCCACCAGCCCCAGCGCCACCAGCCCCTCCTCCAGCACCCGGGCCGCCTCGGCGTTCAGTCGGGCCACGGGCACCCCGGGGCCGGCCATCTCCTCTGCAGCCCGCTGCGCATCAAGCACCAGCTGGTAGATCTCGCGCTGTTCCGGAGAGAACCGGCCGTTCACGGGGATCGTCCGGGTGATGTCGGCGGCGTACCCCCCGTAGCTCGCCCCGATGTCCACCAGGAGGACCTCGCCGTCCTCCATGTGGCGGTCGTTCGTGTTGTAGTGGAGGATGGTGGAGTTGGGGCCCGAACCCACGATGCTGGCAAAGGCCGGGCGCTCGGCCCCGTACCGGCGGAAGGTGTGCTCCAGGAGGGCTTGCACCTCGAACTCGTTCAGCCCGGGGCGCACCAGGCTCATGACCTCCAGGTGGGCCGCCGAGGTGATGGCCGTGGCCATGCGGAGGAGGTCCATCTCGGCGTCGGACTTGATCTCCCGGAGGCGGTCGGTGAGGGCCGACGCGTTCCGGGCCTCCACCCCGGGGTGCCCCTTCAGGAGGGCGTCCACCCGCTGGGTCACGTCGTTTCGCACGGTGCCGCCCGGCGCATAGGGGCCCACCACCAGGACCTGGTCCGCCCCTGTCCGCTCCAGCGCCTCGGCCAGGGCCGGGGCCAGCTCGCCCACCGAGCGCCCGTCCAGCCCTGCGGCCTCCCGGGTGCCCAGGGGCCCCATCCGGTACCCTTCCCACGTCTCCGTCTCCGGGTCCCGCGGGTTCACCAGGAGGACCTCCGAGACGACCTCACCCCCGGCCACCTCCATGAGGAGGGCCGCATCGGGCTCCGTGACCCCGGTCAGATACCGGAAGGAGGCGTTCTGGAAGAAGGGGATGTAGTCGTGGGGAGGCGCCACCGTGCCCATCCCCAGCACCACTCCGTCCCCCACCGCTTCCGCCAGGCGGGCCCGCCGGTGGGCAAACTCCTCCAGCGAAACGGGCACCACCCCGTCGGGGCCCAGTGCCTCCTTTTCGGTGAACACCCCCGAGGCGCCGATCCCCGTCTGGGCATGGGCGGGCTGCGCCCACAGGAGGGCCAGCCCCAGGACAAGGAAAAGCGCGACAGGAAGGGGGAGGGGGAGGGCGTCGCGGCGCCGAGGGCTCGTGGGGCTCATGGTCTGGCTGCACTGGCGTTTCGAGGGGACCGGAGTGGAGGGCTGCACGTCCGGCGGTACCGACTCCGACCGGGAAGTTAAAGTGTAGTGTCACCAAAGTCCCGTGGCATTCGACCGCCGCTGCATCCACTCTGGCCGCGTTGCCCCGTCCGCCCGGGCTGGAGCGAGCTCAGGCCCCGGGGGTCCAGCGCCAGATCATGGAGAGGTTCCGGCCCGGCATGGGGAACCGCCGGTCCTCCACCCGGGAGAGGTGGTCCCGATAGACCCGGTCCAGTGCGTTGTCCAGTCGAAGGGAGAGGAGCTGGCCCTCCGAAGGCCTGAAGCCCAGCTCCAGGTCCAGGAGGGCGTACCCGTCGGTGGGATCTTCCCGGTGGACCCGGTCCTGGGGTGCGGCCAATCGCCCCCGGACCCCCACCCGGACGGAGCCTGCATCGTAGCGGAGCGCTGCGCCGAGCCGGTTCGGGGGCATGTAGGGAAGGGGGCCGCCCTCGGAGCCCCGGCGGTCCCCCCGCACCATGTCGCCGGTCACCTGGAGGACGAGGCCCGGCACGGGCTCCAGCTCCAGCCGGGCCTCTCCGCCTCGAAGGAGGGCCGGGGTGGCCTCCCACACCACCACGGGCAGGCCCGACTCCGCATCGGTCTCGCCGGTGGGCGAGGCCACCACGAAGTCGTCGATGCGGTTCGCGAAGAGGGCGAGCTCTCCCCGGAGGCGGTCCCCCCCCAGGAGGGCGAAGAGGTCGGCCCCGTGGCCGATCTCGTTCCGGAGACCAGGAGTGCCCACTTCGTAGCGAGCCGCGCCCAGGTGGGGACCGTCGGACCAGAGCTCCTCCAGGCGGGGGGCCCGGTGGGCACGGGCCAGCTGTGCTCCCAGCTCCAGGCGGGGACCGACCTCCACCCGCGCCCCCAGCGATGCGGACAAGGTGCCTTCCGTCCGCGAGTCCCGAAGGTCGGGGAAGAAGACGTTGGGACGGGCACGGGTGCGGGACACCTCTCCCCGGATCCCGAACTGGACACTCACCCCGTCCCCCAGGGGCAGCTCCTGGAAGGAGAAGAGCCCCAGCGCATCCAGGGTGCCGTCGGGGTGGAACTCGTCCTCGCCCGACACCTCGAGGGACTGGCCCAGGAACGAGAGCCCAAGCGCCCCGGCAGAGATGGGGCCCAGGGGCCCGTGGATGGCCGTCACGGCCATGTCCAGGGTGCGACGGTGGAAGTCGTGCTCCACCTCTTCCTCCTGCACCGGGCCCAGGAGGCCGTCGATCTCCACCTCCTGCTGGTCGAAGCGAATGGCCGATGCCCGGAACTCCACCACGTCGAAGGCCCGCCGGGGCTCCCAGTCCAGCTCACCGGTGACCCGCTGCCGGCTCGTGCGGAGCTCCACCCGCTCGTCGGGGTCGTCCAGCTCCTCGGGGATGCCGAAGGACCGCAGGTCCAGGTCGACGGCCAGGCCGCCCACCAGCGACTCGCTCCGGACGACCCCGCCCACTCCGGCGCTGCGGGTCCGGTTCCAGGTCTCCTCCAGGACCCCGGAGTCGGTGCCCGGCGTGCGCACGTCGTCGCTGGTTCGAAGCGCCCCGCGGGCCGTGAGGGCCCATCGGGCGTCCCCGTGGATCCCCGACGCGCTCACCGCCTCCTGCCGGTTCGCCGTAGCGCCCTGGATCGCCACGCCTGCCCGAGATCCTTGAGCCCAGCTCCGGGGGAGGTCGTCCAGGAGGAGGTTGACCACACCGCCCAGGGCGCTGGAGCCGTAGAGGAGGGAGGCGGGACCGCGGACCACCTCCACTCGTGCCGTCCCCAGCGGATCCATGGTGACGGCGTGGTCCGGCGCCGTCTCCGACATGTCGCCCATGCGCCGTCCGTTTTCGAGGACAGCCACCCGGTCGCCATCCAGCCCCCGGATGACCGGGCGCCCGGTCACCGGACCAAAGGAGCGCATGGCCACGCCGGGCTCGCCATCGAGCATCTCCCCCAGGGAGGTGGAGGCCCGGCGCACCAGCTCCTCCCGGTCCAGCGCCTGCCCTGGCTGGTAGGGACGGCTCCCCCGGAGCGGGGTCCCGGTGGCCCGCACCGCCTCCAGTTCCACCGGTCTCGGTTCCAGGCGCAGGGTCTGCCGGAGCCCCTCTGCCCCCAGCCCCAGCGACGTCTCGAGGGTGGTGTAGCCTGCAGCCTCAACCGTCACCCTCAGGGTGCCCGTCTCCAGGTCGGTCATGCGGACCCGCCCGGCCTCGTCGGAAATCGCCGAGCGGTCCTGCTCCCTCAACCGGACGATGGCCCCGGAGACCGGCTGCCCGGTTCGGGCATCCTCCAGGTGAAGCTCGAGATCGGCTGCCCCCTGTGCGATCGCCCCGGCCGAAGGCAGGAGCGGAGCAGGGGAGAACGAAAGGAGGCTGGCGAGGAGTGCGACGAGCATGGCGGCGGACCGGGCGGGAAAACGTGGTATTCAAGGGAGGACGGGGGATTTTTCGTACTGACTGATTTCAAGTTTAGGCGAAACTAAAAACCTGTCAACTCGGGCCCATCGTTGCCGGGCACGGGCGGGCGAGGATCGGATTCAGTGCCCCGAAACCCATCGCCGCCGATGGCCCGAATTGGATGCAGGCCCCCCGAGCCCGTACGTTGCCGCATTGACCACTTCCTTCCGGCTCGACGAGGGACGCTTCATGAAGGCACCCCATCCGGCGTACGCGACCCGCCTGCGTCTCCTCCCTCTGCTCCTCTTCGCACTCCTTGCCGCCCTCCTCCTGGCGAGTTGCGACAGCGACGACGCGAGCCCCTCAGCACCGGAAGAGCCACCTGCCGAGGAGGACGAGGAGTTTGCGCTCTCCGCCTCCGTCACCGGCGAAGGGTCGCTGGCCTCCTTGCCCGCCGGCATCAACCTCTCCGGCGATGGCGACTCCGCCTCCGCCGACTTCGCAGACGGCACCTCCGTTTCCCTCACCGCCACCCCGGACGACGGCTGGGAGATCGACAGCTGGTCCGGCGATTGCTCCAGCGCCGACACCTCGTCCTCCTGTCAGCTCACCCTGGACCAGGCCCGCTCCGCAGGCGTGGTCTTCGTGGAGGAGGAGGAGGAAGAGGAGGACGAGGAGTTTGCGCTCTCCGCCTCCGTCACCGGCGAAGGGTCGCTGGCCTCCTTGCCCGCCGGCATCAACCTCTCCGGCGATGGCGACTCCGCCTCCGCCGACTTCGCAGACGGCACCTCCGTTTCCCTCACCGCCACCCCGGACGACGGCTGGGAGATCGACAGCTGGGCCGGCGCCTGCTCCAGCACCGGCACCTCTTCCTCCTGCCAGCTCACCCTGGACCAGGCCCGCTCCGTGGGCGTCGTCTTCGTGGAGGAGGAGGACGACGAAGAGACGGGGAGCGTCCAGATCCTCACCACCTCGCTGGAGCAGGCCTTCCAGGGGTTCGAGGTGAGCGAGGCCCTCCAGGCGGACACGGAGCCGGGAGGTCTGCCCGTAACGTGGTCCCTCACCGGTGGGCAGCTTCCCGACGGCGTGGACCTGGACTCCTCCGGGCTCCTTTCGGGGACCCCGACGGAAACGGGAACGTTCTCCACCACGATCCGGGCCGAGCTGCCCGGCGGAGGGAGCGACGAGGTGACCCTGGAGCTGGAGGCATGCCCCGGGGTCATCTCGCTGGCCGTAGACGAGACCACATGGTTGGCGGCTCCCTCGTCCTGCGGAATCCTCCTTCCCGACGAGGCCGGTCAGGCCTACAGCGTGGGGATCATGCCCCGCTCCGGGCTGGGCTCGGCGACGCTGCCCACCATGAGCGGAGGCTTCCGCCTCGAGCTCCGTGCCGGCACACCGGGCCAGTTCGATGCTCCGGCCGCCGCGCCCACGCTCCTGGCAGATCGCCCCTCCCGGGCTGCATTCCCCGCACGACCTGACGGGATCATGGCCGAGGGACATGCGGACGGGCCCGAGTTCCCGAACACGGAGGCGTTCCATGCGCAGCTCCGGGAAGAGGAGCTCCGGGACCTGGAACCGCTCAGGAATGAAATTCAGCTCGCTCCCCCGGTCCTCCGGGACGGCCCCCTGCCGTCGCCCCCTGCGGAGCGGACCTTCCACGTCCGCCACGAAGGACAGGTCCACGAAATCGAGGCCGTCCTCCAGGGAGCGGGCGATCACGTCCTCTTCTACCAGGACGAAGGGTCCCTGGGCCAGGACAACCTCGCGGCCGCCGAGATCCAGTTCATGCTGGATTACTACGACAGCTGGGGCCACGACGTCATCGAGGCATCCTTCGGCGGGCTGGGGCCCACGGGCTCCATCGACAACGTGTTCACCGACGACGACGGGAACCCCATCACGGTGGCGGCGGACGACATCGACGGGACGGGGCGCCTGGTGGTCCTCTGGGTCCGGGAGGCGTACTTCCCGGAGGGCGTTGCCGGCTACGTCAGCGGGTGCGACCGATACCCCCATCCGGACACCCGGCAGGTCGGTTCGCCCCTGGGCTTCTGCAATGGGAGCAACCAGGCCGAGATCACCTACATGCGCTCCCTCTCGGCCCACGTCCTGGTCCACGAGGTGAAGCACATCTCCAGCCACGGCTGGGCCGTGTACGGAGGACGAGGCTTCAACCAGACCTGGGTGGAGGAGGGCACGGCGGAGATCGCCCGGGAGCAGGCAAGCAGGGCCGCGCGGGGCCTCGCCCCGGGGGAGCGCGTCGGGGCAGAATGGTGGGACGGACAGGACGAGACCCTGGGGATCTGGAACGTCCTGGTCCGGTCCAACCGGTGGCTGGGCGACCAGCCCGACAACCCCCTCTTCGGGCCCTCCGCCGAAAACCGTTGGGGTTACTACGGGGGCTCCTGGCTCTACCACCGCTACCTGGCCGACGTCCTGGCCGGCGACCACTTTGCCTCCGAGGCAGACTTCTTCCGCTACCTGAACACCCAGGAGCGGAACCACGGGGCCATCGAGTCCGCACTGAACGTCCAGCTGGAGGAGACGCTGCCGGGCTTCCTGGCGGCCATGGCCACCGGGGGCGAGGCCGGACACGGGGGAGACTTCCGAAGCTACGACTTCCACGCCATCGCTGCCTCGCAGAGTGCCCTGGACACCTGGCCGGTGTCATCCTTCCAGGAGCCCTTCGCCTCTGCCGACCTGGACTGGAGCCCCACTCGCTCCGCCGTCCTCACCGGCAGGCTGGAGAACACCGACGGGACCTACCTCCTCCTGAACCTCCGCCGGCCCGACGGGGGAGACCTTTCGGGAGGCGAACAGGTCGTCATTGGCATCACCCGCCTCCCCTGAAGCAGGCCGGGGAAACCCCGCCAGGCGGAACAGCGGGTCGGGCCACCTGTACGGGTAGACCTACCCCCCTACCGGCTTCCCCGCGCCTCACGGATTCGGGGTTGGATCCATCCTCCGCCGGGGTCATCTTTCGAGTCGACGCCTGCAGGGCAGACGGGTGCCGGAGTCCGGCCCCCTCCCTGGAACCCCCAACCGAACGGACACGACGCATACCATGGCAGAGAAGGCAAGCGAGAGCGCAGGAAAGTGCCCCGTAATGCACGGGGCCCACACGACCACCGAGACCTCGGTGACGGACTGGTGGCCCCGGTCCCTCAACCTCGACATCCTCCACCAGCACGACCGGAAGCCGAATCCCTTCGGCGAGGACTTCAACTACCGGGAGGAGGTCAAGAAGCTGGATGTGGAGGCTCTGAAGAAGGATCTCCACGACCTCATGACGGACAGCCAGGACTGGTGGCCCGCCGACTGGGGCCATTACGGAGGCCTCATGATCCGGATGGCCTGGCACGCTGCCGGCTCCTACCGCATCGCCGACGGCCGCGGGGGCGGGGGCACCGGCAACCTTCGCTTCGCGCCGCTGAACTCCTGGCCCGACAACGGGAACCTGGACAAGGCCCGCAGGCTCCTCTGGCCCATCAAGAAGAAGTACGGGAACAAGCTGAGCTGGGCCGACCTCATCATCCTGGCCGGGAACGTTGCCTACGAGTCCATGGGGCTCGAGACGTACGGCTTTGCCTTCGGCCGGGAGGACATCTGGCACCCCGAGAAGGACGTGTACTGGGGCTCCGAGAAGGAGTGGCTCGACGAGGAGCGCTACGCCGACGAGGAGGACCGGGAGTCGCTGGAGAACCCGCTGGCCGCCGTGCAGATGGGGCTCATCTACGTGAACCCCGAGGGGGTGGGCGGCAAGCCCGACCCCGCCCGCACCGCTGCCGACGTCCGTGAGACCTTCGCCCGCATGGCCATGGACGACGAGGAGACCGCCGCCCTCACCGCCGGCGGCCACACCGTGGGGAAGACCCACGGGAATGGCGATGCCGGCCTCCTGGGACCGGAGCCCGAGGGCGCCGACGTCCACGAGCAGGGGCTGGGCTGGAAGAACCCCAAGGGCTCGGGGAAGGG
>REBX01000287.1 GCA_007692505.1 Gemmatimonadales bacterium | reverse complement strand
CGTGCTGCAGATCGTGGCGATCACCGCGATCCCCGTCACCATCGGTCTCTCGATCCGGCACTTTCTCCCGGAGGTGGCCCGGCGCCTGGAACGGGTTGTTCGAGGCGCGTCGGCACTCATCTTCCTCCTCGTCCTGGGGGCGGTCGTCGTCGACCAGCGCCAGGTGATCGCCGATCACTTCCTCTCCCTCGCAGGGGTCACCGCGTCCCTCAACCTGGTGACGATGGGGCTCGCCTTCGGGGCGGCCCGGCTCCTTGCCCTGGACCTGCGGCAATCCCTCACCATCTCCATCGAGGGCGGGATCCAGAATGGGACCCTCGCCATCGTGATCGCCATGTCGATCCTCGGCGTTCCCGAGATGGCCGTCCCCCCGGGCGTCTACAGCCTCCTCATGTTCGTGTCGGGAGGGGCGCTCATGTACTGGTTCGGGTGGGTGCGCGCGCCGGATGGCCGCGAGCACGGTTGAGGTGAGGGGACGGAGTATCGATCTGGCCACCCATTCCGTGGGGTTCGGCGGCGTGGTGTGGCCGCCTCTTCGAAGGCCGAGATCGACTGCACCACCAGCACGGTCCAGGTAGAATTCCGCGATTTCGGTTCGTCGGAATAGTGGACGAGCCTCCTGAGCTCCGGACTCCAGCACCGGATCTTGATCAAGGAGATCTCCTCGGACTCGAGTCCGATCCCCTGGGATTTCCCTCCCGCTGAGCGCGTACTTTCCTTGCCGTACACAAGGACGAGAACCGTTTGAGAGCCGTGTCCCGGGGAGGCACCGCCAGGGCATCCGCTCACAAACTCGCGAAAGTCAGGACCGACTTCGGGGATGTGCGAGAACTGACTTGATTCGGGCGAAGGGATCCCCGGGGGGCCTCGATCGGCCGAACCCGCAGCTGCCGCGGTCAGGGGGGCAGCAGTGCAAAAGGAATACTCCCCGGCTCTGAGGTGCGGGGCCGGCAGTCCGGATGATGCCCCCTCCGCCCGCCAGCAGGCGATCTCTTCTGCTTCAGGTCATGTCCAGGTGGCCCGGAAGAGCGAGGAAACTCCAGATCTGGCGTTGGTCTGGCAAACGAGCCAGCTCCTCGCCCGGGTTGTGACGGTCGCCCCCGGGCCAGTCAACGATCAGGGTTCGCTCTGTGAAAATCCTTCCAGACCCCAACCTATTCGTGATGATGTACGTTCGCCGCGAAGCGGTGTTGTCGAGTCAGATCGAAGATACAGGTCTGTGAACGTGAATGGGGTTGAGGAGATCACCGGGCTGGCGTTCGCTTGACGGCGCCCCGCCCTCAACGCCCCGGCAGGCTCCCCTCCCGGATCGCCCGGGAGAAGTCCAGGGACCCTCCGTCTGCCAGCGCCCGGTCGTTCACCTGGAAGCGGGCCCGCACGGCCTGTCGGTCCATGCCCTCGGGGAGGAGGTCCAGTTCCTCCAGGAGCTCGTCGCCGAAGCCGGGCAGGAAGATGCGCCGGTCCCACCCCAGCCGCAGGTCGTTCACCCTCTCGTAGTGCCGGGCCAGGTTCGACGAGCACGAGTTGAAGAGGGTGTTGTACCACATGGGCTCCTCGTGCAGGTCGTTCATCCGGTGGACCATGTCCATGAAGAACTCGGCGCTCTTCTCCGGGCCGGCCCTCATGGGGATCAGCCAGGTGGAATCCCGGTGCACCAGGGTCCGGAGGGCCAGGGCGTCGCGCTCGTCGGCGACCACGTACATGAGCTCGTACTGGCGAAACGCCCCGCCCACCGGATGGTAGGCCTCCCCCTCCTGCCGCCGGATCTCCACCGAGAGGACGACGAAGCGGTCGTCCGAGAACTCGAAGCTCAACATGACGTGGGCCAGGCCCTCCATCTCGCCAAACTCGGTAAGGACAAACCAGGTCCGCTCAAGTTCGTCCAGGTCGTAGGTGGCGTCGTACCAGGCGGGCTCCCAGCTCCCGTCCTCTGCGTAGCGGAAGTCGCGCACGTCGTGCAGCGTGACCTCCCGGCCGTCGATGGTGGCGTGGGCCGTCCGCGACGAGGGCGCCTCCCAGTCCCGGTCGTTTGAGGGGGAGAGGAGGAGGAAGAAGATGAGGACCGGTGCCGTCCAGCCGGCCAGGGCCCCGAACGCCCGCTGCCTGGACCGAAGGCCCACCACCAGGGCGAGGGCCCCGGCTGCCCAGAGGAGGGCCAGCGCCATCCGCCATCCCGGTGCACTCCCTCCAAACCCTCCCGCCCACACCAGGACCAGCGCTCCCCACGCCACCACCGGAAGGGCCAGGGCTGCTCGCAGGACTCTCGGCAGGAAGCTGCCGGGGAGTGGCGCCGAGGGGGTTGGCGAAGGGCCAGGGGAAGGGGGAAGGCCCTCTGTTTCACCTGGTTCGGATGGGTCGGTCATGGCACGGGGTGAAGGGGGAGTTTGTGGCTGGGAAGCTGCCCCCTTAGTGTCGAGGAGGCAAATGCCTGATTTCGAGGGTGCGCCGTCCCATGCGTGCACCGATTGCGCACTGCGATGGGACGCGTCCTCCACTCCCGGCCTCGCACTCTCCCAGGTGGCCCGTGACCGATTCGGCTTCAGACCCCTCCATGTCGCCCTCCCTGGAGATCCACTCGGTGGACCCTGCCGGGGTGGACGCTGCGCCATCCCCCGAT
>REBX01000003.1 GCA_007692505.1 Gemmatimonadales bacterium | reverse complement strand
GAAGTGGCCACCCCGGGCATGGAGTGAGAGCTGACGCTGGATAACCGTCCCTTCAGGCTGTCATTTGCACCCCTTCTGTTTCTCAAAAGAGAGGGGGGTGGATGGCGGCGAAGAGGTTGTCCATGCGCAAGATCAAGGAAGTCCTTCGACTGAGAGCCCGGGGGCTCTCCAATCGGGCGATCGCCCGAAGCCTCAAGATCCCTCGCACCACGGTCCGCCGGTACCGCCGGAGGGCGGAAGAGGCGGGACTGAGTTGGCCCCTTCCGGAGGAACTGACGGAGAGCGCGCTGGAGGAGCGACTCTTTCCGCCCCCTGCACCCGTGGGGCGCCACCAGCGCGCACAGCCGGATTGGTCCTACATCCATAAGGAGCTCCGGCGCCCAGGCGTGACCCTCCAGCTCCTGTGGCTCGAGTACAAGGAGGAGCACCCGAAGGGGTTCCAGTACTCGCGGTTCTGCGAGCTCTTCCGGGAGTGGAAGGGATCGCTGGATCCCGTACTCCGCCAGGAGCACCGGTTCGGCGAGAAGCTTTTCGTCGATTACGCCGGGCAGACCATGCCCGTCGTGGACTCCGAGACCGGGGAAGTGCGCGAAGCCCAGATCTTCGTTGGCACGCTGGGAGCCAGCAACTTCACCTTTGCCGAAGCGACCTGGAGCCAGAGCCTGCCGGACTGGATCGGCTCCCACGTCCGGATGTTCGAGTATATGGGCGGCGTACCCGAACTCATCGTCCCCGACAACCTCGCCTCCGGGGTGACGAAGGCGTGCCGCTATGACCCGGACGTGAACCCCACCTACCAGGAGATGGCCACCCACCATGGGGTCGCCGTATTGCCCACGCGCAAGGCAAAACCACGCGACAAGGCGAAGGTCGAGTCGGGGGTCTTGATCGCCGAACGATGGATCCTGGCCCGGCTCCGCAACCACACTTTCTTCAGCCTGGACGAACTCAACCGGGAGATCCGCCGACTCCTCGAGGAGCTCAACGACCGGCCCTTCCAGAAGCTGGAAGGAAGTCGCCGCTCGCTCTTCGAGAGCTCGGAGCGGCCCCTTCTGAGGCCGCTTCCCAAGCGCCGCTATGAATACGCCGAGTGGAAGAAGGCGCGGGTGAACATCGACTACCACATCGCCGTGGACAACCACTTCTACAGCGTGCCGCACCGCCTGGTGCGCAACCAGGTCGACGTGCGCCTGACCGCCTCCAGCGTGGAGGCTCTGCACGATGGAAAGCGGGTGGCCGCCCATCCCCGCAGCCGGCGCAAGGGAGGCTTCACCACGGATCCGAGCCACCTCTCCAGGGCGCACAGGGAGTACCGGGAGTGGACCCCATCCCGGATCGTCTCCTGGGCCGAGGACACCGGACCCCACACTGCCACGCTTGCGGCTCGGATCATGGAGGCCCGGCCCCATCCGGAACAGGGCTACCGAGCCTGTCTCGGGATCCTCCGCCTCGGCAAGCGCTACTCTCCCGAACGCCTGGAAGCCGCCTGCCGACGGGCCCTCAAGATCGGGGCTGCCACCTATCGCTCCGTCGAGTCCATCCTGAAGACGGGCAAGGACCAGGTGCCCCTGGACGACGAAGCGCAGACCACGCTCACGCTGCCTCAGGACCATGACCACGTCCGGGGGCCCGACTACTACACCTCTTGGAACTGAGGACTTGATCATGCTTGTCGAACCCACCCTCGCCCGCCTCCGCGAACTCCGGCTCACGGGCATGGCCGCTGCTCTGGAGGAGCAGCAGGGCATCCCGGACGTCCAGAGCCTCCCCTTCGAGGACCGCCTCGCCCTTCTCGTCGAACGCGAGGCCACCGTGCGCGAGGATCGCCGCCTCACCCGCCTTCTTCGTCAGGCCAAGCTTCGGCTTCCCGCCAGCGTCGAGGACCTGCACCTGCACTCCGCTCGAGGGCTCGATCGCTCCGTCGTGCTTCGCCTCGCCGGATGCGACTGGATCCGAAGACATCAGGTCGTCTTGATCCACGGAGCCACCGGCACGGGGAAGACCTTCTTGGCGTGTGCACTCGCCCAGGCGGCTTGCCGACAGGGACTGTCCAGCCGGTACTTTCGTCTCTCCTGGCTCCTCGAAGGGATCGCCCTCGCCCGCGGCGACGGGTCCTATCCCAAGTTCATGGACCGCCTCCAGAAGACCGACCTCCTCGTCCTGGACGACTACGGACTCGCCGCCCTCGAAGAACGGCAACGTCTCGACCTGCTGGAGGTCCTTGAAGACCGGGCCGGCCGAAGGGCCACCCTCGTCGCCAGTCAGCTCCCCCTTGAGCACTGGCACCAGATTGTCGGGGACGCCACCTTGGCCGATGCCATCCTCGACCGGCTCGTCCACCACGCGCACCGGATCACACTGAAAGGAGAGTCCATGCGTCGAAACAAGCCCGACAGCGATCCACCCCAGACCGCCACGGCGTAGTCACGCCGCCAGCGTCGCTTCGCTCCGATGCCCGGGCCACATGCTCCGGAATGGGTGGGCCACTTCCTCCGGAATGCCTGGGCCACTTCCCTCGGAATGGGTGGGCCACTTCATCGGAATACGCAGATGACGCTTTCGACATCGGTCGCCTTCCTACGGCTGCCCTTCCCGAGCCCGCGTCCCAAGACGTCAGTCGGCACCTCAAAACGTCA
>REBX01000145.1 GCA_007692505.1 Gemmatimonadales bacterium | reverse complement strand
AGGTGGGTGGCAGTTTCAGGATCCTGTCGGCATACGCCCTCCTGGCCCTCACCGCCGGAGTCGGGCTGTTCCGATTCATCATGGAGGAATAGATGTCTCTGTCTCTCAGAGGCGTGCGGATGGGCGCGCTGGCCCTGGGGATCCCCGGGGTCCTCCTCACCGTCTACTTCCACTGGCTCATCTTCTTCGAGGTGCCCACCGAGGCCTCCATGGGGATCGTCCAGCGGATTTTCTACATCCACCTGCCTGCCGCCTGGATCGCCTTCCTGGCCTTCGGCATCGTGGCACTCTGCTCCGCCGTGTACCTGTGGCTCGGCGAGGAGAAGCTGGACCAGGCCGCCCGGTCCGCGGCAGAGGGAGGGGTGATCTTCACCACCATCGTTCTCACCTCGGGCCCCCTTTGGGGCAAGCTGGCCTGGGGCACGTGGTGGACCTGGGAACCCCGCCTGACCCTCACCCTCCTCCTGTGGTTCATCTACCTGGGCTACTTCATGGTGCGAAATGCCACGGAGACGCCGGAGCGGGGGAAGAGGTTCGCCGCGGTGGTGGGGATCGTGGGTGCGCTGAACATCCCCCTCATCCACATGAGCGTCCTCTGGTTCCGCTCCCTCCACCCCCAGCCCGTGGTGGCGCGCACGGATGGACCGCAGCTCGACCCCCAGATGCTCAACGCCCTCCTCTGGGCCCTGGCCGCCTGGACCCTCCTCTTCTTCGCCCTCTTCCTCCTCCGTTACGGCACCGCCCGTCTGGAGGGGGAGGTGGAGGCCCGGGAAGCCGCCGCCCGAAGGCGCCCGTCCGCGCCCGCTTCTGCAGGTCCCGGCCCGTCCGGCCCTGCCTCTCCCGGCCCTGTCTCGCCCGGCCCGGGCACTTCATCGGCAGGAGGCTCGGGATGAGGGCCGCCCGCCGCCGCACCCCGCTCGACTCCCCCTTCCGCCCCCGTTCCACCATGACCGCTCCCAACGCGCCCGTCCCATCCCTTCCGGGCACTGTCCTGGCCACCGTGGCCGCCGCAGCGCTCCTTCTGCTCCTCCCCCAGGCCGGGACCGCCCTGGAACTCTCCGAGGCCCTGGCCCAGGGGGCCCCGGCCCGGAGGATGCGGGACTTCTGGCACGTCTTCGCCGCATACGCCATCGCCTGGCTCCTCCTGGGGGGCTGGGTGGTGGCCATCGTCCGTCGCCTGGGCCGGGTGGAGTCCCGCCTGGCGGAGCTCCCCGATGCAGACCAGATCCGGGACGGAGGTCGCCAGGGAGAGGGTCCGTCGGCGTGATCGACCTCCGCTCCGACACGGTCACCCGTCCCACCCCGGAGATGCTCGAGGCCATCCTGGCCGCGGAGACCGGGGACGACTGCTTTGGCGAGGACCCCACCGTCCGCCGCCTGGAGGAGCGTGTGGCCGACCTCCTGGGGAAGGAGCGGGCCCTCTACTTTCCCTCGGGGATCATGGCGAACCAGGCCGGGATCCTGGCCCAGGGGGAGGCCGGGACCGAGGTCCTGGCCGAGGCCCGGGCCCACCTCGTCCACTATGAAGAGGGGTCCGTGGCCGCCCATGGGGGGATGAGCCTGAGGGGCGTGCCCACGGCCACCGGGCTCATGACACCAGACGAGCTCCGGGCGGCCCTCCGGCCCCCATCGCCCTACCACCCCCGAGTCTCCATCCTGGCCCTGGAGAACACCCACCTGGACTCGGGGGGGCGGGTGCACGACCCGGAGGAGATGGTCCAGGTGGCCGAGGTGGCCCGGGAGGCGGGGCTCTCCGTGCACCTGGACGGAGCCCGCCTCTGGAACGCCGCGGCTGCCCTCCACCTCACCCCGGACCGGGTGGCCGCCCCGGCTGACACCGTGATGACCTGCCTCTCCAAGGGGCTGGGTGCGCCGGTGGGCTCCATGCTGGCCGGCCCCGCCCCCGTGGTGGAGCGAGCCTGGCGGATCCGGCGCCGCCTGGGCGGCCAGATGCGGCAGGCAGGCCTCCTGGCGGCTGCGGGGCTCCACGCCCTGGAGCACCAGCTCCCCCGAATGCACGAGGACCACGCCCGGGCCCGGCGCCTGGCCCATGCCCTGAGCGCCCTCCCCGGCCTCCGGGTGGTGCCCCCCGAGACCAATGTGGTCATGGTGGACGTCTCCGGAACGGCCCGGGCACCCGGCCACCTCCTGGAGGCGCTGGCCCGGGAAGGGGTGGGGATGGTGCCCTTCGGCGCCACCCGGATCCGGGCCGTCCTCCACCGGGAGATCTCCGACGCGCAGGTGGAGGAGGCCGGTGCGGCCGCTGCCCGGATTCTCCAGCCCGACTGAACCGTTCCTTCGACTGAACAGGTCCTTCCACACCGGGAGTCCGTCCATGCCCTGGCCCACCCAGATCCTGCCCCTCCGGACCCTCCTCGCACCTGCCCCCGCGGCGGGCCACGGGTCCTTCCCTCGGGCACTCGTCCCAGCCGGTTCCAGGGCCTTCCCCGGCGCACTCGTCCCGTGCGCCCTGGTGGTGGTCCTCCTGGCCGTCCTCCCGGGGGCGCCGGGACTCCTGGCCGGGCCGCTTTCGGCCCAGGCGACGGCCTCGCCGGGGCCCGGCGACCCCGACGGACCCGTGGTCCTCCACGCCGGAGCCCTCTTCGACGGCACCGGCGACGAACTGGCCACCCACGTCCGGATCGTGGTGGAGGACGGGCGGATCACTGCCGTGGGGACCGACGTGGAGGTCCCCGCCGGTGCCCACGAGGTGGACCTTTCGGGGTGGACCGTCCTCCCTGGCCTCATGGACATGCACACCCACATCACGTCGGACCCGGCCGATGGGTACGGGGAGTCCCGCTTCCGGGATTTCCCCGGAACGGCCGCCCTCATCGGGGCGAAGAACGCCCGGCTCACCCTTCTCGCGGGCTTCACCACCGTGCGGAACGCCGGCGCCTCCGAGTACGCCGACGTGGCCCTCCGGGACGCCATCAATGCCGGGATGCTCCCGGGGCCCCGGATCCTCACGGCAGGGAAGGGGCTGGGGATCACCGGCGGGCACTGCGACCAGACCGGGTATCGCCCCGACCTCTTCCCCGAGACCGGGGTGGAGGACGGGGTCTTCAACGGCACCGACGAGGTGAAGGCGGCGGTCCGCCACCAGATCAAGTACGGGGCGGACCTCATCAAGACGTGCGCCACAGCCGGCGTGCTCTCGGCGGGCACGGAGATCGGGCCGGCCCAGCCCACCCCCGCCGAGCTGGAGACCATGGTGGAGGTGGCCGCCATGCTGGACCGCCGGGTCATGGCCCACGCCCACGGCATCGAGGGGATCCGGAACGCGGTGCGGGCCGGGGTGGCCTCCATCGACCACGGCGCCGTCCTGGACGAGGAGATCATGGAGGAGATGATCCAGCGGGGCACCTACCTGGTGCCCACCATGATGGCCTTCGAGTACGTCTGGGACGCGGCGGAGGCGGGGACGCTGGCCCCCTGGTCCGCCGAGAAAGCCCGGGAGATCACCCCCATTGCCCGGGAGTCCCACCGGGCCGCCATCGCCGCCGGGGTGCCCATGGCCTTCGGGACGGACGCCGGTGTTTTCCCCCACGGCACGAACGCCGACGAGTTCCGCCTCCTGGTGGAGGCCGGTATGAGCCCGGCCCGGGCCCTCCGCTCCGCCACCCTGGAGGCGGCCCGCCTCCTGGGGATGGAGGACGAGCTGGGGACGGTGGAGGTGGGCCGCATCGCCGACCTGGTGGCCGTTCCCGGCAACCCCCTGGAGGACATCGAGCTCATGAAGGAGGTGGGCTTCGTCATGAAGGACGGCCGGATCTGGCTGGAGGACGGCGTGCCCGCCCCCGACGCCCGCTGAGGCCACCCGCGGGGGGACGGCAGACTTCCTGGCCGGTCCCGTCCCGACTCGTTGCCGCCCGCGGGAAAAACTCGAATCCCGAGGGCGAGCCATCCGGCGAGATCCGGATTTTTCCCGGTGCTCGGGAGGAATCAAGATGCATCCGCAGGGACGTTGTAAATGGATCTGGATTCTTCCCGCTCCTCGGGAAATAGTCAGATGCATTTTCTCCCCAAGACCTTCGGATCCGGATTCTTCCCGGTCCGGAGGGACCGGCGCTCCCCGGGGTCGGGTTTCCGGGGGACCGAACAGCTCGCAAGGGCTGGGAGGGAATCGCGTGGCTCGTGGCCCTCTCGTTCCTTGGTCCGACAGAGTCACGGAGGTCCCGGGACGCGGTCTGTTTGACGCGGGCTCAGGACTGCTGGACGTGGTCCCTGGAGGGCCGGGCGGGCGGAAGGCAAGACCGATGGCCCCGCGCTTCCGGGGAGGCTGTTGGAATTTTGCATGAGGATTATGAGTATTTTATATAATGAGCGCCGCCCTGGCGGCGCACCATATAATATTTTGCATGGGCCAGGAGAGGGGCCCCCCGCCTGAGCCCTCTCCGCCTGGGCACGCGCCGCTTGACCCCGGCCCGTCTGAGCCCGCGCCCGCGCCCCTTGGGCCCGAACCCTCCTCGGCCCGCGCCGCCCTGAACCCGCCCCGTCTGAGCCCGAGCCGCCCTTGGCCCGCTCCGCCTTGGCCCGTGCGGGGGCGCGGGGCCAGCCCGAGGCGGGGGCGCGGCGCCAGGCCGGAGGGCGCGGGGTCAGGCCGGAGGCCGACCCACCCTCAATCCACCGCCGCCCCGCGCTCCGCGGCGGGCACCAGCCACTCGTCCAGGATCTGGTGGATCCCCCGGTCGTGGTTCCGATTCCGGGGGCCGTCGGGGCGGGAGGTGGTCACCACCACCAGCTCCAGGGCCGGCACGATGAACACGTACTGCCCGCCGTATCCCCGGGCGAAGACGACCTCGTGCCCGCCCGAACTCCGCTGCCACCATCCCAGCCCGTATCCGCGACCGTTGAAGGCCGAGACGGTGCGAGGCGTCCACGCCGCCCGGATCCACTCGGGGTCCACGAGGGCCTCCTCCCCCAGCCTCCCCTGGTTCCGGTGGAGCTCCCCCCAGGCCAGCATGTCCCGGGGTCGGAGCGCCATCTCGTTGCCCCCCATGTAGATCCCTGCCGGGTCGCGGGTCCAGGCCGGCAGGTCGATGCCCATGGGCCGGAAGAGGGTGCGGCGGGCAAAGGCCAGCGTGCTCTCGCCGGTGGCCCGGGTCAGGAGCGCCGAGAGGAGGTGCGAACTCCCGGTGCTGTAGACCATGCGGCCCCCGGGGTCGTCCACGAAGGGACGCGCCAGCTTGTTCCGGACCCAGTCCCCGCTCTGCACCCAGCCCCCGTAGTTCCCGAACGAGGTGGACTCGATCCCCTGCTGCATGGTGAGGAGGTGCTCCACCGTGATTTCCCGGATCCGCGGGTCGGGATCGGCGGGCAGCTCGTCCCGGAAGTGGGTCCAGACGGGCTCGTCCAGCCCCTCCAGGTGTCCCTCGGAAATGGCGATCCCCACCAGGGTGGAGAGGATGGACTTGGAGACGGACTTCACGTTGTCGGCCCGGGCCGGCGACGCACCCCCGGGATACGCCTCCCGCACCAGCTCGCCGTGGCGGGCCACCAGGAGGCTCCGGAGGTCGGGGAGGGCTGCGGCCAGATCGAAGGCGCCCTCCACCAGCTCGGCATCCAGCCCCCGGGTGTCGGGCGGGGGCGGCGGGCCGGCCACCTCCAGCGGGGGGAGGGGTTCGGACGCCTGCAGCGTGGGCGGGGTGGCGGCGTCGGAGGTGGATGCGTCGGAGGTGCTCGGGGAGGAGGTGTTCGTGGAGGAGAGGGCGTCGCGGGCCTCCGTCTGGGCCCGGGGCGCGTCCCCGTCAGGCCCCTGCGCCCCGTCGCATCCGGGGAGGAGGAGGGCCGAAAGGAGGACGAGGGCGGCTCCCACGCGGCGGAGGCCTGCAGGGCAGCGGGGCCCGGGGCGGGCGCCGAGCCCGGGGAACATGCGGGACCCGGGGCGGGCGCGGGGCTCGGGGCGGACGCCGGCTACTTCCGCCGGGGCGCGAACATCCAGCCCCGCCGGATCGTGCGGGGCTCCTCCACGGAGATGAATGCGTCGCTGTCCCATCGTTCCACCTCGTTCATGACCTTCTGGATCTGGCGGCGCTTCACCACCGTCTCGATGACCTCCACCCGGCCCTCCCTTCCATACCCCGAGAACTCGGTGACGCCGTGGCCCAGGTCCCGGAGGGCATCGGCCACGTCCTCGCCCCGGTGGCGGGAGATGATCCGCACCGTGGCCAGCCCCACGGCGAGGCGCCCCTCGGCCCAGAGCCCCACCAGGTTCCCGGCGCCGAAGCCGGCGGCGTAGCCCAGGACGTGCCACACCGAGTGGAGGTTCTGGATGGCCGTGCCCACCGCCACGACCCAGATCAGCGACTCGAAGAACCCGATGATGGGCACGAGGGTCCGCTGGTCCCGCATGGTGAGGAGCATCCGCACCGTCGCCAGGGTGACGTCGACGATGCGGAGCCCGAAGATGATGAACGGCCCGAAGGGCCCGGCGAAGAGTTCGACCATGGTGGTGAGAAGCTGGCTCCGGCCGCCTCGGCGGGGCAAGTCGGGGCGTCGGCCGGGGCACGTCGGAGCCACGGGGAGCCATGTCGGAGCCCCGGCGGGGTGGGTCGCCGCCTCAGCCGGACACGTCGTCCAGGAGTCCCTCCGCCCGGGCCACCGCCAGGTCCTCCGCGTCGTCGATGTCCAGGAGGGGGGGCAGCTCCACCACGCGGAGCCCCGCCTCCCGGGCCCGGCTCCTGGTGAGATCCAGGACCCGGGGGGTACTCCAGGGGATGTCCCGGAAGAGCTCCGGGGTGGGGGTCCGCTGGCCGATGAGGGCATAGCCACCGTCCAGCGCCGGGGCCAGGACCAGGTCTGCGGGGCCCCCTCCACGGGCCTCCCACCGGTGGCGGCCCGAGTCGCGGCCCGAGTCGCGGCTCGTGTCGCGGCCGGGGTCTCGGCCGGAGTCCCGGGCTTCGTCCGGCCCCTCCAGCGCCTGGAAGGCGGCCTCCACCACCTGGGAGGTGACTCCGGGGGCGTCTGTCCCCACCACCACCACCGGGTGGGTCCGGCCAGCCTCCGTGGTGGCGGTCTCCAGAGCGTGGAGCATGCGGGCGCCCAGGTCGCCCTCGGGCTGGGGCCGGAGGAGCAGGGGAGGGACGCTGTCGTCGTGGGTCTCGAGCCAGCGGGCCACGTGGGGGCCCGCCTCCGGGGGCGCGTGGTGGACCGCGGTCAGCCAGGGACCCGTCCGCAGACGATGGACCAGGGTTCGGCCCAGGGCCTCGTAGAGCTCGGCGGCGGCCTCGTCGCCCAGGGTCCGGGCCAGGCGGGTCTTCACCTGGCCCGCCACCGGCGCCTTCACGAAGACGACCAGGGTGCGCGGTAGGGGGGGCGGCGACCCGGGGCGGGTGGCGGGACGCGGGTCGGAGCGGGCCTCCTCCGCCCCGTGGGGCCGGTACCGCCGGGCCAGGCGCTCGGCGGGCACCCCCAGGCCGAAGAGCCCCATGAGGGCCGCGTTCCGGAGCCAGCCCCGCACGGGTCCCTCCGCCTGGTAGCGCCGGGGGCTCGTGACCACCGGGGCCGGAAGGGCCCGGACCCGCGTCCGGCGCCGGAGGGCCCGGAGGAGGGCCACGTCCTCCATGATGGGGAGGGAGGGGACCCCGCCCACGGCAGCCAGGAGGTCGCGCCGGACCAGCAGCCCCTGGTCGCCGTACGCCAGCCCGGTGAGCCCCTGCCGGATGCGCTGCCCCACCTCCAGGATCCGCCACCAGGCCCCTCGGGCGTCCAGACGGAAGGCGAAGTGGAAGGCACCGTGGGGTCCGGGGGCCGCCAGCGTCTGACGGAGCACGTCCAGCGTCTCCGGCGGGAGGCGGGAGTCGGCGTGGAGGAGGAGGAGCCACTCCGGAGGGCCTCCGGGGAGGGCCTCCAGGACCCGGACGCCGGCCCGGAGCTGCCCGCCCCGTCCCGGGGGAGACACGGCCAGGAGGGCGCCGGCCCGGTGGACCACGGACGGGGTGCCGTCGGTGGAGCCCCCGTCCGCCACCACCACGGGGGCTCCGGCGCCTCGGAGGGGGGCCAGGTCCTCCAGGAGACGGGGCAGGGTCACGGCCTCGTTCAGGGTGGGGATGACGATGCCCGGGCTGCCCTGCATGCCCCGTCCCCCTTCGGCCGGGGCCGTCACGGCGTCAGGCCCCGGAACCGGAGGTGGGGGCGTCTGCGTCGGAGGATTCCTCCGGCGAACTCTCGGGGTCCGCGTCGCCCTGAAACCACCCCAGCTTCGAGGGGAGGAAGGCCAGGAGCGCCATGAGGGAGCCGGCCACGGCGAGCTGGAGGGCGGCCTCCCGAATCGCCCCCTGCGCCCCGTCCAGGAGGGCGTCGGCCAGGAGGGTATAGACGGTGATCACCGGGACGAAGCCCACCAGGGTCACCAGGGCGAAGTGGCGCCAGCGGAGGGCGGAGAGGCCGCATCCGTAGTTCACGATGTTGAAGGGAATGACGGGGAAGACCCGGAGGAGGAAGAGGCCCTTCCACCCCCGCTTCTCCGTCAACTCGTCGAACTCGGCCAGGGTTCCCTCCATGCGGGCGCCCACGATGTTGCGGATGCCGCGGCGGCCCAGGAGGCGGGCGACGACGAAGACCAGGTTCGCCCCCAGGTTCGCCCCCAGGAGGCTCAGGACGATGCCCATGCGGACCCCGAAGACGGCGCCGCCGGAGAGGATGAAGGCGGTGGCCGGAAGGCCCAGGACCATGCTGGCGCCGAAGGCCGCCACGAAGAGGACGGGGGCCCAGGGGTTGCCCTCGATGCGCTCGGTGAGGGCCAGGATCCCCTCCCGGGAGACGTGCTCGCCCACGGGGCTCATCCGGAGGAGGACGATGGCCACCGTGATGAGCGCCACCAGGACCACGAGGCGGATGACGGCGTTTCTGCGGGAGATTCCGGCCAAGTCTGGGGGCTGGGGGCTGGGGGCTGGGGCTTCGGGTCGACTGGGCCCGTGGCGCTTCGGGGATCCGACCCTGCAATGTCCGGTGTCCGGGCCCCTGCGTCCATCCCCTGGAGCTTCGACGCCACTGGCGGGATGGCAAACCGCGCAGATGCCGCTCCTCCCATGCCGGGGACCCGCGGAGCCATTTCACCGGCCGGGGCCTTTCTCTACCTTCGAGGCGAGATGGACGGGCCACGGGCCGGGCGGCACCCTTTCGTGTTCTCTTCGGGCTCCGTACCTTCCGTGGCGTCCCTCCCGGGTGTGCGTGTTCTGATTGCGCACCCCGCAAAAGCAGACGATTCGAATCCAGCGCCCCGGCCCGTGCTCGTGCCCGGGCCCCGAACCCCACGAGGAGACCCCGCATGGCCAGTGTGGAGTTGAGCGACCAGAAGAAGAAGGACCTGTCCACGGCGCTGAGCCAGATCGAGCGGGCCCACGGGAAGGGCGCCATCATGCGCATGGGCGTGGATGGAGCCCGGGTGATGATCGAGGCCATCCCCACCGGTGCGGTGAACCTGGATGCCGCCATCGGGGTGGGGGGCGTGCCCCGCGGACGGATCAGCGAGATCTACGGCCCGGAGTCCTCCGGGAAGACGACGCTGTGCCTCCACGTCATTGCCAACGCCCAGAAGCGGGGCGGGGTGGCCGCGTTCATCGACGCGGAGCACGCCCTGGACATCGAGTACGCCCGGAAGCTCAAGGTGGACGTGGACAACCTCCTGGTCTCCCAGCCCGACACCGGGGAGCAGGCGCTGGAGATCGCCGAGGTCCTGATCCGCTCCAACGCCGTGGACGTGGTGGTCATCGACTCGGTGGCGGCGCTGGTGCCCCGAGCCGAGATCGAGGGCGAAATGGGGGACTCCCATGTGGGGCTGCAGGCCCGCCTCATGAGCCAGGCCCTCCGGAAGCTCACCGGGGCGGTGAACCGCTCCCACACCTCCGTGATCTTCACGAACCAGATCCGGGAGAAGGTGGGGGTCATGTTCGGGAGTCCCGAGACCACCTCCGGGGGCCGAGCCCTCAAGTTCTACGCCTCCCTCCGGCTGGACATCCGCCGCATCGGGGCCATCAAGGATGGGCAGGAGCTGGTGGGGAACCGGACCCGGGTGAAGGTGGTCAAGAACAAGTGTGCGCCGCCCTTCAAGCAGGCGGAGTTCGACATCATGTACAATGAGGGGATCTCCCACACCGGGCTCCTCCTGGACCTGGGCTCCGAGCTGGACATCGTGGACAAGTCCGGAGCCTGGTACTCCTACGGCGAGCTCCGACTCGGCCAGGGGAAGGAGAACTCCCGGCAGTTCCTCCTGGAGAACCCCGACGTCATCGACGAGATCGATGCCAAGGTCCGGGCGGCCCTGGAGATCCCCTCGGCGGCGGCGAAGGAAGAGGCGGAGGAGGACGAGGAGGGCTGAGCCGCAGGCCGGTGGGCATGAGGGGAGCGGGGGACGTTCGTTGAGGGCGTTCCCCGCTTCCGGTTATGTTTTCGCGCTGTCGTCTTCCCGTCCCATCCACCCCCCGGGCACGCCATGCAGGCCGACGAGATCCGACGTCGTTTCCTCGACTACTTCCAGCTGCGAGGGCACGAGCTCAGACCCAGCGGGTCCCTGGTCCCCGCCAATGACCCCACGCTCCTCTTCAACAACGCCGGGATGGTCCCCTTCAAGGACGTCTTCCTGGGGCAGGAAGAGGTCTCGTTCCGGCGGGCGGTGACGACGCAGAAGTGCGTGCGGGCCGGCGGGAAGCACAACGACCTGGAGGAAGTGGGCCGGACGGCGCGGCACCACACCTTCTTCGAGATGCTGGGGAATTTCTCCTTCGGCGACTACTTCAAGCGGGACGCCATCCACTTCGCATGGGAGTTCCTCACGGTGGAGCTGGGGCTCGACCCCTCCCGCCTCTTCGTCACCGTGCACCACACCGATGACGAGGCCCATGCCCTCTGGAAGGACGTGGCCGGCCTGGAGGCCGCCCGGATCCACCGCCTGGGCGATGCGGACAACTTCTGGCAGATGGCGGACACGGGCCCCTGCGGCCCCTGCTCCGAGATCCACTGGGACCTCCGCCCCGAGGGGCAGCGCGACCTCCCGGACCGGGAGACCTTCGAGGCCCTGGGAGAGGCCGGGGAGATCCTGGAGCTCTGGAACCTGGTCTTCATGCAGTACGACCGGGACGGGGAGGGGACCCTCCACCCCCTGCCGAAGCCCTCCATCGACACGGGGATGGGGCTGGAGCGGCTGGCCGCCGTCCTTCAGGGCGCCGACTCCAACTACCACACCGACCTCTTCCGGCCCCTCCTGGAGACGGTGGCCCGACACGTGGGTCGGCCGTACGAGCCGGAGTCGGAGGCGGGGACCAGCTACCGGGTCCTGGCGGACCACGCCCGCGCCGTGGCCTTCCTCCTGGCCGACGGGGTCTTCCCGTCCAGCGACGGGCGGGGCTACGTCCTCCGGCGGATCCTCCGGCGCGCCGTGCGCCACGCCTGGCTCCTGGACCGCCGCGAGCCCACCCTGGTCCACGTGGTGGAGGCCGTCCTGGCCACCATGGGGGCGGCCTGGCCCGAGCTTTCGGAGAAGGCGGACACCCTCCTGGCCACCACTCGCCGGGAGGAGGAGCGGTTCCTGGCCACCATCGCCGACGGGATGGCCCGCTTCGACGAGCTGGCGCCGGAAGGGAAGGAGGAGGGCGGGACGATCCCCGGGGAAGAGGCCTTCCGGCTCTACGACACCTTCGGCTTCCCCCTGGACCTCACGGAGCTCATGGCCCGGGAGCGGGGGTGGACGGTGGACCGGGACGGCTTCGAGGCTGCCCTGGAGGAGCAGCGCAGCCGGAGCCGGGCAGACCGGGCGGAGGCGCAGGAGGGCGACCACGAGCGGCTGGAGGACTGGACCTTCCTCACCCCGGAGCCTGTCCAGAGCTGGACGGGGTGGGACCGACGGGGCGGACGCACTCGGGTGGTGGGGGTGCGGCCCGTGGAGGAGGGGCGGGCGGCCCTGGTCCTGGAGGAGCACCCCTTCTACCTGGAGGCCGGCGGACAGGTGTCCGATTCGGGCCGGGTGGAGGGAGAGGGGTGGAGCCTGCAGGTGGAGGAGGTCCGGGCGGTGCCCGGCCTGGCCGAGGTCCGGTCCGTGAGGGGGCCCCTGGAGGGGACTCTCCCGGAGGCCTCCGAGCCCTTTCCGGCCCAGGCGAGGGTGGACGTGGAGGCCCGCCACGACACGGAGCGGAACCATACGGCGACCCACCTCCTCCACGCGGCGCTCCGGGCCGAGCTGGGGGACCACGTCCAGCAGCGGGGCTCCCTGGTGGATCCCCGGCGGCTCCGCTTCGACTTCAGCCACCCCGAGCCCCTGACCCCGGACCAGGTGCAGGCGGTGGAGGACCGGGTGAACCGGCAGATCTGGGAGGACCACCCGGTGGAGTGGGAGATCGTGGATCGGGAGGCGGCGGAGGCCCGGGGGGCCATGGCCCTCTTCGGGGAGAAGTACGGGGACCGGGTGAGGGTCGTGGACATCCCCGGGGTGAGCCTGGAGCTGTGCGGGGGCACCCACCTGCGCCACACCGGCGAGGCCGGGCTCTTCCGCATCGTCCGGGAGACGGGGATCGCCGCCGGTGTCCGGAGGGTGGAGGCCGTGACCGGACCCCGGGCCTTCCGCCTCATGCGGTCCGCCGAGGAGGAGCTGGACGAGCTCGCCCGGAGCCTCCGGGCCTCCCGGGAGTCCCTGCCCCGGCGGGTGGCCGAGCTGGAGGCGGAGCGACGGGAGCTCCAGTCGCTGGTGGAGGAACTCCGCCGCTCCGGTGGTGGGGGTGGCGAGGACGTGGTGGTGGAGGAGACGCTGGAGACCGGCGGGGGCGCCCTCTACCGGGGGATCCGCATGCGGGCCATGGATGCCGATGACGTGCGGGCCCGGGGGGATGCCTTCCG
>REBX01000015.1 GCA_007692505.1 Gemmatimonadales bacterium | reverse complement strand
CTGTGCCCCCGGGGGGGTTGGGGGGGGGTCACCTGGAGGGCGGTGAGGACCAGGACCAGGAGGGCGAGGCCCAGCTCCAGGGCCACGGCCCGGGAGAGGGGAGCGCTCCGGCCCGTGCGGACGAGCCCCGGGACGCCGCGCTGGGCGTTCCAGGCGCCCACCCCCACGGCGGCCAGGGCCACGGCCACCTTTGCGGAGAGGGTGCGTCCCCACTCCGTGGTCCAGAGATCGGCTGGCCCGGCCATGTGCCCCGAGGCCAGGATCGTGCCGGCGAAGACCATGAGGGCCACGGCCACCATGGCCAGGGGTCGGAAGGCCTGGAACTGGAGGGCCAGGAGTCGGCTCCGGGGAGGTCCTCCGGGGTCGGTGGGCGCCGGGGAGGCGGCCAGGACCATGACGATCGTCCCCACCCAGGCGCCGGCGGCCATCTGGTGCGCCCAGTCCAGCGTCAGCCCCAGGGGGCGGGCGGCCGGGCTCATGGACATGGCGTGGCTCTGGAGGGAGAGGCCCAGGGCCAGGAGTGCCACTCCGGCGCCTGTGGCGAGCCAGGGGCCAGGCCACTCGGCCAGGGGAGACTCGCCCTCCGCCAGGTCTGCCGGGCGACGCCCGCTCCCCGGGGGTGAGCTTCCGGCCCCTCGCACCACCAGGAGGAAGAGGGGCGGCAGGAGGAGGGCCAGGGCGAGCTGACCCGTCCAGGCCGTGCCCCAGAAGGTGTCCCGGAGAATGAAGGCCAGGTCCTCCGAGAAGGGGACGAAGGGGTCCCGGAACTCCCGGACCTGGGTCCAGAGGCGAAGGAGGAGTGCGGGGAGGAGGAGGACGGCGGCCAGGAGGGCCACCAGGCCGCTCCGTCGCTCCATCCGGGCCCAGGTGTCGCCGGAGATCTCGGCCTGGCCGCCCACCTTGAGGCGCGGGCACAGGAAGGCCCGCCACGCCACCGACCCGGCCAGGACCAGGACGACGGCGAAGAGGAGGGTGCGGCTCAGGGCGTCGGGGAGGGTGTCCACCAGGGCGGGGGAGGGGGCCGTTCCAGGTGCGGGTCAGTCGCGGACGAGGTGGAACACGAACTCGCCACGCTGGGCGTGGCCGTCCTGGGCAATGACCCGCCACATCACCGTGTACGTCCCGTCCTCCAGCGTCACATCCTCACCGGGGGTGATGAAGACCTGGCGGGGGTCCTCCTCGTCGGCCACGGCGTCCGTGGTCTCCACCAGCTCCTCGTCCTCCGTGACGAGGCGGACGGACGTGCCGTGCATCTGGGGAGGCTCCGAGAAGAACAGGCGGACCTCCGAGGGGGCCTCCACGATGGTGGAATCGGCCTTGGGGTCCGAGTCGCGGAGCTCCAGGTGGAGGCGATCGGCGGCGGAGAGGTCCGCCGTGCCGGTGCCGGCCAGGAGGAGGGCACCCAGGGCGGCCACGAAGAGGGCGGCGGCTGCGGCGCGGACGACGACGGAGGCGGGGGGCCGATTCTGGTTCATGGCGGGGCGGGGGTTGGTCGGGGTGTCGGGGAGGTGGCTACCGAAGTGAGTCTACACGATTTCGAGGAAAAAGCTTCCTGCCCCACGGGGTCAGGTGCGCGCCTCGTCGCCGGGGACGCAGTCGGCGTTCTGGTTCCGCTGGGCGGTGACCTCCCACCAGCCCCCGGCGATGCGGACCTCCAGGTCGCCGTGGACATTCGTGCAGAACACCTGGGCCGAGGGGGCCTCCAGCATGCGGTTCAGCGCCTGGACCCGGGGGTGGGAGCGGCCGTTGGAGGGGATGAGCATGAGGGCGGGCGCCGTGTGGACGAGCCAGGCGGAGGCGGTGTTCGTGGCCCCGCTTCCATCGTCGAAGATGGCGTTGTTCGCCCCGTGGTGGCCCACCTTCAGGATGTCGATGTCCGCCGTGTACTCCTGGAAGCTCGTGCGCCAGCGCACGTTGGCCTCCACCTCGCCATCGCCGGTGAGGAACATGCGGACCCCGTCGAAGGAGACGTACGTGCCCAGCGAGCCCTCGTTCAGGAGGCGGCCGTTGTTCGTGTCCATGGCCAGGTAGTCCGGGAGCCCCGGGATGTGGACGGTGCGCACCCCTCCCTCGTCGCCCCCCAGGAGGATTTCCATCTCCTGGTCCACGACCACCACGGTGTCGGCGTGGGCGTTGGCGGCGGCCAGGACCGTGTTGTAGCGGGCGAAGCTCCGGGGCTGCCCGTTGTAGAGGAAGGTCTTCACCGGGATGTCCCGGAGGATGTCGGCCATCCCCCGGAAGTGGTCCGCGTGGGCGTGGGTGAGCTGGAGGAACTGCAGGGTGTCCACCCCCAGGGCCTGCAGGCGCTCCGAGACGTACTCGTCGATGATCTGCGGGTTGGAGGGCGAGCTGCCCGGGAGGCCCCTGGGGCCCGCGTCCACCATCCCGTGGCGGATGCCCAGGGAGGAGGAGTCGGAGAGGAGGATGGCGTCGCCCCCGCCCCCCAGCCCCTCCGGGCCCAGGTCGAACATGCGGACGATGAGGACCCGGTCGCCGGAGACCTCGATTGCGAACTCCACCCGCTGGGTGGCCCGCTGGGCGCCGCGGGCCGCATCCACCTCCAGGACGAACGAGCCCGGGCGATCCACCACCGACCCGGAGGTGAAGCGTTCGCCGTTCAGCTCGGCGGAAACACTGGCCCCGGCGGGC
>REBX01000004.1 GCA_007692505.1 Gemmatimonadales bacterium | reverse complement strand
CGAAGGTGAGGGCAGCGGGATCGGTGAAGTCGAGCTGGTCCGCCTCGCCGAGCACCCGCTCGGGGTCGACACTCTGGATCCAGACCGTTCCGTCCGGTCCGGGGAAGAGGGCGGCCAGGGTGGGCCAGTGGGAGTGGAAGCCGATGGCCTCCGACATCATCCCCATCATCTCGTCGGGCACCCCGGCCTCACTCCAGGCATCCATGATGGCGTCCCGGAACGCCCGCCTCTGGCCTTCGGTGACCTCGGGGCCGCTGCCCGGCCGGCGCACGATCCGGCGGAGCTCACCATCCTCCGAACGGAACTCCAGGGAGAAGCGGTCGTTGGTGGAGGTGACCAGGGTGCCTCCGTCCAGGACGGTCCACACCAGCTCCGGCGCGAAGAACCGGATCTCGGGGATGCCCGAGCTCCCCATCCCGAACGTCTCGCCGGACGGCATGACGGCCAGGGTGTCCAGGCCGCTGCCATCGGGGTGCCGAGCCAGAATCAGGTCCTCCACATCTCCCGGACCGCCCCCGGTGGTCATGGCCATCATGTCCAGGGTGCGCAGCTGGAAGAGGACACGCCCATCGGGCTCGGCCATCCACAGGAGTGGGATTCCCAGGGTGAAGTCCAGGGGGGTGGATCCCAGGGACTCGCCATCCAGGCTGAAGCGGCTGAGCCGCTGGTTCATCATGTCGGGGACCAGGAGCGCCTCCTCGCTGTCCATGAAGAGGCCGGCCGCCCCCAGGGAGAGCTCGCCCGGGCCCTGCCCTGCCCGGCCGAAGGCGTGGACGAGCTCGCCCTCCGGCGAGAAGACCCGGATCCGCGAGGCCTGGGCATCGAGGACGATGATCCGGCCGTCCGGATGGACGGTGATCCCCGCGATCTGCCCGAACTCGAGCTCCGGATCCCCGGACTCCACACCGATCCGGAGGTCGGCGTCCACGTCCCACTGGGGGCCGGCCATCCTCCCGTCCGATGCCGGGAACTCCAGGATGCTCACCCCGGCAGAGTCGCGGACCTGGCCCTCGGGGAGGTCCGGGGAGGCCTCGGTGCTGTCCGAATCGCCGCACCCGGCAATGCCCAGGAGGGCAAGGACAGACAGGGGGAGGGCGAGGCGGAGCAGCCCGGGCGTGCGGGAAACGGCGGAGGTCATCAGCATGGATGGATTCCGTGGGGAGGACGAAAGGGAGCGGAGCGGCTGCCGCTTCCTCCAGTACGCGCCCGGGGGCCCGAGGATTCAACCGGCGCTTGCATTGACCTGGAGGAGACGGACTGCTCACCCTGTGCCCCTATACCGCATGCACCTCCTGCACCAGGGGGATGACCTCTTCGGCAAATCGCTCCATCTCCTCGTGCTGCGGGCTGAACTGGAGGAGGAGGAGGTCGAGCCCGACGCCCTCGAGCTCCCGGATCCGGTCCGCCACCTGCTCAGGTGTACCCACCAGCCCGCTGCGCAGCCCCCGGTTCGACACGGAGTAGTCCTCGAGGCTCACCGTTCGGTCCATTTTCGTGTTCTGCACCCAGTCCTGGTAGTTGGCGAAGCCGCGGGCCGACTGGCGCACATTGGTGATCCGCTCCACCTCCCGCCGGACCTCGGCCTCCGTAGACCGCACCACCACGTACCCGGCGGCACCGAACCGGAGCGGAGGGAGGCCCAGGTCCTGGCGGCGCCTCCTCAGGTCGGCCAGCTTCGGGGCGATGTCCTCCGGCGGGTCTCCATGGGTCAGCCAGGCATCGCAGTGCTCCGAGATCACCGAGCGCCCCGCAGGCGACTCCCCTCCGGCGTAAAGGGTCGGATGAGGTCGCTGAAGGGGCTTCGGCTCCAGGAGGCCATCCTCGATCTGGTAATACTCCCCGTCGAATGAGAACTCGGGGCGAGTCCACAGTCCCTTCACCACCTGCAGCCATTCCGCCGTCCGAGCGTATCGTTCGTCGTGTCGGTCGAAGCGAATCCCGTATTTCCGGGCCTCGGTGGCCCACCACGACGAGACCACGTTCAGGGAGAGTCGCCCCCCGCTGATCCTGTCGATGTTCGCTGCCTGCTTGGCCAGGAGCGCAGGCTCGTGGAAGGTGGGGCGGACCGCGACCATGATCTCCAGCCGACGGGTCACGGCCGCCAGCGCTGCCGCCGTACTCCAGGCATCCAGCGAGGGGGCCTCCATCCCCTTGATGTCGTTGAGGTTCAGCTCTGCCAGGAGCGTGAGGTCGAACCCGATCTCCTCGCTGCGACGCGCGAGTCTGCTCACGTAGTCCCAGGAGGCCTCCATCCCCTCGTCCTCCACGTTCCGGAGCCAGCCGCCGAACATGGGAAGCCAGTATCCGAACCTCATGGGACTCGCTCCAGCGCAACCCCGTCCCACTCGGCCTCGAGCCAGTCGACCATGCGCTCGAAGGGGTCGAATCCCAGGACCTGCGGCCCGTCGGCCACGAAGTTCGAGAGCGCGTTCACGTCGTAGTAGTAGAGCTGTCCGTCGCGGTCGTCGATGAGGTATTCGACACCGCCCACATCGATTCCGGCCCCGTCCATGATCTGCACCGCGGCATGGGCCACATCCTCCGGGGGTGTATATGCCTCGACCCGGAGGTCGTTTGCGGGGGCATCGGTGGGGCATGCGGTCCGCTGGAGCTCGGCCCCGTCCACCCCCCCGCAGACCTCAGCCCCGCAAACGTTTAA
>REBX01000095.1 GCA_007692505.1 Gemmatimonadales bacterium | reverse complement strand
CGGGGCACGTGGGCCGAGCCCTGGAACATCATGTGCTCGAAGAGGTGGGCAAAGCCGGTTCGCCCCTCCCGCTCGTTCCGCGAGCCCACCCCGTACCAGAGGTTCACGGCCACCACGGGGACGGAGGGGTCGGGGCTCAGGACGACGGTGAGGCCGTTGTCGAGGCGGTGGGTCCGGACGGGGATGGAGAGCACGGAGGGCTCCGGTGCGAGTTGGGAAGAGGAGGGTGCGAAGGAGGTTGTGGTGGGGAGGGGTCCGCCGGGCCCCGAGGGAGGCCGGGCCCTGCCGGGGCTTCCTGCGGGGGCGCCCCGCTTCGTCGGGGGCGGGCGGGGCGGGACGGGGGTCAGGGCCGAACCATGAGACGCTCCCTCAGGGCAGCGGGGCCCAGCGTCTCCCGGAGCATGCGCCGGGGGGCGTCTCCCCCCAGCTCGATCCGCTCCTCCACCTCCAGGACCAGGACCTCGTCCAGCCCCTCCACGGCGTGGAGCCGAGCCCGCTCCAGCATCTCCAGGGCCTGGTCGCTCCGGCCCTCCACCGCGTGGGCCAGCGATGCCAGGCACTGGGCCTGCAGGTCGTCGGGCCGGACCCGTGCGCCCTCGTCCAGGACCCGGGCCGCCTCCTCCACCTCGTCCAGGGCCACCCGGACCAGGCCCAGGAGGAGGAGAACCCACCCGTCCTCCGGGTCGGCCTCCGAGGCCCGGGCCAGGACCACCGAGGCGCTCTCCATCTGCTCGTCCAGGGCCAGGGCCACGCCCCATTCCGTGAGGATGACCGGGTCGTCGGGCTCCAGGCGGGCGGCGGCCTCCAGCTCGTCCAGGGCCTCCCGGAGCATCCCCTCCCGGGAGAGCCAGGCCCCGAACTGCCACCGGGCCTGGGGGAGCTCCGGCGCCACGAGGGCGGCGGTGCGGAGGGCTGCCTCGGCGGCCGGGTCGTCCACGTGGGCCAGCGCCGTTCCCGCCGTGGCCAGGAGGACCGGGTCCCGGGGCTCGGCGGCCAGGGCCCGGCGGAAGCGCTCGTGGGCCACGCCCCCCATCCCCAGCTCGCGCTCGGCCATCCCCAGCCAGCAGAGCACGTACGGGTCGTCGGGGTGGTCGGGGAGCACCCCCCTCAGGTGCTCCGCCATGGCTTCCCAGTCCCCCTCCTCGGCGAACTGGAGCGCCTCGGCCAGGAGGGGCTCCACCACGTCGGACGGACGGGCCGGCCCCTGGGGGCGGACCTGCGACAGCCCGGCGGGCACGTGGAGCTCGCCGTTGCCGGCCACCGATCCGTCGCCGATCCCTGTCCCGTCGGGGGCCCCCTCTCCTTCGGGAAGGGGGACGGGGTCGTCGAATCGTGGTTCGTCCGTCATGCAGGCTCCGGGATCGGGTCGGTGCGGCGTACCGGGTCCGAGGTCACCCGGGCGGCGGCGATGGGGATCATGGGTCGGGTCGGGGTCATGCGCCGTACTTGGCCAGGCGCCCGGCGTGGGCCAGGGCCAGGGTCATGAGGTGGCGGCCCTCCAGCGTCCCCAGGTCGCCGGAGCGGCAGGCCGTCTCGTGGAAGACGGCGGCGCCGGCCCGGGCAAAGGGGGAGTGGAGGAGGACCGGCACCGAGTGCCAGGAATGGGCCTTCATGAGGGCCGGGGTGGAGTGGTCCCCCGTCACCAGGAGAACCCGGGGACCCGTGGCCATGATCCGGGGGATCCAGGCGTCGGCAGCCTCGATGGCGGCCACCCGGCCCTCGAAGTCCCCGTCCTCGCCCCGGGCATCGGGGCCCTTCACGTGGAGGAAGTGGAAGTCGAAATCCGACGCGGCCGCCTCCATGGCCGCCAGGGCCTCCTCGTCGGAAGCGGGCTCCACGGGGGCCTCCATCCCCACCAGGCGGGCCACCCCCCGGTACATGGGGTAGCGGGCCCAGGCGGCGGCCCGGAGCCCGAAGCGGTCCTTCACCGAGGGGAAGCCCTCGTAGCGGGCGTAGCCACGGGCCAGGAGCCCCCGAATTACCGGCTCGTCCGCCAGGATCTGCCGGGCCCGGTCCAGGAAGCGGGAGAGGACGGTCACCGTCCGTTCCGAGGCCGCGTCCTCCACGCCGGGGAGGACGGCGGGCTCCAGGGGCGGCACCCCGGTGGTCTGGGGGTCCGTGTCCCGGAGGAGGGCGCCCAGCCCCGCCCCCCGGAAGACCAGGACCACCCGGTGGTCCTTCTCGGCCTCCAGGAAGAACTCCACGTCGGGCCAGCCCAGCTGGATGCCGCTCCGGAGCCGCTCCACCACCCGGAGGGCCTCCTCGTCCGTGGGGCGACCCGCCCGCCGGTCCGTGATCCGCCCGTCGTCGTCCAGGGCCGCCAGGTTCAGGCGGATGGCCACGTCGCCGGCCCGGAGGGGGAAGCCCACCCCCAGGGCGCTCAGTGCGCCCCGGCCCACCTGGTACCGGATGGGGTCGTAGCCGAAGAGGGCCAGGTGGCCCGGCCCGCTCCCCGGGGTCACCCCGGGACCCACCGGGTGGTGGAGCCCCAGCGACGACCGGCCGGCCAGTTCGTCCATGTGGGGGGTGCGGGCCGCCTCCAACGCCGTCATCCCCCGCTCCGGGTCCGGGAGCCCGCCCAGACCGTCCAGGACCAGGAGGACGATGCGGCCTCCCGCACCGGGAGGAAGGACGAGGTCGTCGGGGATGACGGGGGGCTCCAGGCTCATGTGGGCGCGGGTTCGGGGAGGTGGGGTGGACGATTCCCCCGGCAGGGGGCGGCTGAATATACCGAGAGACCCGGTTGCGGGTGAACCGGCCCCGCCGGTACGATTCCGGAGCCCACCGCCGGCCAACGGCCCCTGCTCCACCCTTCCGGGTGCCCCTGTCCCATGTCCGACACTGCATCCCCCGACAGCCCCCTCTCCCTGCCGGTCCCCGGCGATCCTGCCGGACCCCGCCACCTCCCGGATCGGGCCGTGCCCACCGAGGGCCGGGCCGGTCGCCGCTTCCAGCCCTTCCACATGGAGCGCTGGCAGTCGCGATGGGAGCACGAGGTGGAGATCAACCTCTCGGAGAGCGGGGTCCATCCCCTCTCCACCCGGGAGCTCCTGGCCATGGCCCGGGAGGCCGGCGTAGTGGACGACGGCGAGGCGGACCGCCTCCTGGACCTCCGCCACGGCTACGGACAGACGAACGGGACGCTGGAGCTCCGGGAGCGCATCGCGGAGCTCTACCCCACCGGGAGCGCCGAAGGGATCCTGGTGACCACCGGGGGGGCCGAGGCGAACTTCGCCACCCTCTGGCGCCTCCTGGACGAGCACCGGAGCTGGGCCCCCCTCCTCCCCACCTACATGCAGATCCCGGGCCTGGTCCCCTCCCTGGGCGGGAGGGTCTACCCACTGAAGCTCGACGAGGAACGGGGCTGGCAGCCCGACCTGGACAAGGTGGAGGAGGCCTTCCGGGCCGGGGTCCGGGTCCTCCTGGTGACGAACCCCGTGAACCCCACGGGGACCACCCTGGACCCCGGGGTCGTGGACGGCCTGGTGGAGCTGGCCCGGACCCACGCCGCCTGGATCGTGGCCGACGAGGTCTACGCCGGCGCCGAGGCCGGGGGGAAGGAGCGGACCCCCACCCTCCTGGGCCGCCTGGACCGGGTGGTGGCCACGAACTCCCTCTCCAAGGCCTGGGGCCTGCCGGGCCTCCGTATCGGGTGGGCCGCCACCACCCCCGACATGGCAGAGGACCTCTGGGCCCGGAAGGACTACACCACCATCGCCCCGGCCTCCCTCTCCGACGCCCTGGCCTGCATCGCCCTCCACCCCCGGGTCCGGCCCCTGGTCCTGGCCCGGACCCGGCGCATCGTGGAAGCGAACCGGAGCGTCGTGGCGGAGTGGGCCGAGGCGGAGGGCGGCCGGGTCCGGTGCGGCCTCCCCGACGCCGGGGCCATCGCCCTGGTCCGCTACGACGCAGAGGTGCCCTCCGCGGTCCTGGCCGAGCACCTGCGGGCCCGCCTGGACGTCCTGGTGGTCCCCGGTGAGCAGTTCGGGCTGGAGGGCGCCCTCCGTATCGGGTTCGGTGTGCCGAAGGGGCTCCTGGAAGAGGGGCTGGACCGGGTCTCCGAGGCCCTGGACCGGGTCGAGGCGGGGCGTCTCGGATGAGGCAGGCGCAGGAGGTGTCGCTGGAGGAGCTGGCCCGGCAGGTGGACTCCCTCCGGGAGGCACTGGCCGAGGGCGACATCGACGCCGACACCCTGGAGGGCGACGACGCCGAGTCCCTGATCTCGGTCCCGGACCGGGGCGATTCCAGCATGGCGGACCGGGCAGCGGACCGGATCATGGAGTTCATGGACTCCATCGGGCTGGGCGAGATCGCCGCCCTCCTCCACACGGTGCTGAACTTCGAGCTCTTCACCATCGGCGGCGACACCCCGATCACCCCCTTCACCATCGTGGTGGTGGGGCTCCTGGTCGTCCTGACCTGGTGGGCGTCCAACGTCCTGCAGCGTGCGCTGGAGCGGACGTTCCGGGCCCGGGGGGTGGAGGACCTGGGCACCATGGCGGTGACGAAGCGCCTCCTCCACTACCTGGTGATGGCCATCGGCCTCTCCATCGCCATCACCCAGATCGGCATCAACCTGAATGCCCTCTTCGCCGCCGGTGCCATCTTCGCGGTGGGGATCGGTTTCGCGATGCAGAACATCGCGCAGAACTTCGTGGGGGGGCTCATCCTCCTGGTGGAGCGGGCCATCAAGCCCGGCGACATCGTGGAGGTGGAGGGGCGGGTGGTCCGGGTCCTCAAGATGGGGATCCGCACCACCATTGCCCGGACCCGCGACGAGGAGGAGATCATCATCCCCAATGCCACCCTGGTGCAGTCCACCGTGACGAACTACACCCTGGACGACACCGAATTCAGGATCCGGGCCAATGTGGGGGTCTCCTACGAGTCCGACATGAAGCAGGTGAGGGCCACCCTCATGAGGGCCGCCCTCATCGTGGAGGGCCGGATGGAGGACCGGGAGCCGGTGGTGCTCCTCACCGACTTCGGGGACTCAACCGTGGACTGGCAGGTGTCCGTCTGGTGCAACGACGCCTGGCGGGGACCCCGGCTGGCCTCGGCCCTCCGGGAGTCCATCTGGTGGGCCCTCAGGGAAGACGGGATCGAGATCGCCTTCCCCCAGGTGGACGTCCACTTCGACGCCCCGGTGGAGGAGGCGGCCCGACGCTTCCGCCCGGCCTTCGAACCCCCCTCCTGACCCCGACCCACCTCGACCCCCAGCGAGCCCATGGCCCTCACCGATCCCCTGCGGGACGCCGAGCTCCTCATCCGCTCCGGTCACCCCCTCCTCTTCATCGACAGCCTGGACCGGCCCCGGGTCCACTCCCTCCTCCGGCACCTGGCGGACCGGATGGGGCTCCCCCTCTTTCGCTGGTCGCGGGCCCGGGGACTGACCCGGGTGGACCGGGACGGCTCCATCTACAAGACGGAGGAGCCCGAGAAGGCCCTCCGCCACATGGCCGCCTCCGACCAGCCGGCCCTCTACCTCATGAAGGGGCTGGACACCCTCCTGCCGGGGTCCCAGCTCGTCCAGGCCAAGTTCGTGGAGGCGCTGGACCGGCTCCAGGAGGTGGGAGGCGCCATCGTGGGCGCCGGGGCCCGCCCCGAGCTCTCGCCGGCCCTCTCCCTCAGGGCCACGACGGTGCGGCTCCCCTCCCCCACCCGGGACGAGCTGCGGCAGCTCCTGGCCCACATCCTCCGGGACGTGGGCGAGCGGAAGAAGGTCACGGTGGAGCTGGCCCGCCGGGAGATGGACCAGCTCCTGGACCAGCTCTCGGGGCTCACCCTCATGGAGTCGGAGAAGATCCTGACCCGGGCCCTCCTGGAGGACGGGAGGCTGGGCCCTGAGGACCTCCGCCACGTGGCCGATGCCAAGCGCCGGGTCATCGAGGAGGACGGGCTCCTGGAGTACACCCCGGTGGAGGAGAGCTTCGCGGAGATCGCCGACCTGGCGGGCCTCAAGCACTGGCTCTCCCGCCGGACGGCCCTGATCCGCGACCCGGAGGGCGCCCGGGAGTACGGGCTGGAGTTCCCCCGGGGCATCCTCCTGGCCGGGGTGCCGGGCTGCGGGAAGAGCCTGTGCGCCAGAGCCGTGGCCACCGAGTGGCAGATCCCCCTCCTCCGCATGGACCCCGGCGGCCTCTTCAACCGCTACATCGGCGAGACGGAGCGGAACCTCCGTCGGGCCCTGGACCTGGCCGAGGAGATGGCGCCCGTGATCCTCTGGATCGACGAGCTGGAGAAGGCCTTCGCCTCGGCGGGGGGCTCCAACGACGGGGGGGTCTCCCGGCGGGTCCTGGGCACCTTCCTATCCTGGATGCAGGAGCACCGATCCCAGGTCTTCCTCCTGGCCACCGCCAACGACGTGGACCAGCTCCCGGCGGAGCTCATGCGGAAGGGACGCTTCGACGAGCTCTTCTTCGTGGACCTCCCCGACGAGGACAGCCGGGCCGAGATTGTCCGGATCCACCTCCGGAACCGGAAGCAGGACCCAGCCGGCATCGATGCCGCCGCCGTGGCCCGGGAGGCCCGGGACTTCTCCGGCGCCGAGCTGGAGCAGGTGGTGGTGTCGGCCCTCTACGCGGCCTTCGCGGACCGGACGAAGGTGAGCACCGAGTCCCTCCTGGCCGAGGTGAAGCAGACCCGCCCGCTGGCCGTCACGGCGCGGGAGCGGATCCAGCGTCTCCGTTCGTGGGCCGAGGGTCGGACGGTCCGGGCCAACTGAGGGAGGAGAGGGGGAGCCCATCGGCCCCGGGCTCCCGGCCCTCCTCCACCATGGCACCCACCTCCCGGAGGGCCCCTGCGGCCTCCAGCCGGTCGAAGGCGTCCACCACGGCAGGGTCGAAGTGGGCCCCCCGGCACCTCCCGATCTCGTCCACCGCCTCCCGGTGGGAGGAGGCGCCCTTGTAGGGTCGCTTGTGGGTGAGGGAGTCGTAGACGTCCGCCACGGCCACGATGCGTCCCACCAGGGGGATCTCCTCCCCGGCCAGCCCCTGGTACCCGCTCCCGTCCCACTTCTCGTGGTGGTGGAGGGCGATCTCTGCCGCCATGCGCAGGAGGGGGAACCCGCTCCCCCCCAGGATCCGGTCCCCGATGCGGATGTGGGCCTTCATGAGGTTGTACTCGGCCTCAGTCAGGGGTCCCGGCTTCTGGAGGATGGCGTCGGGGATCCCGATCTTACCCACGTCGTGGAGGGTGGCGGCCCAGCGGAGGAGGCGGACCTCATCGGGGGACCGGTCCATCTCCCGGGCCAGGAGGGCCGAAAGCGCCCCCACCCGATCGGCGTGGTGCCCCGTGATGTCATCCCGGTACTCCGCCGCCCGTGCCAGCCGGGTCAGGATCTCGATCTGGGCGTCGGCCAGCTCCCGGGTCCGGGCGGCGACCCGCTCCTCCAGCGTCTGGTTGTAGTCCCGGAGCTGGAGGTAGAGGATCCGGGTCTCCAGGAGGTTCCGGATCCGGAGGAGGACCTCCGTGATGTCGAAGGGCTTGGTGAGGAAGTCCCGGGCCCCGGCAGAGAGGGCCCGTTCCCGGACCTCCCGGGAGAGGTCGCCGGTGAGGACCAGGACCGGGAAGTACTGGTCCGGGGAAATGGTGGACCGGACCCGGTCCAGGATGTCGAACCCGTCCATGTGGGGCATCCGGAGGTCCAGGAGGAGGAGGTCCGGGGGACGGAGAGCCATCCGCTCCATGACGGTGCGGGGATCCGTGGTTCCCTCCACCTGGTGGAAGCCGGCGCGGCGGAGGATCCGGAGGACGGCATCCACGTTGGGCTGCTCGTCGTCCACCATCAGAATCCGACAATCCGTAGGCCGGAGGGTCTCCATGGCCGGGTCTTCGCCTTGTCTGCGTATGCGCCGTGGGTGGGCCGGTGCAGCTGACGGCAGGCTCACCTCCGAAGGGGGACCAAGCTACGCGTCCGGCGTCTCGTTCGAAACCGCGCGACGCCGGGGCAGAGGAGGCGCCGGGGCTGGAGGGGCCGGGGGAGGAGACGCCGCGGCAGGAGGCCCGGAGGGAGACGTCCCGGCGGGGCGGACCCCGGGGGACGGGGCCACCACCACGTCCCCGCCCCTCCTCGAGCCCGCCACGTGGCCCGTGGCCTGGCCGTCTTCGGCTGGGACAGCCATGAAGAAGCCGTCGGAGCCCTGGAGCTGGTAGAGGGGGAGGAGGAGCCATCCGTCCATGGGGGCGTGGATGGGGCCGCTCCGGTCCCCGGCCAGGAGCTGGCCCCGACGCACCGGGTCCAGGTTCCGGAAGCCGGGCTCCATCCGGAACTCGTCACCGGCCCGGAGGGGGTGGCGGAGGGAGAGGACCAGGCGCCGGGGGAGACCCCGGGTGGCCCGAGCCAGCCGCTCCCGCGCCTCCTCGGATTCGTGGGACCGGGCAGGGAGGATGCCCAGATCGGCCGCCACCAGCTGGAGGAAGGCCAGGGCATGGCCCGGACCATCCTCCCCGAGGTGGGGCCCGGCCTCCAGGACCAGGTTGTGGACCCCCTGCTCGTCGAGCCACTGGGTGAGGGTGCCGGGCAGTCTGCGGGCCAGCCCCTCCACCAGGGGGAGGGGGAGCGCCCGGCCCCGGGCCTTTCCCCAGGCCGACGTGCCCACCACCAGGAAGGGCGGGCCCTCGCCGGAGGTGGTGTGGAGGTCCACCACGTGGAGCTCTCCCCGGGACCGACGGCGGGCGGCAGCAAGGATCCGGGTGATCCGGCGGCGCTCCCGGCCCTCTCTCATGTGGCGGACGGAGGCCGGGGGCACGGTCCAGATCCTGTTCAGATCCGCATCCAGCTGCCGCTGTCCGGCCCGGAGGGCACCGGGGTTCCCCACCACGCCCAGGAGCTCGCCTGCCGGGATCCCGCCTCGGGCCTCGATGCGCCGGGCGAGCCCTTCCATGGCACGGACCCCGGCGGGCTCGTTCCCGTGCATGCCGGCCAGGACCACCAGGGTGGGTCCGGGACGGGGCCCGAGGGCGTGGAAGATCGGCTCCTGGTGCATGGACCTCCAGAGGGGGACCGTGCTCGGGTCCGGTGTCACTCCCGGAGGCGCTCCTCCAGGAGTTCGTAGGCAATGGGCATGAAGTCCCGCTCCGTGACAAGGCCCACCAGGCGCTCGTCCTGGACCACCGGGAGACAGGCCACCCCCCGGGCCCGCATGAGCTGGATGGCCTCCAGGGTGGGGGTCTCGGGCCGCACGGTGACGGGGCGGGGTTCCATAACCTCCCGCACCGGAATCGGTCCGTCGAGGCCCTCGCCCCCCCGCTCCGCCAGGCTGCGGAGGAGGGATCGGTATGAGACCAGGCCCACAAGGCGCTGTTCGTGGTCCTCCACCGGAATGTGCCGGATCCCCTGGCGGTCCATGACGAAGGCCACCAGGTCCACCAGTTCGTCCTCGTTCACCGTCACGGGCCGGGTGTTCATGTACTGCTCCACCCTCAGGTAGGTGTGGGTCCAGCCCCCGGCCTCGCCGATGGTGGCCAGCTCCCACTCGTGGACGGGCTTCCGGCTTCGCTGGCGGGCCTCCGAGGCGGCGGTGAGGGCGGCCAGGCGCTCCGACCGGGTCCCGGACTCGCCCATCTCGGCCAGGGAGGCCAGGATCCAGTCCGACCCGGTGCGTCCCGTGCGGACCCGGGCCTCGATGATCCCCAGGGTCCGGTCCCGGTCCTCCCGGGAGATCCCCGCCTCCTCGAGACCCGCCCGGGCCAGGGGGAGAAGACGGTCCAGGATGAGCCGGCTGGCGCTCCAGACCTCGCCATCGAGCCACCGGAGACCGGCCCTGAGTCCGTCCCGGGCCGCTGCCATGAAGTTGGACTTTGCCTCCTCGAACGGAAAGGCGCCGGACGGGTTGCCGTGCTCCCGGGCGATTCCCAGCACCAGGCCGATCCAGAACGCCGCGTTGGCCACCTGGTCGGCGACGCTGGGACCGGCAGGGAGCGCCCGCGACTCGATGCGGAGGTGCGCGACGCCATCCTTCACACCCAGGCACGGCCGATTCCAGCGGTACAGGGTGGAATTGTACATCTGGAGGGCCTCGAGCCCCGGCATCTCGCCCCGGGCCAGCTTCTCCAGCGGGTCCTCGGGGACGGGGCCGGCCAGGAGGACGCGGAAGCGCGACAGGTCGGTGGTGAAGAGCTCCACCATGGACTCCCGGACCCAGTCGTCTCCGAAGCGCACCCGGGGCGCCATGTCCCGGACGTACGGGGTGGCGGAGCGGGTGTCCAGCGACTGCTGGAAGAGGGCGATGCGGGTCTCGGCCCAGAGGCGGCGCCCGAAGAGGAGGGGCGAGTTCACGGCCACGGCCAGGACCGGGCCGGCCACGAGCTGGGCCACGTTGTACATGGTGGCGAACTCGGACGGGCTCACCTGCAGGTGGACCTGGCAGGAGGTGTTGCAGGCCTCCAGCATGACGGAGTCGTGGCGGACGATGAGCTCGTCTATCCCCTCGATGCGGAGGTGGTACTCGCCGCCCCGCATGCGGGTGAGGGCCTCGTTGAGGGCGCGGTAGCGGGGCTCGGGGGTGATCTGCTCCAGGGTGAGGTCCGACTTCATGAGGGTGGGGAGGGTGCCCGAGAGGACGACCTTCGCCCCCTCGGCCTCCGCCGCCTCGCGGACCTGGTCCAGGTAGCCCTCCAGCGCCTCCTCCATGCGGCTGAACGCGTTGCCCGTGAGGGGCTCGGGGGGGAGGTTCACCTCCAGGTTGAAGAGGGCGAGCTCGGGGGTGAAGGGGCCGTCGCCCAGCCGCGCCAGGACCTCCTGGCCCAGGGGGGCGGGGCGCCAGCCGGGACCCACAAGGAAGAGCTCCTGCTCTGCGCCCACGTGGCGCTGCCCCTCGGTGATGAGGCCCTGGTCGAGGATCCGCTCCAGGGCCTGCAGGTCCCGGAGGATCGCCCGGGTGAAGGCGCGGATGGCCTCGGGGCGGAGCTCCTCGGGGAGGCCCTCTGCCGGTGGGGGCGAGGGGGTCGGGTTCGGGGTCATGGCGGGCGGGGGTGGGGGCGGGAGCGAGGTGAGCGGCGGGGGTCGTGGTGCTGGTTGCGGGGCGGCAAGGTGGGTGACGCGGCGGCGGGAATCAGGGGTCGGGGACGGGTTCCCGCAGGAGGGGGAGCTCGTCGCCGGCCTCGGCGTCGGCACCCAGGATGGCCCAGTTCACCAGGCCGTCGTCGGCCCGGGGCTCCAGGAGGAGGACGGCCAGGCGGGCCTCGGGCTGGGAGAGGTCGATGCGGAGGGTGCCCGGGGGGAGGGATCGCTCCTCCAGGTGCCACTCGCCCTCCAGGGTTCGCTCGACGCGGCCCTGGAACTCCCGGGGGGCCGACTCCACCCCGGTGACCCGGAACACCTCCACCTGCACGGTCTGGCCGGCATCGGACTCGGCCATGGGGTCCAGCCGGATCCCGTGGGCCCGGAGGCGCTCGGTGACCTGGGGGTCGGGGTCCGGGAGGAGGTAGGCGGCGGGGACCCGGGCCCACTCCGTGCCCTCGAAGGCGATCCAGGCCGGCATGGTGTCGGGGACGACCACGTCGGTGCGGCGGAGGAGGGGGGCGCCGGTGCCCGGGTGGAGGTCCGTCTCCACGTCGCCCATGAGGATCTCGGTGTCGGGGGCGGTGTCGGGGAAGCCGGCCCGGATGGGGATGCGGGTGCCCCTCAGGTCGCGGGCCCACTCCGTCTCCACCAGGGCCCGGACCTCCCGGGTGCGGGGGGCCAGGTCCTCCAGGATCTGGTCCACGAAGCGCTCGGTGGCCAGGATCCGGTCCATGAACTCCAGGTAGCTGTAGGCCTCGCTCAGGATGCCCACCCGGTTCCGGAGGCCGGCGTAGTTCGTGACGAAGCGGGGGCGGTGGTCGAAGGTCCACCAGCCCCGCTGTCCGTCTCGCTCGAAGACGTTCCCGTAGTGCCACATGTGCCAGCCCCACTCCGCCTCCACGGCGTCGGTCACCCGGGGGAAGTGCTCGTCCCGGAGGAAGCGGTCGATGGACTCCGGGGTGGCCGGGTGGAGGGGGGGCGAGTAGGTGAGGTGGTAGGCGTGGCGGGTGCCGTTCGTGGTGTGGAGGTCTGCCAGCACGTGGGGCGCCCACTCGCCCAGGAGGCGGGCCAGGGAGCGGGCCTCGGGGCTGTCCAGCTTCATCTGGTCCCGGTTCAGGTCCAGGCCCATGGCGTTCGTCCGCGTGCCCATGCCCCCCACCGGGCCGTGCTGACGTGGGCGGTGGTCCAGGCGGACAGCCTCGTTCCCGTCGGCGTTGTAGATGGGGGCCAGGAGGAGGTCCATGTCGGCCGGGAGCTCCACCTCCCCGGCCACGATGCGGCGCACCAGGCGGAGGACCGATTCCTTCCCCGCCACCTCGCCGGCGTGGATGTTCGCCTGGATGAAGACCCGGAGCCGGTCGTCGGCCACCAGGGCCGAGGCCAGGTCGGCGGCGGCAGACGGGGGCAGGACGCCCTCGCCGGCGTGGTCCTCCACCACCCGGGGGCTCACCACCAGGAGGGGGAGGGGGCGGCCCTCCAGGCTGTGCCCGAAGGTGACCCGGACCATGCGGTGGTCACAGGCGGCGGCCCGGTCCAGGAACTCCATGACCTCCCGGTGGGAGGAGGTCTCCCGGCCTTCGGTGAGCTCGGCACGGGTGGCCCACGCCGATGGGTCCCCACAGTCGTCGGGGGCTGCCTGGGCCTCCGGGAGCCCGGCGGGTACCGGGGCCGGCGCCGGCGGCGCGAGCGCGGACGTGGCGGGCGCGAACGCGGTGGACGCTGGGACGGGGGTCACCAGGAAGAGGGCGCCGACCAGGAAGGAGAGGAGCATGGCGGGGCAGGCGGGGGGGCGTGGAGGGAGGAGGGCGGCGCATCGCCGGCCCAGATGCTGAACCGGACCTCGGCGACACGACACTGCATTCCGGCGAACGTACGCCCCCGAGGGAGGGGCGTCCAGCCGGGCGGGGGGCGTTGGCCTGCGGACGGGGGGGTGCGGGGCCGGGGGCGGCTGGTG
>REBX01000005.1 GCA_007692505.1 Gemmatimonadales bacterium | reverse complement strand
GCCGACTCCGCCGCGACCCCCGCCGACCCCGCCCCCACCCCGACCTCCGCCGACTCCGCCACCCCCCGCCCCATGACGCTGGCCGAGAAGATCTTCGCCAGCCACTGGGTCACCGATGCGGCGAACGACCGGGTGGGCGTGCCCTGGGTCCGCCCCGGCGAGGCGGGCTTCTTCCGGACGGACCTCCGCTTCTCCCACGAGTACGTGACCCCCATGTCCGCCATCTTCTTCGAGCAGAAGGTGGGCTCCGACGGAAAGGTGGTGGACCCCAAGAGCGTCCTCTTCTTCCGGGACCACCTCACCTTCCTGCACAAGGCCATGACCCAGGAGCGCATCGAGGAGGGGCTCCTGGACGTGGCGAACCAGCTCGAGGTAAAGCAGCGGGAGTTCGCCGAGCGGCAGGGGATCAAGCTCTACGGCGAGCAGAAGGGCCACCAGATGGGCTCCGAGGCCATCTGCCACTCCAAGATCCTGGAGGAGTACGCCGAGCCCGGGCAGCTCATCATCGGCTCCGACTCCCACACCCCCCACGCCGGCGCCATCGGGGCGGTGGCCTTCGGGGTGGGGACCACGGCGATCTTCAACTCCTGGATCACGAAGGACGTGCGGGTGCAGGTGCCCCCGTCCTTCAAGGTGGTGGTGAAGGGCACGCCCCCCCGGAACGTGACGGCCAAGGACTTCATGCTGGAGATCCTCCGCCACCCCTACATCCGCGACGGGCACGCCATTGGCCAGATCATCGAGTACGCCGGCCCCGCCGTTGAGGCCCTGTCCGTGGACGAGCGGGCCACCATGACGAACATGGCCGCCGAGGTGGGCGCCTTCACCGGCCTGGTGGCCGCCGACGAGCGCACCGCCCGCTACCTGGTGGAGGAGCGGGGCATGGACCCGGCCCGGGCGGAGGCCCTCTGCCGGGGCATGCAGTCCGACCCCGAGGCCGAGTACGTGAAGGTCATCGAGATCGATGCCGCCTCCATCCGCCCCATGGTGGCCCTCCCTGGCGATCCGGGAAACGGCCTCCACATCGACGAGCTGGCCGCCGACCCGGAGCACGCCGACGCCGACGGCCGGGTCCGCATCGACATCGCGTACGCGGGCTCGTGCACCGCCGGGAAGAAGGAGGACATGGACATGTACGCCGCCGTCTTCCAGGAGGCTCGGGACCGGCAGGGGCTGGCGGTCCACCCCGATGTCCGCTGCTACATCCAGTGCGGCTCCATCGAGGTCCGGGAGTACTGCCGCCGCCAGGGCTACCTGGACCTCTTCGAGGCCGTGGGCGCGGAGTTCATCGAGCCGGGCTGCGGCGCCTGCATCAATGCGGGCCCCGGGGTGACGGGCTCTCCCGACGAGGTGTCCGTCTCCTCGCAGAACCGGAACTTCCCCGGCCGCTCGGGACCGGGGCAGCTCTACCTGGCCTCGCCCTACTCCGTGGCCGCCTCCGCCATTGCGGGCCACGTCACGGACTGGGAGCCCGGCCGCCCCATCGAGCCCGTGGAGCCCCGCCCCCGCTCTGCCCCCGACCCCACCGTGCCCCTGCCCACGACCCCCGCTCCGGCGGGCGCCTGAGCCGGGGGCGCCCCGGGTGAGAACCCTCGGAATCATCCTCCTCTCCCTCCTGGGAGCGGCGCTGGCCGCCGTGGTCCTCGTCCTGGTGGGAAGCTTCGTCTTCCTCCGGGGCACCCTCCCGCCCACCCACGGCACGATCGCCGTGGCCGACCTGGCGTCCCCCGTCAGCGTCCATCGCGATTCCCTGGGCGTCCCCGTCCTCCGGGGCGAGACGCTGGAGGACGTCCTCCGGGCGCAGGGCTTCGTGCACGGGCAGGACCGCTTCTTCCAGATGGACCTCCTCCGTCGCCAGGTGGCCGGAGAGCTCGCCGAGCTGGTGGGGGAGGCCGCCCTCGCCGCCGATCGCACGTCGGTTCTCTACGACTACCGCACCGCCGCCGAACGGCATGTGGCGGGGCTTCCGCCCCGGGAGGCCCGGCTCCTGGCAGCGTATGCCGATGGCGTGAACGCCGGGCTCCAGTCGCTGAGGCGCCTGCCTCCGGAGTACCACGTCCTCCGGGCCCAGCCCCGGCCCTGGACGCCGGAGGACTCGGTCCTGGCCTTCCTCCACTTCTACACGGCCCTCTCCACCCACTACCGGTGGGAGCGCCACCTCCTCCGCATGGAGGCCGCGGCCCCTCCCGAGCTCTTCCGCTTCCTGACCCCGTCGGCCAGCCGCTGGGACCGGCCCGTGGTCCCCGTCCCCGACACCACCGGGGGGTGGGAACCGCTGCCCGTACCGGAGCTGGAGGCCATGATGCCCCCGGTGGCGTCCGGCCCCCCACCCGGAGGAGGAGGGACCGAAAGGGTAGCGGTGGCCCTGGCCGGTGCGGGGGTTCCGGAAGACATGAACAAGGATGATGGTTCGGGCCTGTTCGGGGGGGCGGGTTTCCCCGGAGGATCCAGTCTTCCCGGGGGATCCAACGCATGGGCGCTGCCCGGGGAGGGAGGGGCTGCGCTCCTGGCCAACGATCCCCATCTGCCCCTTTCCGTGCCCGGGGTCTGGTACCGGGTGGAGCTCCACTGGGTGGGGCGGTGGGCGGTGGGCGTGGCGCCGCCGGGGCTGCCCGGAATCTTCGGGGGGATGACGGAGGACCTGGCGTGGGGCGTGACGGCGGCCCTGGTGGACCAGACGG
>REBX01000006.1 GCA_007692505.1 Gemmatimonadales bacterium | reverse complement strand
ATGTCACCCTGACCGAGATCGTCTGGCAGCAGCAGCAGTTGGGCTTCTGGTACGCATTGCCCCTTTCCCTGGCCTTCATCCTGTTCGTGATCTCGGCCTTCGCAGAAACGAACCGTCTCCCCTTCGACCTGCCCGAGGCCGAATCCGAGCTCGTGACCGGGTACCACACCGAGTACTCCTCCATGAAGTTCTCCATGTTCTTCATCGCCGAGTACTCGCATATCCTCACCGCCTCCGCCCTCATGGCCACCCTCTTCCTGGGAGGGTGGAGCATCCCCTTCTGGAGCGGGGACCACATGTTCTGGTACGAGGGGATGCTCATTTCGGGGTTCACCGCCGCCGGGGAGGCGATCCCCGCGGCCCCGGCCATCTGGAAGACCCTCCTCACCTTCCTGGCCTTCGCCCTGAAAACCGCGTTCTTCATCCTCGTCTTCATCTGGGTCCGGTGGACCCTCCCCCGGTTCCGCTATGACCAGGTCATGCACCTCGGGTGGAAGGTGATGCTCCCCGTCTCCCTGGGATACGTCATGGCGCTGGCCGCGACCATCCTGGTCCTGGACCAGGTGGGAGTGGAGGGCTTCCTTTTCGGCGCCGTCCTCACGGCGGTGAGTGGACTGGCCACCCTCCTCTTCGTCTTCGTGCTGGACCGGGGACGCATTATGGGGGGCGCCGCGGCCGACTCGGAAGGACGGCCCCTCCAGGGCCTCTCGGTACGGGAGGTGCGGCCGGTCCTGGCCGGCGCCGGGGCGACCTCGGGTCTCCCCGGAGGTAGTGACTCCGAAATCGCGCGCAAGGAAGGGATGTGATGGCAGCCACGGTCAAGGTCATGCGGCGCCCCGATCTGGAGGATGTCTCCTATCTCCGGTCCGCTCTCAAGGGGATGGCTCTCACCTTCCGGCACATGGTTCGGCCGGAGAAGGTGACCGTCCAGTATCCGGAGGAGCAACCCGAGCTCTCGCCCCGATGGCGGGGAACCCACGTCATGGAGGTCCACGCCGACGGGCGACCCAAGTGCGTGGCGTGCGGACTCTGTCCCACCGTATGCCCGGCCAACTGCATCCGCCTGGTGGGGGGAGAGGACGACAACGGGAATCGCTACCCCATCGTCTATGAGATTGACGAGTTCCGCTGCATCTTCTGCGGGATGTGCCAGGAGGTGTGCCCGGTGGAGGCCATTCACGTGGGGGTTCACTTCGAGAACGCCGAGTACACCCGGGAGCGCTTCGTCTACGATCTGGACCGGCTCATGGAGCAGGAACATCCGTCCACCCTCCTCTGGGATCCCTCGGATCCCCGCTCGGAGTGAGGCCCGGACTTCATGACTGACATCCTCTTCTTCGTCTTCGCGGCGGTGGCTGCGGGAGGCGCCTTCGGGGTGGTCCTGCAGAAGAATCCCGTGGGCAGCCTCCTCTTCATGGTGGCCACCCTGGGAAGCGTGGCCGGGATCTTCGTCCTCTTCGAGGCCCACTTCCTGGCGGCCATCCAGGTGATGGTCTACGCCGGGGCCATCATGGTCCTCTTCCTCTTCGTGATCATGCTCCTGAACCTGGGGCACGACTATCGGAGGGACCTGACCCGTGGGCTGGGCATGATCCTGGCCTTTGGGGTCACGGGACTCATGGCGGGTCTCCTGGCTCGGCAGTTCAGGGGGGCCGAGGAGGGCCTGTCCCTCGCCCATGTCCCGGGGCCGGAGGCCATGGACGCCCTCCTGGCGGAGAAGGGGGCCATCGGCGCACTGGCCATCCCCCTCTTCACGGACTACATGCTGGCCTTCGAACTCACCGGAATTCTCCTCCTGGTGGCGCTCGTGGGCGCCATCGCCATCGCCAAGCGGAGGGCCTGACCCATGCTCGTCGAGGCACTTGTCCTGAGCGCCATCCTCTTCGTGGTGGGGACCTTCGGTGTCCTGGTCCGCCGCAACGCCATCATCATGTTCCTGTGCATCGAGCTCATGCTCAATGCTGTGAACCTCTCCTTCGTGGCGTTCTCCCGGTTCATGGGCATCGAGGGGCAGATCTACGTCTTTTTCGTCATGACGGTGGCCGCTGCGGAGGCGGCGGTGGGGCTGGCCATCATCATCTCGATCTTCCGGCACTACGAGACGGTGAACGTGAACAACTTCAACCTGCTCAAGTGGTGAGGGCATGACGTCCTTCCTCCTCATGACGGCCACGGTCCTCCAGACCCCCGGTGCAGGAGGCTTCGACCCGCTCCTCCCCGGGTTGATCCTCCTGCTGCCCCTCCTGGGCTTCGCTGTGAACGGGGCCCTTGCCCTGGCGGCATCCGGGGAGTCGGCGGCCCGGCTCCGTGCCGGCGAGACCCCGCCGGACTTCACTGGCGAGGCGCGCCCCCTCTCCCACCGGATCCCCACCTGGGTGGGACCGGGGGTCATGCTGGGGGCCTTCGTCCTCACGGTGCTGAACTTCGTGCGAATGGTGGGCAGCGAGGTGGTGGAGCCCGTGGTCCGGAGCTACTGGACCTGGATGCCCACCGGCTCCCTCACCGTGGATGCGGCGATCCAGCTCGACGCGCTGAGCATCGTCATGATGCTGGTCGTCACCGGCGTCGGTTTCCTCATCCACGTCTTCAGCGTGGGCTACATGAAGGACGACCCGGGATACCCCCGGTACTTCGCCTACCTGAACCTCTTCGTCTTCTTCATGCTGGTGCTGGTCACGGGGGCGAACTTCC
>REBX01000007.1 GCA_007692505.1 Gemmatimonadales bacterium | reverse complement strand
TGGGGGTGTACCAGGTGGAGTCGGACATCCGGACACGGCCCACCTTCGGGGCCGTGCCCCGGGCCGGGGGGATGGCGGGGCTGAGGGCGGAGTGGGACCGAGACCTCCCCCAGGTCACCACCTTCCTGGAGCGGGTCCTGGGCAGGGGCGGGGAGGGGGAGGGGGCAGCTGGCGGGGAGGGTGCCGGGGCCCGGCTCTCCCTGGAGGGCGAGCTCGCCGTCTCCCTGCCGGACCCCAACGTGTCCGGGGATGCCTGGCTCGACGACTTCGATGCGGCGGAGGAGCGCACCGTCTCCCTCCTCTCGCCCCGATGGCACCTGGGGAGCCGACCCGAGTTCCGGGATGGGGCCACCGAGCTCCTCCCCTCCACCCTGCAGGTGGAGAACGCCGAGTCCCTCACCTGGCAGCACACCTGGGTGGACACGTCGGGGGGAGACTCCATCGGGATCCACGAGGGCTTTCTCCCCCGCTCCGAGATCGACCGCCAGATCAACATTGCCGGCGCCGAGACCCGGGAGCCCGGCCTCCTCCTCCAGTTCGGCGGGCCACCGGGGAGTTTCCTGGGGGGGACCCGGTGGCGCTCCATCACCACCCTCCTCTCGCCCACCGGGGCGGACCTGAGCCAGACCGAGTTCCTGGACTTCTACGCAGCCCAGGGGGACTCTCTCACCCTCATCATCGATCTGGGGCAGGTGAGCGAGGACGCCTTCTTCTTCGACGAGGAGGGAAGGACCTCGGGCTTTCGCACGGACACGGGGCGGTCCTGGGGGCTGGGCGTTCTGGACCAGGAGGCGGACCCCCTTCGAGGCGAGGTCTGGAACCGGGAGCGGGACGACGTGGGAGTCTGGCCCGAGACCTGCCGGGCCGAGCCCGGGCGGGTCTACGCCATCGGCGATCCAGACGCGAACTGCACCCGGGGGAATGGCCGGCGGGACACGGAGGATCTGAACGGGAACGGGGTCCTGGACACGGAGGAGCGTTATGCCCGCTACGTGATCCGGCTGGACGGGAGTTCGCCCTGGCTCGTCCGGGACCGGAACGCCACAGGGACCTCCTTCCGGCGCTACCGGATCCCCATTCGGGGGCCCGGGGCCCTCTTCCCGGCGGGGACGTTCACGCAGGCGGATTGGCGGGAGGTGCAGTTCATGCGGATCACCGTGGCCGGCTCCCGCTCCCAGAGGGTGACCCTCGCCCGCATGCGGCTGGTGGGTTCGCGGTGGATCAAGAGGGGCGGCGAGGGCATCCTGCGGGGGCTGGGGGGCGATACGGTCTCCGCCGGTGGGAATCTGGAGGTGCGGCCTGTGGGGGTCCTCTCGGAGGGGGCGGCGTACAGCTCTCCTCCCGGGGTCCTGGAGGAGCTGGACGACCCGGTGTCGGGGATCGGGGGTCGGGGGGTGGAGTTCTCGGAGCGGGCCCTGGGCCTCCGCTTCCAGGACCTGGGCCCCGGGCAACGGGCCGAGGTCTACTCCCGGTTCCTCCAGCGCCCCAGGGACTTCCTGGCCTACCGGGAGCTCCGCCTCTGGGCCGTGGCCCGGGAGGGCGACTTCCAGGGGGCTGATCCGCCGGAGCTCTTCGTGAAGGTGGGGAGCGATCCCGACAACTTCTACCTCTGGCGGACCCGCCTCGACCCGGCGGCGGACCCCGACGGGGTGACCCCGGCGGACTGGCTGCCGGAGCGGGTCCTCCGCTTCGACCGCTGGCTCGAGCTCCGCCTGCGGGCCGAGGAGCGGCTGGTGGCGGAGGGGGCCGGGCGCAGGGGGGATCCCGTGGTGGAGTGGAGCGCAGATTCCACGTATGCCGTGGTCCTCAGGGACCGGGCCCGGGCCCCGAACCTGGCCGCCGTCCGGGAGATCTCCATGGGGATCTGGAACCCCGATGGGGGATCGGCCTCCGGGGAGGTGTGGATCAACGAGCTCCGGCTGGGCGACGCGGTGCGGACCCCCGGCGGGGCCCGCTTCGTGTCCATGGACCTGGATGGGGGAGACCTCCTGCAGGTCGGGTTCGGCTGGGAGGGGAGCTCCCCCTGGTTCCGGGAGTTCGAGGAGACCACTCCCTGGCAGGGCGAGGACCGTATCCGGGCTTCGGCCACGGCCCAGCTGGGGGGCATCCTCCCGGAGGGGTGGGGTGTGGACCTGCCTGTGACGGTGGGGCATGTTCGCACTGCCTCGGATCCCCTCTTCCTGGGCGGGACCGATCTGGGGGGGCGGGCCCTTCCGGGCCTCCGGGAGGCCGGAACCCGCCAGACGTCAGCGAACCTGACCCTCCGTTCCAGCGCCGAGACGGGGATCGACCTTCTGGACCGGGCCCTCTCCTCCGTGGAGGGTCGGGTGGGGGTGGCCCGGGGTAGGAGTCTGACTCCCACCAGCGAGGTCCGGACCCTCGACCTGACCGGAGGCGCCACGGTGCGGGTCCGCCCCGAGCCCAGGACAGCCCCCATGGTCCCGGGAGTTCTGGAGGGGTTGGTCCGGGTGCTGCTTCCTCCCGGGATGGCCCGACGGCTCAACGAGGCGGAGTTCCGCTGGACCCCCGAGGAGGTGGTCGTGGGCCAGTCTGTCCGCCGGGTAGACGACCGGATCACCCGCTTCGACCAGGTCGTCCGGGACGCGCCCGGCGACGAGGGCTCCACCGTGCGGGCGCCTCAGCGCTGGCTCGAGACCCGGGCCCGGGTGGGGTTCCGGCCCTCCGGCAGCAGCTCCGTCCTCCTCCACCT
>REBX01000103.1 GCA_007692505.1 Gemmatimonadales bacterium | reverse complement strand
GATGAGCCCCAGCGTGTTGTTGTCGTTCTGGGGGAGGCGTGCCGTGCTCGTCGTGTAGCCGGACCGGACGTTCAGGTCCAGGTTCTCGCTCACGGCCAGGTTGAAGTTCCCCCGCAGGTTCACCCGCTCCAGGTCGTTGTTCGGGAGGGCACCCTCGTCGTCCTGGATCTCTCCCGAAACGAAGTAGGTGAAGTCCTCCGAACCGCCCCGGACGTTCAGTCCGTAGCGCTGGCGATGCCCCGTCCTGAGGAGGTCGGCCTCCTCGATGGGGTTGAAGCTGATGAGCTCGTCGAGCTCACATGCCCCGGCTGCCTGCAGGTCGATGCGGCACCCGGTGTTTCCTTCCGTGTCCTGCGCATTCCAGTTCGCCGGGTAGTCATGGTAGTCCTCGGCGATGCCCTGCTCCGTGTAGAAGCTCCACTGGGCGTCTCCCGCCTGACCGCGGCGGGTGGTGATCTGGATGGCGCCTGCAGCCGCTGCCGTACCGTACATGGCCGTGGCCGCGGGCCCCTTCAGGATTTCAATGTTCTCGATGTCCTGGGGGTTGATGTCCTCGAAGCGGGAGAAGGACTGTCCTCCCACGCCAATGGAGCTGGACTGGGATGAGTTGTCCGCCCGTACCCCGTCGATGATGATGAGGGGATCGTTGGAGAGGGACACACTGGCGGAGCCTCGAACGCGGATCCGCGCTCCGGTTCCAACCGCTCCTCCGGCTCCACTGACCGTCACACCGGCGGAGCGTCCCTGGATCAGGTCGGAGAAGGTGGCCACCGATGACAGGGTCGCCTCGGTGGGCGTGATGTTCCCCACCACGTTCCCCAGCTCGCGACGCCGGACCTCTTCGCCGGCAGCCGTCACGACCAGGGCTTCCAGCCCGATGGCCTCCTCCCGGAGCTCGAACTCCACGGTGACTGCCCCGTCCACCGGGACCTCCACCGTCTGGGTCACGGTCCCATAGCCCAGAAACCGTGCCCGAACGTCCTGCTCGCCTGCAGGCACGTTGGGGATCGAGAACTCGCCTTCCTCATTCGTGATCGTTCCCAGGTCCGTGCCTCGCACGGAGACCTGGGCACCCGGGAGCGGGGCCATCGTTTCTGCATCCGTCACGACACCCACCACCGTCCCGGTCTGCTGCGCCAGGACTGGAGAGGTGGATACCGCAAGGGAAGCGACGACGGCCAGTGCCGCACCGGGCAGCCAGCCAAACGAACGCTTGAGGTTCATGTTGGTCTTTCCTCCGTCTCGGGCCGCTCGCGACACGCAGGGCGATCCTTCCGCGTCGGGCAACCGTCCTCGAGTGGTCGAGACGGACTCGTGCCGGTTCCGCCGGCCGGGCGGCACTCCAGGAAGCCCCATGTGGACGCTCCGTGTGCCACCCCGGACATGCTGTTTCGGACCTGGAAAGTGCTCTGCTCCAACTCCATGTTCGACGTGAGCGGCTGGCACCCATGGCGATAGGTTCGCCCAGGCGACTCGAGCCCGCTGCAGCCATCGGAGAGCCTGCCCCGACAGCCGCTAACCTGAAATATACACACTTGAAGCATCACAAGATGGCTTCATTGTGTCAATCTTTTACGGTCTGCACGAGTTTCCGTGCATGTCACCGACCGGGCCTCTGGACTCGGGAGCACGGGTCCGGAACTTTGGATCCGACTTCGCCAGATGGTGTACTCTCCACGGCAGGCTTCCGCGGACCGGTCGAGTTTCTATACGTTCCCCCCCGGCCTCGGTTCCATCCGATCCGTTCTGATCCGAACGCAACCACCCGACGTCCGCACCCCCAGGCCATGGCTTCCAGGTCCCGTTCCTCCTCCTCGCGGCTCCGCGCCGGCTTCTTCGCCGTCGCCTCGGCCTTCCGGCGCCCCTGGGTCTGGGTCCCGGTTCTGGCCGTTCTGGCCATCGGGCTCGGATTCGCCTGGGGAGCCTGGCGGAACCTCTGCGTGGACTGCCCCTCCATCGCCCAGATCCACACCTGGGAGCCCCAGCAGACCTCGAAGGTCATGAGCCGCGACGGCCGACTCATCTCCGAGCTTGGAATCGAACGCCGGACCCCCGTTCCCATCGACGCCCTCCCCGAGCACGTCCCCCAGGCCTTCAAGGCCGTGGAGGACCGACGCTTCCACCGCCACAGGGGCATCGACCTGAGGGGCACCTCCCGGGCCGTCCTGGGCGTCTTCCTCACCCGCGGATTCCAGGGGAGCGGCGGGAGCACGATCACCCAGCAGCTCGCCCGGAACATGTTCACCGAGACCATCGGGTTCGAGAAGCGGGTCGAGCGGAAGCTGAAGGAGCTGCAGGTCGCCCTGGAGCTGGAACGCGCGTACTCGAAGGACCAGATCCTCGAGGCGTACATGAACCAGATCTTCCTGTCGGAGGGGTACGGGATCCAGTCCGCGTCCCGGAACTTCTTCGGGAAGGACGCCATCGACCTGAACCCGGCGGAGGCCGCCATGCTGGCCGCCATCGCCAACCGGCCCAACCACTTTTCCCCCTTCCGGAACCCCGACGCGGCCCTCTCCCGTCGGAACCTGGTGCTGGGACTCATGGGCCGGGAAGGCTTCCTCTCCAGCGAGGAGGTGGAGGAGTGGCGGGCCCACCCCCTGCCGGAAACCCGCGCCCGCAGGGTGGACAGCGAAGCCCCCTACTTCACCGAGTGGGTCAGGCAGATCGTCCAGTCCCGCTTCGGAAGCCAGGTCTACACCGGCGGCCTCCAGATCT
>REBX01000164.1 GCA_007692505.1 Gemmatimonadales bacterium | reverse complement strand
CCGGTGATGGGGCCATCCGTGAGGAGCGGGTAGTCGGAGGCGGGCACCTGCTGCACCCGCCCGGCGGCCACGTCGATGCGCAGGTCCTCCGGCGAGGTCACCCGGACGGAAGCCACGATCTGGGTGCGGGGGAATTCCTGGATCTCCACGTCATATCCCAGCGACTCCAGCTCGGCGGCCACGAACTCTGCGGCCTCCCGCTCCTCCTGCGAGGTGGCGAAGCGGGGTCCGATGTCATCCACCAGGACCCGGAGGTTGTCCATGGTGCGGTCCATGTCCAGGCGCTCCACCATCTCGAGCTCGCAGGGCTCCAGGGTGTCGGGGGCCTCGCAGGCCAGGAGGCCCAGCCCCACGGTGAGGGCGAGGCCGCAGCGGGCCAGGGTGCGGGCAGGGGCAGGGGCAGGGGCAGCGGCTCGGGAGCGTGGGGTACGCGTCAGCATCACATCCGGGGTGTGGGGGGAACGGGGGCCCGACCGGCAGGGGCGGACCCATGTGGCCCTGAACTGACGGGCGAGCCGGCAGTGGCGCAAGGGTGGGGGGCTGGGCCCCCATGGGGGTCCGGGTTCCCGGATCAGCCCTCCAGGTTCGCCCGGCGGAGGAGCTGGGCATTCACGGCCACGATGACGGTGCTGGCAGACATGAGGACGGCACCCACGGCAGGGCTGAGGAGGATTCCCCAGGCTGCGAGGACCCCGGCGGCCAGCGGAATGGCGGCAATGTTGTAGCCGGCGGCCCACCAGAGGTTCTGCACCATCTTCCTGTACGTGGCCCGGGAGAGGGCCACGATGCGAGGGATGTCCCGGGGGTCGGAGCGCACCAGGACGATGTGCCCGGCCTCCACGGCCACATCCGTTCCGGCCCCGATGGCGATGCCTATGTCGGCGGTGGCCAGGGCCGGGGCGTCATTCACACCATCGCCCACCATGGCCACCTTTCGGCCTCCCTCCTGCAGCTCCTCGATGTGGGCTGCCTTGTCCTCGGGGAGCACCTGGGCAAAGACCCGGTCGATTCCCAGCTCCTCTGCCACGGAGTGGGCCACGGCCTCGGCGTCTCCGGTGAGCATGACGACCTCGATGCCGGCGGCCGCGAGGGACTCGATCGCCTCCCGACTCTCCTCCCGGATCTGGTCTGCCACGGTGAAGACGGCCAGGGGCTCGGACCCCTCGAGGAGGCAGATGGCAGCGTGTCCCCGGGAATCTGCCTCGTCCAGGGCCTCCTGGAGTTCCGGTGGCAGGGACGCCTCCCGTTCCTCCAGGAGGGCCGGTCCGCCCATGAAGTACTCCTGCCCCCCCACCCGGGCGGCCACCCCCTTCCCCGGGATGGCGCGGAAGTCCTCCGCCTCGGGGACGTCGAGTCCCTCGTCCTCCGCAGTGCGGACGATGCCCCGGGCGATGGGGTGCTCCGAGCCCTTTTCCACTCCGGCGGCCAGGGCAAGGAGGTCCTCCCTGGCTCGATCTCCGGCCACACGGATCTCCCCGACCCTGAACTCGCCCAGGGTGAGGGTGCCCGTCTTGTCGAAGACCACCACGTCCAGGTTGCGGGCCTCCTCGAGCCCCCGACGATCCCGGACCAGGAGGCCGTTCTGTGCCCCCATCGTGGTGGAGATGGCCACCACCAGGGGGACGGCCAGGCCCAGTGCGTGGGGACAGGCAATGACCAGGACGGTGACGGTACGGATGATGGAGAAATCCACCTCCGCACCCAGGAAGTGCCAGGCCAGGAAGGTGGCGGCCCCGCTGGCCAGGGCTACGAAGGTCAGGAGGCGCGCCGCCCGATCTGCCAGGTGCTGCGCCCGGGACCTGGACTCCTGGGCCTGGCCCACCAGGCGCATGATCCCGGAGAGCCGAGTGTCCTCGCCGGTCTCGGTGACCTCCACCTCCAGGGCGCCCTCGCCGTTGATGGTCCCGGCGATGACCGGATCCCCGGCCTCCTTCCTCACCGGCCGGGATTCCCCGGTGACCACGGACTCGTCCAGTGCACCGTCCCCGGAGCGGATGATCCCGTCGGCAGGAACGCTCTCGCCGGGCCGCACTCGGATCCGGTCCCCGGTTCGAAGCTCCGGAACGGGAACCCGGGACTCGTCCCCCGACTCGGGGTCGATGCGGGTGGCCTCGTCGGGGAGGAGGCGGGCCAGCTCGTCCAGGGCTCCCCGGGCCTGGGAGATGGAGCGCATCTCGATCCAGTGCCCAAGGAGCATGATGGTGATCAGGGTGGCCAGCTCCCACCAGAGGGGCTGGGCCTCCAGCCATCCCAGCTCGACCACCGCCGAGAAGACGAAGGCCACCGAGATGGCCAGGGAGATGAGCGTCATCATCCCGGGCAGCAGGCGGCGGAGCTCGTCCACCGCCGACCGGAGGAAGACGAGTCCACCCCAGAAGAAGACCACGGTCCCTCCCACGGGGGGGATCCAGCGGGCGCCGGGGATGTCGGGGGCGGTGTAGCCCAGGAGGTCCTGGACGTGTCCCGACCACACGACCACGGGGAGGGTCAGGAGGAGGGCGACCCAGAACCGGTCCCGGAAGCGGGCCGGGTCGTGATGGTCGTGCCCGTCGTGCCCCCCATGGTCATGGTTGTCGTCGTGGTCTCCGTGGTCACGGTGGTCGTGGCTGCGGTCATGGTCCTTCATCGTTGGCTCCGTTTCAGTTCGAGTTCACGCCAGAGCGAGTAGACCACCGGGAGGACCACAAGGGTGAGGAGCATGGCGGTGACCAGGCCGCCCACCATGGGGGCCGCAATGCGCTGCATGGTGGCCGCACCCACCCCGGTGGCCCAGAGGAGGGGGAGGAGTCCGCCGATGTCCGAGACCACGGTCATGAGGACGGGCCGGAGGCGGGTGGTGGCCCCATCCAGGGCGACCTGGCGGATGCCCGAGACGGTGAGCCCCGACGGGCCCGCCTCTGCCCGGGCCCGGTCCCACGCCTGGTCCAGGTAGAGGAGCATGACCACCCCCAGCTCGGCAGTGACCCCGGCCAGGGCGATGAAGCCCACCCACACGGCCACCGAGGTGTCGAAGTCCAGGAGCCAGAGGAGCCAGACCCCGCCCACCAGGGCCAGGGGGAGGGTCAGCATGACCATGGAGGCCCGGACGACGCTCCTGAAGTTCAAATAGAGGAGGGTGAAGACGATGAGGAGGGTGAGGGGGATGAGGAGGCGGAGTCGCTCCGCCACCCGCTCCATGGACTCGTACTGGCCCGCCCACTCGATGCGGTATCCCTCGGGGACCTGGAGTTCGCTCCGGAGGAGTTCGTCCGCCTCGGCCACGTAGCTCCCGTAGTCCCGGCCCTCCACGTCGATGTAGACCCGGCTCACCGGGAAGGCATCTTCGGTGTTCACCACCATGGGGCCCTCCGCCGGCACGATGCGGGCAAGCTGGCCCAGGGGGATGGGTGGGCCGGCCGGGGTGTCCACCAGGACGTCGCCAATCCGCTCGGCGCTCTGCCGGAAGTCGCGTGGATAGCGGACCTGCACCCCGTAGCGTTCCCGTCCCTCCACGGTGCGGGTGGCCACCTCCCCTCCCACGGCGGTCATGAGGGCCTGCTGGATCTCGGACACATTCATCCCGTGGCGGGCCGCCTCGGCCCGGTCCACCTCGATGTCCAGGTACGACCCGCTGGCACCCCGCTCCGCCTGGACGCTCCGGGTGCCCTCGACCCCGGCCAGGATCCCCTCGATCTCGATGCCGATCCGCTCGATTTCGGAGAGGTCGTCCCCGAAGACCTGCACGCCCAGGGGAGAACGGAGCCCGGTGGCCAGCATGTCGATTCGGTTCTGGATGGGCATGGTCCAGATGTTCATGACGCCGGGCATGCGCACCGCTTCGTCCAGCTCGGCCACGAGCCCGTCGAAGTCCAGGCCGGAGCGCCACTCCGAGCGGGGCTTCAGGTTCACGACGGTCTCGAACATCTCCAGGGGGGCCGGATCGGTGGCCGTGTTCGCCCGGCCGGCCTTCCCGATCACGCTCTCCACCTCGGGGAAGGAGGCGATGACGGCGTTCTGCACGCGCATCATCTCGGCGGCCTGCCCGATGGAGACCCCGGGCAGGGTCATGGGCATGTAGAGGATCGTACCCTCCTCTACCCGGGGCATGAACTCGGAGCCCAGGCGGGAAAGCGGGAGGACGGTGAGGGCCATGAGGAGGCCCGCCAGCCCCAGGGTGACCCAGCGGAAGCGGAGGGCGCCCGAGAGGATGGGCCGGTACACCCGGAGCAGGAAGCGGCTCACCGGGTTCTCCTCCTCGGAGCGGATCCGCCCCCGGATGAAGAGGCCCAGCGTCACCGGGACCAGGGTGATGGCCAGAAGCGCGGCTCCGGCCATGGCGAAGGTCTTGGTGAAGGCCAGGGGGTGGAAGAGGCGCCCCTCCTGAGCCTCCAGCCCGAACACGGGAAGGAAGCTCACCGTGATGACCAGGAGGCTGAAGAAGATGGCCGGCCCCACCTCGGAGGCCGACTCCGTCACGATCTCCCAGCGCCGGGACGAGGAGAGCTCCCCCTCTTCCCGCTCCAGGTGCTTGTGCATGTTGTCGATGAGCACCACGGCGGCGTCCACCATGGCCCCGATGGCGATGGCGATCCCGGCCAGCGACATGAGGTTGGCCTGCACGCCCAGGAGGCGCATGACCAGGAAGGAGAAGAGGACGGCCACCGGGAGGGTGACCATGACCACCAGGGCGCTCCTCAGGTGGAGGAGGAAGAGGGAGGCGATGAGGGCCGTGAGGACCAGGACCTGCAAAAGGGTGAAGGACAGGTTCGACCGGGCCTCCCGGATGAGCTCGGACCGGTCGTACGCCGGGACGATGGAGACGCCCTCGGGCAGGCCGGCCTCGATCTGGGCAATCCGCTCCTTCACGGCGTCGATGACGTCCAGGGCGTCCTCCCCGTGGCGCATGACCACGATGCCCGTCACCACGTCGCCCTTCCCGTCCTTGTCGGCCACGCCCCGGCGGAGGTCGGGGCCCAACTGCACCCGGCCCACGTCGGCCACCCGGAGGGGCGTCCCGTTCCGGGAGGTGAGGGCCACGTTCTCGATGTCCTCCACGGACCCCAGGTAGCCCAGGCCGCGGACCATGTACTCCCGGCCCCCCTGCTCCACCACCCGGGCCCCCATGTCGGAGTTCGCCTCCCGGATCGCCTGGCTCACCCGGGAGAGGGTGAGCCCGTAGGCCCGGAGTGCATCGGGGTCCACGTCCACCTGGTACTGCTGCACGTATCCCCCCACGGCGGCGACCTCGGCAACCCCGGACACGCCCTGGAGCTGGTACCGCACGAAGAAGTCCTGGATCGACCGGAGCTCCGCCAGGTCATGGCGGTCCGACTCCAGGGTGTACTGGTAGACCCAGCCCACCCCGGTGGCATCGGGGCCCAGGCGGGGCGACACGCCGGATGGGAGTGCCTGCTCGTCCAGCTGCGAGAGGGTCTCCAGCACCCGCGACCGGGCCCAGTACGGGTCCGTTCCGTCCTCGAACAGGACATAGACCCAGCTGGTCCCGAAGGCGGAGATCCCCCGCACGGTCTGGGCCCCCGGGACGGCCAGGAGCGTGGTGGTCAGGGGGTAGGTGACCTGGTCCTCCACGATCTGCGGAGCCTGCTCGGGCCAGTCCGTCTGGACAATGACCTGCACGTCGGAGAGGTCGGGGATGGCGTCCATGGGCGTGGTCCGGACCGCCCAGATGCCGGCCCCCACCAGGGCCACGGCCAGGAGGAGCACCAGGCCCCGGTTTGCCACCGAGGCCGCGATCACCCGCTCAAGCATGGCCGCCTCCCTGGCCCTCGTGGTCGTCGTGGTCGTCGTGGTCATCGTGGTGGCCGTGGTCGTCGTGGCCATCATCATCATCGGGATCATCGTGGTCGTCGTGATCCCCGTGACCGCCATGGTCGCCGTGGCCATCGTGGTCGCCGTGCATCCCCGGCATCCCGGACATGGCGTCCATGAGACGGCTCTCCGCATCGAGGATGAAGCCGGCCCGGGCCACTACCTGCTCCCCGGCCTCCACGCCGGACAGGATCTGGACCCGCCCCCCGGCCTCCATCCCGATCTGCACCTCGTGGATCATGAACCCGTCATCGCCGTGGGCCACGAAGACGAGGCTCCGATCCCCTGCGTGGAGGACGGCGTCCCGGGGCACGGTCACCGCCTCGCTGCCCAGGGTCACGGTGGTCCGCGCCGTGCCGTACATCCCGGGCCTGAGCTCCAGGTCGGGGTTCGGTACCTCCACCCGGATCCGGGCCGTCCGTCGCTCCGGATCCACCTCGGGGTAGAGGTAGCTCACCTCTCCGTGGAAGGGCCGGTCCGGATGGGCGGCCACGTCCAGTCGGACTTCGTCGCCGATGCGCACGAAGCGGAGGTCCCGCTCGTAGACCTCCACCTCCACCCACACCACCGAGAGGTCGGCGAGCCGGTAGAGGGCGGCTCCCGACTCGAAGCGCTCTCCCGCCTGCACGGCCTTCTCCACCACGAACCCGGAACGGGGCGACCGGAGGGTGATGGTCTCCAGCACTTCTCCGGACGCCTCCACGGCCTCGATGTCCGCCGAGTCCACCTGCCACCTCCGGAGCCGCTCCCGTGCGGCCCGAAGGGCGGCGTCGCTCCGGTCCACGCTTCCGGGCACCCGGCTGCCGGAGAGCTCGTCGGCCAGCACCCGGGCCGCCAGGAGGTCCTCCTGGGCAGACACGAGCTCGGGGCTGTAGACCTCCAGGAGGGGCGCCCCGGCCTCCACGAAGCGGCCGGTGAAATCCACGTGCAGGCGCTCGGCCCACCCCCCGAAGCGGAGGCTCACCGTGCTGAGCCGGGTCTCGTCCCACCGCACCTCGCCGGGCGCCCGGACCTCCCGCTCCAGAGCTTCCGTCCGGGCCTCCACCAGGGTGATGCCCAGCCGCCGGGCCATGTCGCCGGAGACCTGCACCATGTCGCCGTCCCGGCCGGCCTCCCCGTGGTCCCCGTGGTCATCGTGGGAGTCGGGGTCCTCCTGCTCCGAGGCGTGATCCCCGTGGTCGTCGTGGTCGTTGCCGGTGTGCCCCCACCCACATCCGGAGAGGAGGAAGAGGGCCGCCAGGAGGAAGAGCAGGGCGTGGGCTGGTGCGGTGTGAAGGCGCGTCATGGCGTGGTCTCCGGTTCGATGCGATGGCCCACCGCCCGTTCCAGGCGAGCGAGCATCCGGCCCAGGCCGGCAGACATGTGGGCGTGCTGGATCTCGGTGCGGAATAGGACGGTCTGGGCCTCCATGAGGCCCGTGAAGCTCCCGTCCCCGGTGCGGTAGGCGGCGGCGGCGCTCTCCACCGCGGCCCGGGCCTGGGGGATGACCCCTTCCTGGAGGAGGACGATCTGCTCCCGGGCCTCCAGGAGGTCGGCGTGGGCCTCGGCCACCTCCCGTCGGATCGTCCGTCTCAGGTCGGCGGCGTCCAGCTCCGAGGCCTGGGTCTCGGCCGTGGCAGCCTCCACCCACTGGTCCTGCTTTCGGCCCCGGAACACCGGGAGGGGCATGGACACCCCCACCGAGAGCATGTCCGGCCTGGAGCTCCGGACGCCGTATCCCCCGGTGAGGGTGACACCGGGCCGCCGCTCGATCCGGGCGGCATCGAGCTCGTGGCGGGCCACCTCCACCTCCCGGTCCAGGAGCTCCAGCTCGGGCCGGTGCACCAGGGCCAGGGCCTCCAGCTCTGCCAGCGACGGGAAACCGGCCCCCAGCTCGGCATCCACCAGGTGGGTGGTGAGCATGCCCGTGCCCGGGTCGCCGTCCACCAGGGCCCGGAGGCGGTCCGGGAAGACCACTTCCACCGGCTCCCGCACCTCGCGGCCCAGGAGGGTGTTCACCTCGGCCAGGGCCACAGCTCGGCGCTGCCGGAGTTCGGCCAGGTGCTCCTCGATGCTGGCCAGCTCGGTCTGGGCCCGGAGGAGGTCCGCCTGCGGGGCGATCCCCTCCGTGTACGCCGCCTCGGCGGACCGGGCGAACGCCTCCAGCGACGAGTGGGTGCGGTGGTGGACCTGCAGCGCCTCCGACACCAGGAGGAGCTCGAACCACGCCTCGGCCATTCGGACCCGGAGGTCCCAGGCCAGCACGGCCTCGTACCCCTCGGCCGCTCCGGCCCGGGCACCGGCGGCCTGCTCCCTGGCGCCCCGGAGCCCCCGGGGCGGGAGCTCCTGCATGACCTCCATGGAGAGCATGGTCATCCCCTCCATGGAGAAGTCCAGGTCGGGCACGGGAAGGCTCATTAGCCCCACCCCCACCCGGGGGTCGGGCAGGGTTCCGGCCGGCTGGATGCCCGCCCGGGCCGCCGCCGTCCGCTGTCGGGCCGCCTCCATCTGCGGGTGGCCCTCCAGGAGCTCCCGGACCAGGGCCTCCAGGGGATCGTCCGGTGCAACGTCCCGGTCCGGATGGGCAGAGGGCGGATGGGCGGAGGCCGGATGAACGAGGGCCGGATCGAGGGTCGTCGAATCGGGCACGGCGGGGGACTGGGCCACTGTGGTCCCCGGCGCGAGGCAGGCCAGGGCCACGAGGAGTCCGACTCCACGGTGGAGCCGATGGATTCCCGGCAGCCGCCTGCCCCCGCCCCGGATGGAAAAGGTGCTGGGCATGGTGCACTCCCGCCTCCGTCGGGGAGGCGTATCGAGTGGATGGGCGTTCGGATGTGGGTGAGTTCCGCGACGCGAACGGTCACGGACCGACGGCAGGAGCCGTCGGGAGGGTCAGCCCTGGGGCGGGCGGAAGGGGCCGTCGCCGGGGAGACCGTCCAGGAGGAGGGTCGGCGATGCGGGCCCGGTGCGCTGCGTTGCGGGTTCGGCTGTGCGGGAGAGGGGGTCCGGGGGGACCACGGAGGCCGCGGCTCCGCACGTCATGACGGCCCCGCCCCCGAACGGACAGTCGGCGTGGGCCCCGTGGTCATGGGCTCCGCCGTGACTGCCGGCCTCATGGGAGTCGGGCGCCCCGTCCGGTGCGTGGGACCCGGGGGAGCCATGGGAGCCATGCTCGCCATGAACACCATGTGAGTGACCGTGGTCATGGCCCGCACCCGACCCCTCTGCCACGTGCCCGGCCGCCTCGCCTCCAGGCGGGGCGCAGAGGGCGGCGGACAGGGCATCGCCTCCTCCCAGCACGAAGATGGCCAGGACGAGGGCCGCCACACCCTTTCGGAGGGCCCCACGTCGCAGTACGCCGGCGGCACGCCGCGTCATCATGGACAGGGTCCCCTCAGCATCGACCACCCCGTCCCCGGGGGTGCCGGAACGCAAACCCCTCTCCCATACCGGGAGAATCCACCCAGTCCACCTGGAGCCCGTCCAGGCTCCACGCGTCGCGCCGAGGGATGAAGATCCGGATCCCGCCGCCCCTCAGGACCAGGTCGCCGTCGCGCTCCGTGTGGTCCAGCTCCAGCCCGAACCGAAGGGGCGTGCTGCAGCCGGCACCAAACCGGGCAGACAGCCTCAGTCCGCCCTCTTCCAGGAGGCCCTCCTCCGCCAGCATCTCCCGCACCGTCTCCAGCGCGGCGGGGGTCAGCTGGATCCGGGGACCCTCCTCCTGCGCAGGCGCACCCGGAGCCGCGCCGGGGGCGGAGCTCGGAGGGGCCGGGGTGGCGGAGGTGTCGCTCATGGATGGGTCCAGGCGCTGGGGAGAGGGGCCGGGGGAAGCCAGGCCGAGGAGCTCGAAAGGGTGAAGGGACCGCCCAAAGATCGGTGCCTCCCTCCACCGGGTCAAACCCACCCCCGGCCCGGAAGGTTCCCGGAGGCCCCCTCGCCCGCCCCGCCGGAGCGGCTCCACCGGACCCGGCCCTCCCGACCCGCACCCCTCCCCCGGGGGCCAGATCGACCGATCCACGCACCCCCCGGGGACAGGATGCCCCACCATTGCCCCACCGCTGCCACACCCAGGTCGCCACCAGGCCCCGTGTCCGAGACCCTGGAGCCACCTCTCTCCTGGCCCCGCCCCACCCGCCCCCTGCGGCACGCCCATTGCACTCCCTACGGACCAGGTCCCCGACGCCCGCACCACGAACCCGGCCTCGGGCCCTGTTCACCCACCCACGAGGAGATACGCCATGAAGCTCGACGGCAAGGTAGCCATCATCACCGGAGGCGCAGGGGGAATCGGCCTGGCCACGGCCCGCCGCTTCCTGGACGAGGGGGCCGCAGGCGTCCACCTGGTGGACCTGGATGCCGATGCCCTGCAGAAGGCGGCAGCCGAGCTGGAAGGCGGGGACCGGGTCGCCTGGACCGCCGCCGACGTCTCGAAGGACGCCGACGTGAAGCGCTACACCGACGCCGCCATGGAGCGCTTCGGCCGAATCGACATCGTCTTCCTGAACGCCGGGATCGAGGGGGTGGTGAAGCCCATGACCGAGTACCCGCTGGAGCTCTACGACAAGGTCATGGCCGTGAACGTGAAGGGCGTGTGGCTGGGCATGCGCCATGCCTTCCCCCACCTGGAGAAGGCGGGCGGCGGAAGCATCATCATCACCTCCTCGGTGGCGGGGCTCATGGGCACCCCCAACGTGAGCGTCTACACCACGAGCAAGCACGCCACCATCGGCCTCATGCGCTCCGGCGCCCTGGAGGGAGCCCCCCTGGGCATCCGGGTGAACTCCATGCACCCCTCCCCGGTGGACAACCGGATGATGCGCTCCCTGGAGGAGGGGTTCGCCCCCGGCGGCGCCGCCGAGGCGAAGAAGGGCTTCGAGCAGCGGATTCCCCTGGGTCGCTACGGAACGAACGAGGAGATGGCGGACCTGGCCCTCTTCCTCGCCTCCGAGGAGAGCCGCTTCATCACCGGGGCCATCATTCCCATCGATGGCGGCATGACGGTCTGACCCCGCCCCCGCCCAGCCGCCCCATCCAGCGGCGGCAGCTGCCGCCGCCCGGACTCCGGTCCCGGGCGGCGGCTTGCCTTTGGGGGGTGCCTCCCGTCACTTGAAGGCTGCCGCGGGTCCAACCCGGCCCCGCTGCCACCGAGACTCGCCCCGCACCGACCCGACGGGGCCCCTGAAACCCGAGGTCCCCATGCACCAGCGGACACCAGCCCTGCCCTCCCCCCACACCACCCCCCACCGGGCCCATCCCCGCATGGTCCCGGCGGCCCTCGCCGTCCTCCTCCTGGCCGCCCTTCCCCTCCTGGCTCCCCAGGGCACCCTGGCGGCCCAGGTGCAGGCGGAGGAGGAGACGGAGCTGGCCCACGGGCTGGAGGTCGCCGAGCTGCAGGTGGAGCCCGGCGAGCTGCAGGTGCGGGTGGGCGAGACGGTGCCCATTTCGGTGCGGGCGCTGGATGCCGACGGGAACACCCTTTCGCCCCGCTACCTCATCCGCTCGAGCCGGGGCATCGGGATGACGGAAGAGGGGCTGCAGGGGCGCGAGGTGGGGGACCACCAGCTCCTCATCATCGTGGCCCTCCCCCCGGGATCCGACGCGGAGCCGGCCACCATCACCGTGCCCGTGGAGGTCCTCTGGCCCGCGGTGGAGCGCATCGAGGTGGAGCCTGCAGCCGGAGCCCTCTACACGGGCACGGACCAGCGCCTCCGGGCCATCGCCGTCCACGCCGACGGCTCCCGGCGGCCCGCCGCCTCCTTCCGGTGGTCCACCTCCGACCCCGACATCGCCCGGGTGGATGACCACGGTCATGTGGCAGTGGAGGGCGAGGGCCCGGTCACCCTGGTGGCGGAGTTCGAGGGCGTGCGCGGCGAGCTGGAGGTGGACGCCCGCCCCCTCCCGGCCACCCGCATCGAGGTGGAGACCTCCCACACCCACGTGAAGGCCGGCGACGTGGTGACGCTGGATGCCCGCGCCCTGGACGAAGCCGGCGCCCCCGTGGCCGACGCCCCCCTGGAGTGGACGTACACGTACGTGCCCGACGACTCCATCGTGGCCCCCGGCGCCGTGGCCTCCATCCGGGACGACCGCTTCGTGGCCCGCTTCCCCGGCGAGTACACGGTGCGCGCCCGGGCCGGCGGGGTCAGCGGCTGGCAGACAATCCGGGTGGACTCCCGGGACGTGGTCCGGAGTATCGAGACGCTGGGCCAGGGCCGGATGGACCACCGGCGGACCTCCGACTTCTGGGTCTTCGAGGGCGTCGATGGCCGGGACTACGCACTCACGGGCACCTGGGGCTCCGGCGGCTGGACGTACGTCTGGGACGTGACGGACCCCACCGCCATCGTCATGACGGACTCCATCCAGGTGGACGCCCGCACGGTGAACGACGTGAAGGTCTCGCCGGATGCCCGCTACGCCACCCTCACCCTCGAAGGCGCCTCCGACCGGCGAAACGGGGTGGTGATCCTGGACATGGCGAACCCGGCCCACCCGGAGATTGCCACCGAGTACGACGAGGGGCTCACCGGGGGCGTGCACAACGCCTTCCCCATGGACGACTACCTCTACGTCCTCTCGGCCGGGGAGCGGTACCTCATCGTGGACATGGCCGACCTCCGGAACCCGGTGACGGTGGGCGAGGTGGACATCCCCGGCTCCCGCATCCACGACGTCTGGGTCCACGACGGGATCGCGTACTCGGCGGAGTGGCAGACCGGGGTCGTCATGACGGACGTGGGGAACGGACGCTGGGGCGGCTCCCCGGAGAACCCGGTGGTGGTGAACACCCTGGCCCTTCCAGGGGGCAACACCCACGCGGTCTTCCCCTACTACCAGGAGGAGACGGGGCGCTTCTACATCTTCGCCGGCGACGAGATCATCGGCCGCTCCGGCTTCGCGCTGGAGGGCGGAAACAACCGGGCTCCCTACGACCCCGACGTCCCGGGCACCGGCACCCCCCGGAACACGGCGGGCTACATCCACATCCTGGACTACACGGACCCGGAGAACCCGAAGAAGGTGGCCCGCTACCACGTGCCCGAGTACGGGACCCACAACATCTGGGTGGAGGACGACATCCTCTACCAGGCGTACTACGAGGGGGGCCTGCGGGTGGTGGACGTGAGCGGGGAGCTGGCCGGGAACCTGTACGAGCAGGGCCGGGAGATCGCCGTGTTCAAGCCCAACGACCCGGTGGGCTACGTGGCCAACGCCCCCACCACCTGGAGCGCCATGCCCTTCAAGGGCAACATCTTCCTGTCGGATGCGAACTCCGGGCTCTGGGCCGTGCAGCTGGAGCCCGAGACCCGCGTGGTGCCATGACGGACGGGGGCGAGCGGAGGGCG
>REBX01000099.1 GCA_007692505.1 Gemmatimonadales bacterium | reverse complement strand
AGTCCCAAGCCAGGCCTGCACCCCAGTCCCGGCCGGCTCCTCAGTCCCAAGCCAGACCCGCACCCCAGTCCCGCCCATCACCCCGGTCACGGCCCGGAGCCACGCGGCCCCCGGCTGCAGGAGGTCGAGGCAACTGACCGCCGGCAGCTTCGCCATCGAACGAAAGAACCCTCCCACCGCAGGATCGCGGTGCAGGAGGGTTCCTTCGTTGATGGCAGGTCGGGTGCGACGGTACGGCTGCACCCCCGAGGATGTGGGCCTCGTCCTCAGGCCAAATCCGGCCCCGGCTCGAGCTCCAGCATGAACCGTCCCTCCTCCATGAGCCTCCGAATGGCCTCCAGGTCGGGGGCCGGGGAGCGATCCTCCTCCAGGGAGGGAACGACCTGGCGGATCGCCTGGTGGACTTCCTCCAGGGGAGGGCTGGACCGGAGGGGCCGACGGTATTCCAGGGCCTGGCTGGCGGCCAGGAGCTCTGCGGCGGCCACCACCTGGAGGAGTTCAGCGGCCCGTCGGACCTTCCGAGCCGACGCGAGGCCCATGGACACATGGTCCTCCTGGCCCGCCGAGGTAGGGACCGAATCGGAGGACACAGGATGGGCAAGGACCCGGAGCTCGGCCAACAGGTCCGCCACCGTCACCTGAAGAATCATGAATCCGGACTGGAGCCCCGGCTCGGGGGCGAGGAAGGCCGGGAGGCCGGAGAGATCGGGATTCAGGAGCCGCTCCAGGCGCCGCTCGCTCACGGACGCCAGGTCGGCCACCGCCATGCACACCACGTCCAACGCTTGCGAGACCACCTGGGCATGGAAGTTCCCTGCACTGATCACCTCCCCCGGGGCGTCCCCTTCTCCGGGGAAGATCAGGGGATTGTCGGTAACGGCATTCAGCTCCGCGGCCAGGATCTCCCGGGCATACCGAAGGGCCGATCGGGCCGCCCCGTGGACCTGAGGCATGCAGCGTAGGGAGTAGGCATCCTGGACCCGCGGATCTCCCTGACGGTGTGACTCCCGGATCTCGGACCCATGGAGGAGGGCCCGGAGCCGGGCGGCGCTCCGGATCTGGCCGTCCTGGCCCCGGGCTTCGTGCACCCGGGCGTCGAAGGCCCTGGGCGTCCCCAGGAGGGCCTCCAGGGTCATGGCACCCGCCACCTCCAGCACCTCCATGGTGTCTCGGATCCGGAGCCAGGCAAGAGTCCCGACCCCGGTGGTTGCCTGGGTCCCGTTGATGAGGGCGAGCCCCTCCTTGGCTTCGAGGGCAAGGGGCTGGAAGCTGCCGGCGCTCAGGACAGGACCGGCGGGGATGCCCGCATCCTGCCCATGGCCATCCGCTCTGTGTGCGCCGTTTCCGGCAATCCCTCCCCTGTCCCCCACGGGGATGGACCGCTTCGGCAGACCGGGGCTCGAAGGGTGGAAGGCCCCCTCTCCCATGAGGGGAAGGGCCATGTGGGCAAGGGGGGCCAGGTCGCCGCTGGCCCCCACCGATCCGGTCTCGGGAATGGCCGGGAGGAGCCCCCGATTCAGCATCTCCAGGAGTCGATCCACCACGAGGGGTCGGATCCCGGAGAACCCCCGGGCCAGTGCATTGGCCCGGAGAAGCATCAGGGTGCGGGTCTCCACCGGCGAAAGGAGGGTGCCCCAGCCGGCTGCGTGACTCCGGAGGAGGTTCACCTGGAGGGCGCGCTGGTCCCGCTGGTCGATGGGGACGTCAGCCAGGCGACCGAACCCGGTGGTGACCCCGTACACAACCTCTCCCGAATCCCTGTGGGCCTCCACGGCACGCCTCGAGCGCTCCATGGCCTCCCGGGCCGGCGCGGACAACTCCACCGAGGCCAGGCCTCGGGAAACCATCTCGAGCTCTTCGAAGGAGAGGGATCGGCCATCGAGTTCCACCGTGCGCACATCTGCCTCCAGTCCGGGAGATTGAACAAGTTGCTACGGTGGATCCTGCAGGGTTGCCCTCGCATCCACAAGAAAGCCCAAAAGGCTGCCCCGGGAGTCGACCATGTGCCCCGGCTCCCGCGAACCACGGCCCCCGGCTGTCCTGGACAGGTTATGAGTATTTGATATGGATCTCGTCCCGCAAGGTCCGGTATGGATGGTTTTTCGCTGTGGGGGCCTCGTCCCGCCGGGTGGGCGAGCCCAGCTCCGCCCACCCCCTCGGTTTCCCGCAGAGAGCAGACGGGAGCGCCGGATCCGGATGGGCACTCTGATTGCCTGTGGGACTCGGCCGGGTCGAAGGTGCCCGGTTCAGGAGGGGAACTCGAGTAGCCGCCCTGGCGGCAGACCCACACCGCCGCCAGGGACGGGGTTCAAGCGGTCCGAAAACGGCTTCCGGGGCGGGGAGAACCCGGGGATATCAGCAGAGGGCTGTCCCGGAAGGAGGTACTCTGAGGCAAAGTACCGTGTTCGAGAGGCGCCGCCCGGATTCGAACCGGGGATAAAGGATTTGCAGTCCTCTGCCTTACCACTTGGCCACGGCGCCGGGAAAGCGACGAGGGAGGCCCGGCGCGCAAACGCTGAGCCTCCCCCGGACCGAAAGAGCGGGAAACCGGACTCGAACCGGCGACCCCCACCTTGGCAAGGTGGTGCTCTACCAACTGAGCTATTCCCGCAAGTCGTCTCTGCAGAAGCTGGAAACCTGTCAGGGACGAGGGAAAAGTTATCCGGTCCTGGCCCCCTGTCAAGCCATCGGTGGTGGACCAGGCGGTTTCCTCGGAGGCCGGAAGGGGTATCTTTTCCAGCACAGTCCCTTCTTCCTTCCATCCGCGGAGTCCATGCTCCTCCTGTCCAAGGCAGCCCGCCTCCACAGCTCCGGCGGCGGCATCCTCCTGGCCGCCCTCCTCCTTGGGCTCCCGATACAGGGGGTTGCCCAGTTCACGGGTACCCTCCTGCTTCCCCGGGGCAGCTTCGAGCTCGATGCCCGGGCCGACTTCGTGGAGGCCTCGCGAGTCTTCGCCGAGGAAGGGCCTCCGGCAAGGCTGGGCCAGGCTCTGCTGGGCACACCCCTCACCGCTGAGGTCTTCCCCGCCCTGGTCGAGGAGGAGGAGCGGCTACGGACCCTGGTGGGCCAGCCGGACACCGACCTCCGTGCCGGCACCTTCAGTGGGCGGTTCGAGGTGAACGACCAGCGGGCCATCCTCCGGGCTGGCTGGGGAGTCCTGGACCGGATCACGGTGGGGGCCTCCGTGCCCCTGGTCCGCCGCCGCATCGACGCCGGCCTCGCCGCACGTCTCGACGGAGCGAACGTGGGCCGGAACCCCTCCGCCCTGTCGAACATGGTGGAGTTCCGCTCCGCCCTGTCGGGGGCGATGGAAGATGCACAGACCAACGTGGACTCCGTCTGCCAGACGATGGGGAGTGGATCTCCGGAGTGCGCGGAGGCCCAGGAGACGCTGGGCGGGGTGGAGAACTTCGTGGGCGAGCTGGAGGCGGTGCTGGATGAGGGTTTCCTCTTCCCTCTCGAGGGCTCCACACCGGGGGCTGACCTCCGACTCCGATGGGCAGACCAGCGCGCTGCTCTGGCCGGCCTCGACGTGGGTGCCCCCGAAGTCCTCCCCCTTGCCGTACAGGCGATCCGGCACCAGGACGTGGGCACCCACCTGGTGGGCCCTGTCTGGGGCCTCGACGGCTTCCCGCTGGAGACGCCGGAGACCACGGTGGAGATGGGAGATCTCGAAGCCCATCTCGTACTGGGGCTCCTGGACGGGTCGGAGATTGAACTCCCCTGGGAGGTACGGATTCGGAGCAGCGTGGAGGTCACACTCCGGCTCGGCACCGGTACCCCGGACTCCACGGCCCTACTGGCTCCCGTAGTGGAGCCTCGGGGGGTGTCCGGCGGAGGGCTGCGCGTGGTCACGGATCTCGTCCGTCCAGCCCGTCTGGGCCTGCGCACGGAAATGGCATGGCGAACGTTCCGGGATGGAACGGGCAGGCTTCTGGGGGTGGACCCGGAAGCTCCCTGGAATCCCGCCGCCGCCCGGGCCGACGTGCAGGGCGGACCCGGCGACCAACTCCGGATCTCTGCCACCCCCCGGTTCATCCTGGCTCCGGGGCTCTCCCTGGGGGCAGGATGGCAGTGGATCCGGATGGCAGAGGGCCAATGGGCGACCGTTGCCTCCGGGGAGGACGCACCCTCCGAGGTTCGACGGCCGGCGCTCTCCCAGCACCGGGCCGCCCTGGAGTTCCGGTTCACGGGCTGGGAGCTCGACGTGACCCCTGGTGTGCGGTTTCCGGTGGAGGTGCTTGGGCGGGCCTCCTGGACGTTCGCTGGCAGTGAGGACGCGGCACGGGAACGACGAGTTGAGGCCGGACTCAGGGTTCGCCGGGATCGTTGACCCGGAAGAAGCGACCCCGAATCCCCGCATCCCCCTGGGGGTCTGGTAGCCATCCGGAACCCGGGGCGGCTGGGAGCAGGGCGTCAGCAGGACCGGGGTGCGTTTCGCTCCAGCAACTCCCCTGCATGTCGACGGGAGGTGGATGAACCCGGGTCACCCCCCAGCATGCGGGCAATCTCCCGGATCCGTTCGTCTTCCTCCAGGAGGCGGACCCGGGTGGTGGCCACCCCTTCCTCCTCCGACTTCTCCACCCTCAGGTGCCGGTGCCCGCGGGACGCCACCTGGGCCAGGTGGGTGATGACCAGGACCTGGTGGTGGGCGGATACTCGCTCCAGGCGATCCGCCACCCCATGGGCCACCTCCCCCCCCACCCCAGCGTCCACCTCGTCAAAGATGAGGGTGGGGACCCGGTCCACCTCGGCCAGGACGGACTTGAGGGCGAGCATGACCCGGGAGAGCTCTCCCCCGGAGGCGATGTCGGCCAGGGGCCGGGGATCGAATCCCGGGTTCAGGGAGGCCAGGTAGCGCACCCGCTCCAGTCCGTGCGGTCCCGGTTCGGTCCCGGCCTCCAGATCAATGCGGAAAACGGCGCCCGACATCCCCAGCTCCGGGAGGACCTCCAGGACGTCCTCGGAGAAGGACCTGGCGGCCTCCTGCCGGCGGCTTCCAAGCTCGCGAGCCGCCTCATCCAGGGCCGACCGGGCCTCCCCGATCCTCCGTTCCAGCTCACCGGACTCCATCCGGGCCCGATCCAGCTCGTCCAGCTCCGCCTGGATCCGCGCCCCGGCGGCGATGACGTCGGAGAGCTCCGGACCGTACTTCCCCCGGAGCCGGGACAGGAGCTGGAGTCGAGCCCGGAGTTCCTCCGCCCGGGCCGGATCCACCTCGACTCCGGCTGCGTAGGTGCCGGAGCTCCGCCCCGCTTCCACCACCTGGTGGTAGGCCGAGTCCACCAGTTCCTCCAGCTCCTTCAGTCGTGCGTCCCTGGACACGAGCCGTCGCATGCGGTCCCGGGCCTCGGACAGGACCTCCGACACGGAGCCGTCGTCGGAATAGAGCATTCCGTGGATGGCCTCCGTTCCCGTGGCGAGCTCCTCTGCGTGGTCCAGTCGACCGAGCTCCGCCTCCAGCTCCTCCTCCTCGCCGGGCATGGGGTTCGCGTCCCCGATTTCGTCGGCCTGGAAGCGGAGGAAATCCCTGCGCGCCTCCAGTTCCCGGACCCGGGCCGCCCGGGCCTCATCTTCTTCCAGGAGCTCCCGGAGGCGCCTGTGGAGCTCCCGCACGGAGGCAGCAATCTCCCGGGCCCCGGCGTAGGCATCCAGGATCGCCCGCTGCTCCTCCTCCCTCAGGAGGGTCTGGTGGTCGTGCTGGCCATGGAGGTCCACCAGGGAGCGCCCGAATCGCCCCACGTTTCCCGCCGTGGCGGGGGAGCCGTTGATCCACGCGCGGTTTCGCCCCCGGGCCTGCACCTCCCTCCGGAGGATGAGGTGGTCCCCCTCGTCGGGTAGGCCAGCCTCCTCCAGCGCCTCGGGGATGCCGGGCATGCCCGAGACATCGAACACGGCCTCCACCACGGCCCGGTCCCGACCGGTTCGAACCGTATCGGAGGACGCCCGCTCCCCCAGGAGGAGGGAGAGCGCCCCCACCACGATGGACTTTCCCGCCCCCGTCTCGCCGGAGAGGACGTTCAGCCCGGGGCCCAGCTCCACGGTCAGGTCGTGGATCACGGCCAGGTCTCGGATCCGCAGTTCGATGAGCATGTGGAAGGCTACCTCCGATCCCGGGGACGGGACCATGGCCGAAGCGGTCTCACACGGCCCAGTTGAGCTTGCGCCTGAGCGTCCCGAAGAAACTCTGCCCCGGGAAGCGGACCAGGCGCACCGGCGTATTGCCCCTTCCCACCCGGACCCGGTCCCCGGGTGCCAGTTCGATTCCGGTCTGTCCGTCGGCGGTGACCACGAGCTCCTCCACCCGGTCAAGGGCCTCGATGGTGAGGGTCTCGTCGAAGGGGAGGACCAGGGGTCGCATGGCCAGGGTGTGGGCCGAGATGGGCGTTACCACCAGGCACTCCATGGAGGGGGCCACCACGGGTCCGCCGGCAGAGAGGGAGTAGGCGGTGGACCCGGTGGGGGTGGCCACGATGACCCCGTCCCCGGAGAACCGGCCGATCTCGTCCCGGTCGCCGTCCCTCCCGGTGAAGAGGCCCAGGCGGACCACCCGAGCCACCCCTCCCTTGTGGAGGACGAGGTCATTCAGTGCATCCAGGCGAGCGCCGGGCCGTCCATCGGCGTGGATCACCCGGCCCTCAAGGGTGAACCGGGTGTCCAGCCGGGCACGCCCCTCCAGGAGGGCCTGGAGCCCGTCCTCCACCTCTTCGGCACCCAGGGCCGTCAGGAACCCCAGGTGGCCCAGATTGATGCCCAGGACGGGCACCCCGGCCGTCCTCACCGCGCGGGCCCCCCGGAGGAGGGTCCCGTCGCCTCCCAGCGTGACCAGGAGGTCCAGCTCCGCACCCGCCTCGACCAGGGGCACCCCCGGCGAGGGCAGCCCCAGGCGGCTGGCCACCGGGCGACTGGCGAGCTCCGGGTCGGGGACCAGGGTGAGACCATGTTCCCCGGCAAAGTCCGTCACAGCCGCCAACGCCTGGTCGAGGCCGTTGGACTGGGGACGAGCCAGGAGGCCGATCCGGCCCCGCCCGGCCTCCAGGGGCTCGAATTTTCCTCCCGGGGGAGGAGCCGGACTCACGCCGGGTCCCCGGGGGTGGCGGAGGCACCGGGGCGGGAGACGGGCTCGGCAGACCGCTGCCCGGCCAGGAGGGCCCGGACCCGCTGGGCGATGCCGGCAGGGTCGAGGCCGAGCTCCTGCAGGAGGACGGACCGGGGACCATGCTCCACGAAGGCGTCGGGGATGCCCATGGTTCCGAACCGCCGGGGGGAGGGCAGCCCGGGGTCGTCCTGGATCTCGCGACCGATGAAGGCGCCGAAACCGTTGGCCACCGTACCCTCCTCGATGGTGAGGACGGTGTCGTGCTCGCTCAGGACCCGGCCCAGGGTGTCCCGGTCCCAGGGCTTGAGGAAGCGGCAGTTCACCACCGTGGCCGAGATCCCGTGGTCCCGCTGGAGCTGCTCGGCGGCCTCCAGGGCCGGGAGCACCATGGTCCCCACCCCCAGGAGGGCCAGGTCCGTGCCCTCGCGGAGGATCTCCCAGCGGCCGTGGGGCACCGGCGGGATGTCGGCCAGCGCCGGGACCTCCGCAGGCACCGAGGCCCGGGGATAGCGGATGGAGAAGGGTCCCTTCTCGTGGGAGAGCCCGAGCTGCAGGAGGGCCAGCATCTCGGAGCCGTCCTTGGGGGCCGTCACCGTCATCCCGGGCACGGAAAGCATGTAGCTGATGTCCAGGGCCCCGTGGTGGGTGGGACCATCCTCGCCGGCGATCCCCGCCCGGTCCATGCAGAAGACCACCGGGAGTTCCTGGAGAGCCACGTCGTGGACAATGTTGTCGAACCCCCGCTGCAGGAAGGTGGAGTAGATGGCCACCACCGGACGGACCCCCTGGGTGGCCAGCCCCGCCGCGAAGGTCACCCCGTGGCCCTCGGCGATCCCCACGTCGAAGTGGCGGTCCGGGTGGTCGGCCTCGAAGATCTCCGTGCTGGTCCCCCCCGGCATGCCTGCGGTGATGGCCACGACCCGTTCGTCCAGCCGGCCCAGCTCGGCGAGCCCCGTCCCGAAGACCTTCTGGTACCGGGGGAGCCCCCCGGCCTTCTTCTTGCCGAGGCCGCTGAGCTTGTCGAAGGGCGACGCGGCGTGCCACTTCACCGGATCCGCCTCCGCCGGCGCGTACCCCTTCCCCTTGTTCGTCACCACATGGACCAGGATGGGGCCCCCGGTCCGCTTCACCCGCCGGAAGGTCTCCACCAGCTCCTCCACGTCGTGGCCGTCCACCGGGCCCACGTAGCGGAACCCCAGCTCCTCGAAGAGCATTCCCGGCACCAGGAGGTGCTTCACCGAGTCCTCCACCCGGCCGGCCACCGCCTCCATGACACCGGAGACCGTCTTCGGTCCCTTGCGGAGGATGGACTTCACCTGGTCCCGAACCCGGTCCAGGACCGGGTTCGTGAGGACGTTGGTGAGGTACCGGTTCATGGCCCCCACGTTGGGGGCGATGGACATGTCGTTGTCGTTCAGGACCACGATGAGGTCCCGGTCCGTGTGCCCGGCATTGTTCAGGGCCTCGTAGGCGAGCCCGCATCCCATGGAGCCATCCCCGATGATGGCCACCACCTTCTCGTCCGTCCCCTTCACGTCACGGCCAGCGGCCATCCCCAGCGCGGCCGAGATGGAGGTGGCCGCATGGCCGGCCCCGAAGGTGTCGTACTCGGATTCGGAGCGCCGGAGGAAAGGCGCCAGGCCCCCGTGCTGGCGGATCGTGGGGAACCGGTCGTTCCGCCCCGTGAGGATCTTGTGGATGTACCCCTGGTGCCCGGTGTCCCAGACCAGCTTGTCATGTGGCGTGTCGAAGACGTAGTGGAGGGCCACGGTGAGGTCCGCCACACCGAGGCTGGCCCCGAAGTGGCCTCCAATGCGGGAGACCACGTCGATGTGGCGTTCCCGCACGTCCCGGACCACCTGGGGGAGCTGGGAGCGGGAAAGGTCCCGCAGGTCGGATGGCCAGCGGATCTGGTCGAGATGGGACAACGTCAATTCACCTCCGAGCCCCCGGGATGGGGGGGCGCTGTGCATGGGAGCGGACCTGGACGAACGACTGCGTGGCCGGTGGGAGGATCCTGCTCCGGACCGACCCCGGAAGATACCACGGCCCGAGGAGTCGTCACAAACCCCCGGGCCCCGACTCGGGTGCCCTCAGTGTGTGCGTTCCACCACGTACCGGGCCAGGGCCTCCAGGGGGGAGGAGTGGAGGCCGGCCTCCGCCATGGCTTCCAGGGCACGACCCACCTCGCTTCGAGCCTCCCGCCGGGCACCGTCCACCCCGAGGAGCACCACGTAGGTGGATTTGTCCAGCGCCTCGTCGGAGGGGTTCTTGCCCAGCGCCTCCGCAGTGGCCGTCGCGTCCAGGACGTCATCGGCGATCTGGAAGGCCAGGCCCAGAGCCCGTCCGTAGTCGACCAGCCCCTCCCGGACCCCGGCAGGGGCCTCCGCCGCCACGGCACCCAGTTCCAGGGAGGCCACCAGGAGGGCCCCGGTCTTCCGCCGGTGGAGGTCGTCCAGGGCCTCCCGCCCCAGGGCGCGGCCTTCCCCCTCCAGGTCCAGCGCCTGCCCGCCCACCATCCCCTCGCCCCCTGCAGCTCGGGCAAGGACCAGGAGGAGGTCCTGCTTCGTGTCCGGATCGAGGCCCAGCTCGGTGGCAGCCGCCAGGAGCTGGAGCCCTGCTGCGGGGATCAGGGCCCCCCCACCCCTCATGACCGGACCTTCGCCCCAGATGGTGTGGGGGGTGGGCCGTCCCCGCCGGAGGTCGGCGTCGTCCATGCAGGGGAGGTCATCGTGCATGAGGGAGTAGGCGTGGATGAGCTCCACGGCAGCCGCCAGGTCCCGCACCCCCTGCGGCACCGCCACCGGGGCCGGCTGGCCCGCCGCCTCCCGACAGGCCGCCCAGGCCGCCGCAGTGAGGATGGGCCGGAGGCGCTTGCCCCCGGTGGTCACCCCGTGACGGACGGGCTCTGCCAGGGCTTCGGGGAGCCGGGGCAGGAGGACGGTAAGGGCCCGCTCCAGGGAGGCCTCCACCCGGACCCGTTCCTCGACCAGCCAGGCCGACAGGGCCTCGGGGCTCATGACCCTTCTCCGCCGCCGCCTCCCTCCATGGGCTCCGTCCGGGCGGACTCGGCCTCGCCCACAAGCTCCTCCACCCGGAGCTCCGCCCGGGCCAGGAGCGCCTCGGCTTCCCGGACGTGGCGGACCCCCTCCTCGAAGAGGGCCAGGCCGGCCTCCAGCTCCACCTGCCCCCCTTCGAGCCGGCTCACGATCTCGTCCAGGCGGCGGAGGCGGTCCTCCAGGGAGAGGTCGTCGGAGGGCATCCCGCCCTCCTGGTGGGCAGGGGGGGCGTCATGGGCGTCGGAATGGGCGTCGGTCATGGGTCCGGAGCGGAGTCGTTGGAGGAAGAGGAGGGGGAGTCCCCGTGGGGGACCCCGGATGGGGGCGGGGGACCGGGGGGACCACCCGATCCCGCACCTCCCAGGGAAACGGGGGGAGGGTCGTCCCGGACCCGGTCCACGGTGCAGTCCAGCCGTCCGTCCACCAGGCGGAGGCCCAGGGTGTCGCCCGGCTGCACCTGGCTCCGGGTGCGGACCACCCGGCCATCGGCCAGGAGGGGAACCGCATACCCCCGGCGGAGGGTGGAGAGGGGGGAGAGGGCCTCCACCTGCCCGGCGCGCTCGGCCAGCGCGGCCCTCCTGAGCTCCACCAGGCGGCGCACGGAGCTCCCCAGTCGCTCCAGGGCCCGCTCCACCCGGGCGTTCCGGGGTGCCAGGATCCCCCGCATGGCCGGGGCAAGACGGCCGGCCCGGCTTTCCAGCGCCTGGCGTCGGGGCCGGAGGAGGTGGCGGATCCCCCGGTCCATGCGACCTCTGGCCTCTCCCAGGCGGGTGGCCCTCCGTTCCACCTGACCCCGGAGTCCCCGGGCCAGCCGGGGCCGGAGACGGCCCAGCGCCTCCCTGAGGACGATCCCGTCGGCCACGGCGGCCTCCGCCGCGGCGGACGGGGTGGGGGCACGGAGATCGGCCACCAGGTCGGCGATGGTCACGTCGGTCTCGTGGCCCACCGCCGAGATCACCGGAACCGGGCACCCGGCGATGGCCCGGGCCACGGGCTCCTCGTTGAAGGCCCAGAGGTCCTCGATGGAGCCCCCGCCCCGTCCAACGATGACCACGTCGCAGGGGACGGCTGCCACCAGCGCCTGCAGGGCACGGGCCACCTCCAGGGACGCCCCCTCGCCCTGGACCCGGGCCCCCCGGAGGACCACGCGGGTCCAGGGGGCACGCCGTCCGATGACCGAGAGGATGTCCCGGAGGGCGGCCCCGGTGGGCGAGGTGACCACCCCCACGGTACGTGGGAAGGTAGGAATGGGTCGCCGACGGGCCGGGTCCAGAAGGCCCTCGGCCATGAGGGTCTTCCGGAGCTTCTCGAAGGCGAGCTTCCAGAGCCCCTCCTCCCCCTCTGCCTCCAGCTCCCGGACGTTCAGCTGGTACTCCCCCCGGGCCTCGTAGAGAGTCAGGGTCCCGGTGGCCCGGACCCGGAAGCCCTCCTCCGGGTCCATGGGGAGCCGGGAGGCCCGCCCCCGCCACATGACCGAGCGGAGCTGGGCCCCGTCATCCTTCAGGGTGAAATAGCAGTGACCGGAGCGGGCCCGGGTCCAGTTCGCCACCTCCCCGGCCACCTGCACCTCCGGGAGGGCCTCCTCCAGGAGGGCGCGCACGGCCCCGTTGATCTCGGAAACGGTCCAGACCCGGGGGCCTTCCGGCTCGGGGGACGGCTCCGCGGCGCTGAAGAGGTCCAGCGGCTCCTCTCCGCTCACCGCGACGTCCCGTTCCGCCCTGCCTCCCGGAGGGACCGGGCCGCCTGCACGGTGTTGGAGAGGAGGGTGGCGATGGTCATGGGACCCACGCCTCCGGGCACCGGCGTGATAGCGCCGGCCACGGCCCGGACGGCCTCGAAGTCCACGTCGCCGGTGAGGCGGTACCCCTTCTCGGTGGAGGGGTCGTCCACCCGGTTCACCCCCACGTCGATGACCACCGCCCCGGGCTTCACCATGTCGGCGGTAAGGGTGCCGGGCCGTCCCACCGCCACGATGACGATGTCGGCCCGCCGGGTCACGGCGCCCAGGTCCGGGGTCCGGGAGTGGGCCACCGTCACGGTGGCATCGCCGCCTGCCCCTCGCCGGAGGAGGAGGGAGGCCATGGGGCGACCCACGATATTGGAGCGTCCCACAATCACCACCTCCCGGCCTGCAGGGTCGTGCCCGCTCCGGACGAGCATCTCCACGATGCCCCGGGGGGTGCAGGGAGCCAGGACGTCGTGGGCCCCCTGGGAGAGCCGGCCCACGTTCACCGGATGGAACCCGTCCACGTCCTTCCCGGGAGGGATGGCTGCCAGGATCCGGGCCTCATCGATGGGGTCCGGGAGTGGTAGCTGGACGAGGATGCCGTGGATGGCGGGGTCGGCTGCGAGGCCCTCCACCCGGCCCAGCAGCTCCTCCTCGTCGATGTCCCGGGGCAGGTCGATCTGGCGGGAGTGGATGCCCACCTCCGCGGCGGCCCGGTTCTTCATCCCCACGTAAGCCCGGCTGGCGGGATCCTCACCCACCAGGACGGTGGCCAGGCCCGGGACCAGTCCCTCGTCTGCCAACGCCGCCACCTCCCGGGCCAGGTCTGTGCGGAGTTGGGTGGCGATCTCGGTTCCGGAGATGATCTGGGCGGACATGCCCTGGACTCCTCCCGGCGAGGCCGGAGTGTCGGGGTGCGGAGGCGGGTGTCGGTGGCCGGCGGAACCCCGGGGGCGGGGCTCGTGCAGGCGTCCGGAAGATGGCGAGAAACCCTCAGCGGGCAAAGTCGATGGCCCGCTTCTCGCGGATCACCACCACCTTGATCTGCCCCGGGTACTGGAGCTCCTCCTCGAAGCGGCGGGCCACCCGTTCCGAGATCCGCGCCATCTCCTCGTCGGAGACCCGGTCGGGCTGCACCATGACCCGAACCTCGCGGCCAGCCTGCACGGCATAGCAGCGCTCGACGCCCTCCTCCTCCAGGGCGATGCCCTCGAGTCGCTCCAGACGCTTCACGTAGGTCTCGAACATCTCCCGGCGGGCGCCGGGCCGGGACCCGGAAA
>REBX01000100.1 GCA_007692505.1 Gemmatimonadales bacterium | reverse complement strand
GAAGGTCCGGGCCAGGTGGCGCGCCATGCGGGCGACTTCGACCACCTGGTCGGGGGAGGGGACGGGATCGGGCGCCTCGCCTGGATCCAGCTCCACCGTCTCGGTCCCGCCTGCCTGGCCCGGCGCCAGGCGGAGCATGCGGGGCTGGGGCCTGGGTGTGGAGGTCACCTTCGGCTTGGCCTCCGGGTCGTCGGGGTCGAAGTGCACCTCGTGGGTGTCGCCGTCCAGGTCGCCACTCACCAGGGGCTCGCCCAGGCCGCGCACGGCACTGACCACGGCCACGTTTCGGCGCCCGAGCACCGGATCCACCGAGAACGCCACACCCGACACGCGGGCATCCACCATGGCCTGGAGGACCACGGCCATGGGGACGGGGGCACCTTCAGCTGGGCCGGCGGCCTCGGTAGTCTGGGGAGGGGCGTTGGGAGTTGGGACGGGTGCATCGGTGGCATCAACGGTGGAGGGAGTGGCGGACCGCTCTCGGTAGGCCGTGGCGTGCTCCGACGACGCCGAGGCCCACACCTGGAGGATGGCGCTGGCGAGTTCGTCGCCGGCCTCCCACCGGACGCCCAGGACCGTATCGAACTGCCCGGCAAAGGAGGTCACGGTCCCATCCTCGTCTGCAGCCGACGACCGCACGGCCAGCGGGGCCCCCTCGAGCCCGGCCCGGGTGAGGGCCTCCCGGATGGCGGCCAGGAGGTCAGGCGGGACGTGGCCCGAGGCTCCATGGTCCCGGAAGGCCTCCGACGTCAGGACGACGAAGGGGGGCACAGTCACGCCGGCGGCAACGAGGCGGGTCAGGTGATGGCCCTTGCCCCCCAGGGCCCGGGTCCCGGGGGAGTGGGTGGCCGATCCCGTGCCACCTGGCGTCGGAGCAAAGAGCCACCGGGCCCCATTATCCGGGCCCGTCACCGGCCCACTCCTGCGTCCAGCCAGCCCGACACGAACGGTCCGGCGGCCAGGACGACGTAGAGGGCCAGGGTCCACACGCCGCTGGCCGTCTCCACCCCAGAACGAGCCCGGGGGGTGGGCGCCCGAATGAACGCCACGGCCGGAAGGGCCGCTGCAACGAGGACGATGCCCAGGAGGAGGGCCGCCCAATTCCCGGCCCCGGTATGGACCCCGGCCCAGATGGCTGCCACAGCCGAGCCCGCCAGCGCCAGAAGCCAGACGAGGGGGGCTCGCCGGAGCCCCCAGTCCCGGGTGTAGCTCCCGACACCCTCCCGCTCCTCCTCGGGGAGGCGGATCTTCCGGCCCACCTCGATGACGACTCCGGCCAGGAAGGCCGCAATGAGAAACGGGAGGAGCACGGCCGGGGGCCGGGCCCCCACCACGAGCCAGTCCAGCGCCGTGGCGTAGCCCAGGATGAGCGGCATGATGACCATGTGGCTCGTCATGTAGATGGCGGGCCGGGCCTGGAGCCAGCGGGGGACGAAGAACTCCCGGGTCATGAGGGCGGCCCAGAGGGCCACCACCCCCACGGCCAGGAGGAGCACCGGGGCCAGGACGAGGTGGCCCAAGACCACCAGGCCCAGCAGGACCAGCCCTGTCCGGCGGAGCTCCGCCAGGGTGACCAGGCCCCGGGGGACCGGGAGCTCGGGTCGGGCCTGCCGGTCGATCTCCACGTCCTTGTGCTCGTCCAGGAGGCGAAGGCCCAGGAAGAAGACCAGGACGGTGAGTCCTCCCAGCACCCAGACGAGGGGGTCGGGCCAGACGGGCTCGGGGCTGTCGCCCCTCACCCTTCGGGCGTGCACCGATACGCTCACCGCCGCCACCACGGCGGCCACCACCAGGGGTGTGTAGGCCACCAGCGAGAAGCGCTCGGCCTGGTATTGCCAGAGGCGGCGGAGGAGGGGAGCGGACATGATGGCGCCGGTCGCCTCCGTGGAAGGGGTCGTCACTTCGAGGACGGTCGCCCCAGCCGCTCGTGGGCCCCGGCGAAGTGACCGGCGCACAGCGCCCCCACGATGGAAATCTCGCCGGCCAGGGCTACCGCACCGCATATCTCGGCGAAGGCGGCAGCCCGCCCGGTACCCTCGCACCCCATGATCCGAAGGGACTCGGAGGCCGTGGGCAGACGGGTCCCACCGCCCACGGTTCCCACGATGAGGTTGGGAAGGGTGAGGCTGGCGTACAGGTCGCCCTCATCCGTGACCTCCATCCGGGTGATGCCCACACTGGCCTCGCTCACGCAGGCCACGTCCTGCCCGCACGCCAGGAAGAGGGCCGCCAGGCCATTGGCAATGTGCCCACTCACCCCGATGGAGCCCGTCTGGACCCCTCCGATGAAGCTCATGCGCCAGTATCGGTCCATCTGCTCGGGCGTGGTGTGCAGGCCCTTCTCCACCAGGCGGCGCGGGACCCGGCACTCGGCCGTCACGTTCCGTCCCCGGGTGTTCAGGAAGGAGAGGACCGTCGCCTTCTTGTCGCCGGACATGTTGGATTCGAGGAACCACCAGTCCGGGGTGACGGGTGTCCGCTCCAGGATGTCCTGGCAGATGGCCGCCGTGCAGAGGGTGACCATGTTCTGTCCCGCTGCATCGCCGGGGTGGAGCGAGAAGATGAGGTAGACATGGTTCGCCTCCAGGTGGGTGGCCAGGTCCACCAGCCGGCCGTGCGAGGTGCGGGTGGCGGCCACCTCCCGGAAGCGATCGAACTGGTCCACGGCCCAGGCCGCGAACTGCACGGCGTCGGCAATGCTGCCAAAGGCGAACCCCGGGGCGCGCTGCACCTGCTCCACCGATGTGACTGCAGCCACACCTCCCGCACGACTCAGGATGCCAGCCCCCCGATCGTAGCTTGCCACCAGCGCGCCCTCGGAGGTAGCCAGGGGCACGTAGACATCCCCCTGGGCGTGGAGCCCGTTCATCCGCAGCGGCCCGATGAGCCCGGTGGGGATGCGCGTGTAGCCGATGAAGTTCTCGATGTGGCCCTGGAGCGACTCCGGCGAGGGGTCGGGGGCCCGGCCGGAGAGGGCCTCGGTGGAGTGGCCTCGCTCGCTCAGGAAGCTGAGTCGGTCCTCCTGCGCCTCGGTGGTCCAGTGACGCGGTGCGGGGACTCGATCGGGCAGGGGTTCCTCGGAAGGAGGACAGGGAGCCAGGAGGTCGGGGAGGCTGTCCATGGCCCGGCCCTTCCGGAGGCGCTCCGCGATTTCCCGGGCCTTGGCGTGGGAGATGGGCATGGGGTGTCCTCGACTCCAGGTGAAGGATACGCAGCGGGACGAGACACGTCCTCCATGCCCCACGGCCCGACAGGATGACCCTCGGCCAAAGAACAGGATGGCAGGTCTTCGCGCAAGCCAGCCCGGGCCCCGGAATCTTCCAGCCGATCAACCGGGCATGCCGGGGTCGATCCTCCCCACAAAGCACTACACCTTTGGCAGGGCAGGGTGCGAATCGTCCATCCCCCTCATTTGCCCCGATTGCAGGATGGGTGCGTGCCCTGGGTTCCGAGATATTTGAGTACTGGATTATCGACCGGCCACATGGAGCGTGGTGCGGTCCTTCAGCCGTTCTAGATGTTGCAGGACACCCAATGATTGAGGAGAAAATAGGTGAAGACCCCGACGATGGAACGCCTTCAACGAGTGCTGAGGTCGCCGTTTCCGGCCGCCCGGTGGATCGTCGCGGCGGCGCTCGTAGCCCTCACATCGGTTGCCTGCGATGTGCACTCGCCCTCTGGTCCTGGTGACGTTGCCAGCCTGAGCCTCACCCCCACCCAGACGACGATGGTGATCAACGGCACCCAGCAGTTGGTCGTGCGGGCCTTTGATGCCGAAGGGAGAGAGGTTTCCCTCCCTGGTCCCGGAGGAGACGCTTCCACGAGCTGGCAGATGCTGAACGGTGGGGGTACGGTCACCAGCGATGGAGTCTTCCACTCGGGAACGCAGCTCGGAACGTTCACGAACACGGTCAGGGTCAGCAGAGGGGGTGCGGAGGCCTTCGCCTCGTTCACCGTCATCGCCGGCGCGGCCGCTGCCATCGTGGTCACCCCGAACCCGGACACATTGGGAGTCGGGGCCACCAGCCAGTTCACTGCAGCAGTCGTGGATGCGGGAGGTAATCCCATTCCGGCCACGCCCGCCTGGACCGTGGTCAACGGCGGTGGCGAAATCAACTCCGCAACTGGGGCCTTCACCGCTGGAATGACGGCGGGGACCTTCACGAACACGGTCCGTGCATCGAGCGGGGCCCTTTCGGGATTCGCGACGGTCACGGTTCTGCCCAGTAGTTCGCCCATCACCATCACCATGATGCCGAACCCGGCCGAGATGGGGGTGAACAGCACGCAGCAGTTCATCGCCACGGCGGTGGATGGGAACGGAGATACCATCGCCATCACGCCGGTCTGGTCGGTCGAAGAGGGCGGCGGCACCATCGTCGACTCCACGGGCGTGTTCACCTCTGGAGAGACACTGGGGACCTTCACGAACACCGTGATGGCCACCAGCGGGAATGTGTCCGGGACGGCCACGGTGGAGGTGACAACGACTCCGCCACCGTCCACCGGCATCTTCGGGTCTGCCGCGCCGAACGGCATCATGGCCGGTACGGAGGTCACATGCGTCAGCCTGGGTCTCATCGATGCTGACGTGAGCATCCACCCAGGAAACACGGTCACAGGGTATCCCCCGTGCACGATCACAGGTGCCCAGAATCTGGGGAATGAACTGGCCGAGCAGATGCAGGTCGACCTCACCACGGCCTACAACACCCTGGCCGACCTTCCGTGTCCGCCGGGCAACGTGATCGCCGCGAACCTGGGGGGCACCACGCTTCCTGCCGGCGTCTACTGTAGTGAGACCGAGATCGGCGTGACAGGCACGCTCACCCTCGACGGAGGAGGCGACCCGGACGCGGAGTTCGTCTTCCAGGCCGGCAGCTCGCTCACGACCGCCGGGGACATCGTTCTGATCAATGAGGCACAGGCCCAGAACGTCTTCTGGCAGGTCGGCAGCTCCGCCACCCTCGGTACCGCGTCCAGCTGGCAGGGCAACATCGTAGCGCTGACCAGCATCACGTTGGTGGACACTGCCACCCTGCTTGGCCGGGCCCTGGCCCGAGAGGGGGCCGTATCCCTCGGCACAGGAAACATCATCACACTCCCGTAATCGAGGGCGCCGGAGTCAGCCAGAAGGCTGGCTTCGGCGCGCTGATTTCAATGCGTGACCGCGGCCCCGTAGCGAGTTCCAGCGGACGCCACGTCAAGCGGGCGAAACTGCCCGTGACCAGGAACTTCCATAGGAGATTTCAAATGTTCGCTAAAATCACCACGCTGGGGGTCGCCCTGCTGCTGGTGGCCACACCAGCCGCCTCGCAGGAACGGGGGACAATCGAGTTCGGAGGATTTGCCGCCAGCACGTCGTTCGACAATAGTCTCAACATGAACAACAGCTTCGGTGCAGGGGGCCGAGTCGGGGTCTTCCTGACGCCGTGGCTCTCGCTGGAGTTCGATGGTCAGGGAAGCAGCGCCAGCCGGACGCTGGGTCTCAGGGATGTGAACGTGGGCATGGTCCACGCGCGTGTCACCGCAGTGCCGTTCACGGTGGGGCGGACTTCCCTCCTGGTCGGGGCCGGGGTCAATGACTTCGACACCAACTTTCACCTGAGCTACGGAATCCACGGGCTCATCGGAGCGAAGGTTGCCATCACGGACATCGTCTCACTCCGTGTGGATGCCATCCAGGACCGCATGTCCATGGGCGGAGGGGGGAACCGGAGCATCAACGCGGGACTAAGCGTCTATCGGCATGCGCCCACCACCACCCAGGTGGTGACTCGAGAAGTTCCGGGTCCTGTAGCAGCCCCGGTGCAGCAGCGTCCGGATTCCGTCAGCGCGGCCGAAACTGCACGCCTTCGAGCCATCGAGGCCGAGCATCGAGCCATGCTGGCAGCACAAGGGCTTACCCAGAGCGACTCAGCGACGATGGCGGAAGTCATCCACTTTGCGCATGACTCCTCCGAACTGAGCGGCACGGCGAGGTCCATCCTGGACAGCAAGGTCGCCATCTTCCGGAGTGATCCGGCAATGCGGATCATCATCACCGGCTACGCCAGCCAGCCCGGTACGGAAGCGTACAACATGGCGCTGGGCATGCGCAGGGCCGAAGCCACGAAAGCGTACCTGGTCTCGGAAGGGGTTGCAGCTTCAAGGATCGAGATCGCCACGCGAGGGGAGAACGACCTCGTCATCGATGGTCCCGGAGAGAGGGCCGATGCTGCGAACCGCCGCGGAGAGTTCCGCCTTCTGGTGGCAGATCCGGATCGGTAGGGAAGGACGCATTCGAGAGGACTCGCTCGGGCTCCGAGTCCAGTCAGGACTCGAACCTTGAAAGCCCGAGGACGAAAGGGCCTCCCCGGATCATCTCCGGGAGGCCCTTCGTCCTTCGCTTCGCTGTACTTCAGGACCGGTGCTGCCGTGTGTGTGTGGGCACCTTCACCGATTGGCGATACACCCCGACCTAGCGGCGCATCGAGCCTGCAGCCTGCATTCCCTCGCACTTCCAGTAGGGGGTCGTGCCGTAGTGGTCATGGATCCCCTCTCCCCAGGCCGGGTCGGAGAAGTTCGGCCACTCGTCCTTGTCGAAGCCGGGTGCACTCTCGAGGAGCTTCTTGTCCACGTCGAGGAGGAAGTGCTCCTCGTCCTGGACCAACGTCAGGGCCTCCCAAGGAACGGCGAAGAGCTTGTCGCCCATCCCCAGGAAGCCGCCGAACGAGATTACCGCGTAGACGATGGATCCCTTGTTGACGCCGAGCATGATCTCCTGGACCTTGCCCAGGTCGTCCCAGGAAAGGTTCCTCGCGCAGTCAGCGGAAAATCGCCAGTTCGTGTGGGAACTGCGCGATAGCCTCATGGGGGACATCCCCCTGGAGGCACCCCCCGGCAAGGTAGGTTCACCTCCTCAGCGAGGACCGGCTGCTCCATCGAACCGCTGGACCCATTGGACGAAGGCGGCCAGAAACCGTTCCAGGTGGTCCCGCGTGCCGGAATCCGTCAGGATCCCCTCTTCGTCGAACTTCTGGTGGGCACGGGGAACCAGGACCTCCGGCTTCGGCATGCAGTGAGCCCCGACGGACTTGAGGGACTGACGGAGCTGGTCCTGGGCTCGAGCTGTACCCCCCATCCCGGGAGTGGCGCCCACGATCCCCACGGGCTTTCCGGCAAGGGGCGCGTCGCGGGGCGGCCTGGACCCCCAGTCCACTGCGTTCTTCAGGACTCCCGAGATCCCGTGGTTGTATTCGGGGCAGGCCATGAGGACGGCGTCGGCGGAGCGGATCGCCTCCTTGAAGCGTTCCACGCGATCCGGGTCCCCTTCGGCCTCCACGTCTGTATCGAAGAGGGGGATGCCCTGCAGGTCGAAGACCTCAATCCGCAGGGCCTCCGGTGCAGAGGCCTCGATGGCCCGGAGCAGTGCCTTGTTGAGCGACTTTTCGCGGAGGCTGCCTGCAAACGCGAGAATGTCCATTTACGACATCTTCTCCAGGATCTTGAGCATGTGGTCCAGTGCGTCCTGCTGGGCGGAAACGGCTTCGGCAAGCGTGGTCAGACCCACCGCCGGACTGTTGGGGGGGACTGGAATGCTGGCGTGGCTCTGTGCCGTGCTGAGGATGCCCCTCGAGACGGACAGCTTGGAGCTCAGGGTGAGGAGTTCGGAACGAAGTTGGAGATTGGACATGGGGGCTCCCTTTCTTGGGGTGGGGTGGAGAGGATCGGGGGTGCCCGGGGCCCATGCCCGGGGCCCTGCACCCTGACTCTTGCTCGAGAGTGAGCGACTCCTGCCTGCGTCGTCAAGGAATCGTGTAGGCTACCCCCGTCCCATGGGCGTCCATGGGATCCCTCCCGGTCCCGGGCCCCGGGAACGTGCTGCAGGGCGGCGGGTTCGTATCCTCATGGACCCCCTCCTGACTCGTCTGCGGTCCCGGATGGACCCCTCGGCGCCGACCCCTGTGTACCGGCAGGTGGTGGATGCAATCTGGGAGGAAGTGATCGTCGGCGACCTCCCGGCAGGCCACCGGCTTCCCACGGCTCGCCAGCTCTCGGTGGGGCTCTCGGTGAATCCGCGGAGCGCCCAGCGGATCTACCGGGAGCTGGAACGCCTGGGGGTGGCCATCACTCGGCCCGGCGAGGGCACCTTCGTGGGCCTCGCTCCTGCCTCTCGGGAGGAGCGGCAGCGGAGGCGTCAGCTTGCCGAGCTGGCGGCCCGGGCCGTGGAGGAGGCGGCCGCACACGGATTCGAGGTGGATGACCTCCTGGAGGAGATCCGGGAGCACCGCACCCCCCACCGGGACACTGACCCATGAGCCGGAACCTGCGCACCCGATCCGACCTCGTTTCTGCCTCCAGCGGAAGACAGGGGGCTTCGCCCACCGACGCCCGCTATCCGGTGGCGGCCCTCACGGTGGGAGCGGCCGCCGGGGGTGTGGTGGCCGGTGCCGCCTTTCTGGCCGGGGCTCCCGTGGCCGTGCTGGCCACGCTGGGGGCCGTGGCGGCGCTCTTCACGGGCTCTTCGCTCAAGTATGCGGACCAGTGGGAGCGGGCCGTGGTGTTGCGCCTGGGCCGGTACCGTGGGCTTCGAGGGCCAGGATTCTTCACCATCATCCCCATTGTGGACCGGGTGGGCTACCACATCGACCAGCGAATTCGGACCACCGCCTTCGGGGCGGAGTCCTGCCTCACCCGCGACACGGTGCCCGTGGATGTGGACGCCATTGCCTTCTGGGTCGTGTACGATGCGGAGCGGGCTGCCCTGGAGGTGCAGGATTACAACACTGCGGTGATCCTCGCCGCGCAGACTGCGCTTCGGGATGCCATCGGGAAGCATGACCTGGCGGAGCTCATCCAGAGCCGTAAGGAGCTGGGGCGAGGGCTCCAGGAGGCCCTGGACCGGAAGATGCACGACTGGGGGATCCAGGTGCAGTCCGTGGAGATCCGGGACGTCATCATCCCCGAGGCCCTGGAAGATGCCATGTCGCGCCAGGCACAGGCGGAGCGCGAGCGCCAGGCCCGGATCATCCTGGGGACGGCAGAGACCGAGATTGCCTCCAAGTTCGTGGAGGCCGCCGAGAGCTACCGGGATCACCCCACGGCGCTGAACCTTCGGGCCATGAACATGCTCTACGAGAGCATCGTGAAGCGGGGCTCCCTCATGGTAGTCCCGTCGGGCCTCGCCGACTCCCTGAACCTCCCCGGCATCATGGGGATGGCAGGCGCGGCCGGGATGCAGCCGGACTCCGCCGGGGACGGGGGGCAAGGGGGAGGCGAGACCCCTGTACGAGACGAGGGTGCGGGGGACCCGGAGACCCCCGGTCCCGGAGTGTCCGGTCCCTTCGGTCCGGCGCCGCCCCACTCCTGAGTCGGCTTCGAGTGGGCGACAGGCCTGGGATCCCCGATCTTCGGCAAGGCCGGGTTCTCGACGTCACTGGCGGCGGAGATTTCGGTGAGGTCCGGGGAGGGGGGGATGGCACTGGGGAGGGCGGCCTGGCTTCGTTCAGTGGCGGCAGCTGTCACATTGGACGCACCCCGTTCGTTCCAAGGTTGAAGCCAGGCCCGAACCACCGACCCGTCCCCTGCCCGGAGGATTGACCCCATGGAACGAGCGACCCCAGGTCTGGCCGTGCTCCTCCTCCTCGCGGCCGGCTGCGGCCTGGGCACGGAGCCCGGTGACCGGCCGGACGGCCCGGGACCCCTCATCACGGAGCTGCCCCGGAGCCTCACGCCAGCCGAGTCTGCCGCCATCGAGGCCGGAAATCGCTTCGCGTTCGACCTCCTGGACGAGGTGCTGGTGGATGCCCGCGACGAGAGCGTTTTCCTCTCCCCTTTCAGCGCCTTCATGGCCCTGGGGATGACCATGAACGGGGCTCGTGGCACCACCTTCGATGCCATGCGGGCGACCCTCCGCTTCGACGGGATGGAGCTCGACGAGATCAACGAGGCGTACGCCGAGCTCCTGGGTCTCCTGGAGAATGTGGACCCCCAGGTGGAGTTCGCAGTGGGGAACGCCGTCTGGCACAGGGCCGGCGTCCCCGTGCGGGAGAGTTTCCGGGATCGGGTGGAGGAGGGCTTCCGGGCCCGGGTGGAGGGGCTCGACTTCGAGTCACCGGCGGCCGCGCAGACCATGAACGCGTGGGCCCGCGACGTCACCCGCGACAGGATCGACGGAATCGTGGATCCCCCGATCCCCTCCAACGTGATGGCCTACCTCATGAACGCCACCTACTTCAAGGCGGGGTGGCGGGAGCCCTTCGACCCCGACCTCACCCGCACCGATGACTTCCACCTGCCCGACGGGAGCACCGCTTCGGCAGAGTTCATGGTGCGCGACGACACCGTGGGCTTCTACCAGGGGGATGGATGGCGCGCAGTGGACCTCCCCTACGCAGGGGGCGCCTGGTCCATGACCGTGGTGGTCCCCGAGGGGAGTCGCACGGTGCAGGACCTCATTGGTGAACTCGACGCAGAGGGTTGGGACGCCCTGGTGGACGGGTTGGAGACGGGGCGTGTGATGGTTCAGCTGCCCCGCTTCGAGCTCGAGTGGGAAGGGGTGCTGAACGATCCCCTCGTTCGACTGGGGATGGGGCCCGCCTTCGGGGGCGGGGCCGACTTCTCGGGGATGTTCGAGGAGGCCGGTGCATGGATCGACGAGGTCAAGCAGAAGAGCTTCGTCCGGGTGGACGAGGAGGGCACCGAGGCCGCGGCCGTCACCTCGGTGGTGATGGTCACCTCCATGCCCCCGGAGGTTCGCGCGGACCGCCCCTTCCTCTTCGCGCTCCGGGAGCGGCTCTCCGGAACGATCCTCTTCATGGGGGTCATACAGGAGCCGCCGACGCTCTGAGGTGGCTCCTGGAGCTGAACGAGACCCCACTCCCCCCGACGTCCTCCATCCATGGCGAAGATCAAGCTGGACCTGCACGACATCTACAACCGCGGAGACCGCATCGACGCGGAGCTCGAACGCGTGATGAACGAGGCCGTCGAAAAGGGGATCAAGACGGTCGAGATCATTCCCGGAAAGGGAAGCGGCCAGCTCAAGAAGAAGGTGATCCGATTCCTCCAGCAGAAGCGGATCAAGGAAAAGTACCACCGGCTCGAAAAGGACTCGAAGAACTTCGGCCGCGTGTTCGTCCACTTCCGGCACTGAGGTCAGAGTGCCAATGCGCCTGTTCCCGGGGCATGAAAAAGCCCGCCGGGGGGAGCATACCCCCCGGCGGGACCTCTCTCGTCCTCGATGGCTCATAGCCCCAGGTCGATGGGCAGGAGTACTGCATCGATGACGTGGATGATGCCGTTCGAGGCCGAAATGTTCGGCGCCGCGATCGACGCACTGCTCCCCACGGCCGTGATGCCGAGGTCATTGGCCACCGTGAAGCTCACTCCCAGGAGCGTCTCGATGGTGCGGACCTGTCGGGCATTCGGCGGCACCACACTGTTGGCAGCGCGACGGCCCTCGGCAACATGGTAGCTCACAACCGCCTCGACGGTGCCGTCGCCAAGCAGGTCGTCAATCGCGACAAACGGACCGTCGCCTGCAAGCACGCTGGGGTCCAGGAGATCAGAAACCGCGTCGACCAGTGCGAGGAAGGCCGCGTCGGTGGGAGCGAAGACCGTGAACTGGTCGCGGTTGAAGAGCCCCTCGATGAGCGCGCTCTCCGGGTTGGTCTCGGCGATGTGGCCGATGGCGGCAAGGAGAAGGGTGAACTCGGGTGCCTCCGCCGCGGTAGAGGCCACGACGATCTCGGCGATGGTGGCATCGCCTGGTGCCGGCGCACGAATAGCGGCGCCCCTCCCAGCTGCCCCGCGGTTCGCGGCTGCGAGTTCCGCTGCCGCCTCGGTGTTGAGGGCCGGGGAATCAGAGGTGGTGGGCAGGTCCGAGCAGGCTCCGATGGCAAGCAGGGTGACAAGTCCCAGAACGGGGGTCAGAATGCGCTTCATGAGGGTCTCCGCATATCTCGGGCGAATGTTCGGGCAGTCCATGCCCGGCCTTGGCAGGATGTGTCAAGGTTCGACGGAGACCCTCATGAATCTGTGGAAGTTCCTTCGGGGATTACCGGGTCTGAACCTCGAACTCGGGCTTTGAAGTGACTCCGTGGGAAGGAGCCTCCTTTCCCTCCTCCTGATCGTCCCTTCCGGACCGGCCTTCCATCTCCACCCCGGAAACCCTCCCCCCGGGAGAGTGCGAGAGGACCAGGCTGCGCCCGGCCCGCATGTCGGCGAGGGTGTCCTCCCTGATCCCGAAGTGCGCAGCCACCTCCGACGCAGGGACTCCTCGGGCTTCCTTCCGACGGTCCTTTCCCCCGAACCGCCTCAGGTTGTAGCGGGACCAGCCGATGAGGATGCCCCCCAGGATTGCCACAACCAGGAGGTAGATGGCCGCTATGGAAAGGACAGTGCCCGGATCGGGAATCACGGCTTCGCGAATCAGGGCCCGAATCCCAAAGTACCATGCCAGGAGAGTAATCAGAGGGAGCCAGAGGTACATCCACACGACCCAGGCGATGAGGGTGAGGGTTGTGTAGGCCCAGCGGTGGCGCCGCGCCTGGAGCTCCGGACGATCAAAGATCAGCTCTGTCTCGCTGCCCAGCCCGGTGCGGGGCTTCGTGGGTTCCTTCATGGTGTTCTCAGTCCCCTGTCGGGGCTGACCCAGACAGCGCGAGTCCCCCGGCGCTTGAGGAGCGCCTTCGGCACTGCGGCCACGGTGGTCAGCATGTTGATGGTCCAGAAGGCGATGGGGTACCAGACCATCCAGTAGTAGAAGCGTCCGAGGCCTCGTTCGTACCGGCCGTCGATGGCGAGGCTCACGGCGAACTGCAGAAGGCAGGTGAAGCCCAGGAACACACCGTACCACTCGGGAAGGACCGTCCCCACCCGGATCGGTTCGGGCACGGTGACGACGAAGCCCAGAGCCCATAGCGCCACCGTGGCCGCCATGAGGTAGGCCCAGACGATGGACACGGTGTGCTCCGCAAGCACTCCCCACATCCGTCTCCGGCGCCACTTGAGAAGACTGCTCCCGTAGCGAAGGAGCACCTCGACGCCTCCCTGGGCCCAGCGAAGGCGCTGGCGCCAGAGCCCTCGGAGGGTTTCGGGCATGAGGATCCAGCAAAGGGCATTGGGCTCGTACCGAACATCCCAGTGCTCGCGCTGCAAGGCCCAGGAGATGTCGATGTCCTCGGTTAGCATGTCGGTGGACCAGTATCCGATCCGGTGCAGTGCCGACTTCCGGAGCCCGGTCACCACCCCGCTCACGGTGAAGACTCGCCCATAGATCCGCTG
>REBX01000067.1 GCA_007692505.1 Gemmatimonadales bacterium | reverse complement strand
AGGAGCTCGGACACGGTCCAGGGCTTGGCCAGGAAAGGCAGTTCGGGGGGCATTCCTTCCTCCCGGGCCAGGCTGCCGGACCCGTGTCCCGAGGTCATGAGGAAGGGTTGGCCCGGGTAGGAGGCCCGAAGGTGTTCCAGGAGCTCGGGGCCGGTGAGGCCCGGCATGACCAGGTCGGAGATCACCAGGTCTGGAGGACCGAACTCCTCCACGATCTCCAGCGCCTCCAGGCCATCTGCTGCCTCCACCACCCGGTACTCCCGGGTCCGGAGGGCGCGGGCCGTGACCCGCCGGAGGATCTCGTCGTCGTCCACCACCAGGATCTGGGGTCGGTGGCGCCCGGTCTCCGGATGCCCGGCCTCCCGGCTCCCCTCGGGATCGCAGGCGTCGGGCCCGTGGTCGGTGGCTGGGGCAGGAGAGGAGGTGTCGGTGTCGGGCACGGGGGAGGTGGGGTCGTCCGCGTCCGATGTGGCCAGGGGGAACCAGAGGGTTACCTTCGTGCCCCGGCCCTCCTCGCTCTCCAGGGTAACGAATCCCCGGTGCTGTTTCATGAGGCCGTACACCATGGGCAGGCCCAGACCTGTCCCCCGTCCGGCCGCTTTCGTGGTGAAGAAGGGTTCGAAGACCCGGGCCACCACCTGAGGGGACATCCCGGTCCCCGTGTCCGCCACGGTGAGGGTGCCGAAGGACTCGGTCCGCCCCCAGCCCTGCCGGGCCACGTCCTCCTCCGTCATCGTCTCCCGGCCATGGCGGAGGGTGAGGGTCCCCCGGCCTTCCATCCCGTCCCGGGCATTCGTGGCCAGGTTCAGGAGGATCTGCTCCACCGCCGAGGCGTCGGCCAGGACGCGGATGGGTCCCTTGCCCCGGGTACGGATCTCGATGCCGTCCGGGAGGAGGCGGCGGAGGAGGTGGCTCCCCCGGTCCACCATTTCCGACAGGTCGGTGGGCTCCAGCTTCAGGTGGTCCCGGCGGCTGAAGGCCAGGAGGTGCTGGACCATTCGGGTCCCCCGGTGGGCTGCGTCCCGGGCGTCCGCAAGGTCCTGCTCCGCTTCTTCCAGCTCGCCCTCCCGGAGGCAGGTCAGGGCGAAGTCCAGCTGGGAGAGGATGACGGTGAGGAGGTTGTTCAGGTCGTGGGCCATCCCGCCGGCGAGCTGCCCCACGGACTCCATCTTCTGGGCCTGGCGGAGCTGCTCCTCCAGGTGGCGGCGCTCCGTCACGTCCTCCACCTGGATCTCGAAGGCCACGCCTCCGTAGTCCGCGTGGGTGACGGGCCAAAGCCGGGTGCGCACCCAGACGGAGGTGCCGTCGGCCCGGAGCCAACGGGCCTCGTCGGCAGGGAGGGAGTCCCTCAGACGCCCCTGGACCCGTCGCCGGTCGGCGTCGTCGGCGTAGAGGTCCAGGAGGCTGGGAGCCCGGTCCACCATGGACGGCACGCTGGAGTCCCCCAGGAGGCGGGCGAGCTGGGGGCTCGCCCCCAGGATCCGGCCGTCCGGGGTGCACTGGAGGTAGCCGAAGTGGCTGTCCTCGCGGGCTTCGGGAGGGGTCACGGAAGGGGCGAGGAAGGAGGGACGGAGTCACGGGATCGTCCCGCATCCTACGGATCCCGAGGGAGGGGGGCAATGTCGGCGGGCCCCGGGGCGGCCGGGAACCGACGGGCGCCTCCGGGGGTCCCCGGGGCATGGACTCCACCCCGCTCCGCCCCGCCCACGCCTGGGTGCCCCTCCTCTGGGCCCTCCTCCTGGCAGGGGTCCTGGGCTGGCTCATCTCGCTGCCGGATCGGGTCGTCCGGGGTGGTGGCGGTCCCTGGGTCGCCTCGGAGGCCCTGGTGCTGAGCGGGCTGGTCGCCATGGCCCCCCGGCTCCTGGTCCGGGGTTGGCAGGCATGGCTCACCGGGGGTGTCCTCCTCTTCCTGGTCCTCCTGGCCCTGGCCGATGGCACCACCCGAATGAGCCAGGGGCGGCCCCTGGACCTCCCCGAGGACATCCTCCTCCTTCGGGCCGTGACGGACCTGCTCACGGGGAGTATCGGGGGGATGGCCACCGGTGTGGTCATCCTGGGGGCAGCGGTCCTCTGCGGGCTCATCCTCCTTGGGGTGGCCCGAGGGATCCGCCAGTGGCCCGACACCCCGTTGCCCGTGGCCGGCGCCCTCCTGGTGGCGGCGGGGATCCTCCTGGCTGTCCCCCATGGCCTGGGTGCCGGGGGCTCGAGCGGGGAGGGCCCGGAATGGACACCCGGGGCCTCCGGCACCCCGGTGTGGAACGTGGCGGTCCAGGTGGCCGCGGCGCCCACGGTGCGGGTGGCCCGGACCCAGTGGGAGCTCCGGGCGGAGCAGGGGAGGGCCGGCGCGGAGAAGCCCCCTCCCGTGCGTCCCCTCCCCGGCCTGGAGGGTCGGGACCTGGTCCTGGCCTTCATCGAGTCCTACGGGGTGTCGGCTACCCACGACGACCGCTACGCCCCGGTGGTCCGGCCCCGCCTGGAGTCTCTGGCGGGGGCGGCCCGGGACCGGGGGTTCCACCTGGTCTCCGGCATGCTGGAGGCCCCTGTGGTGGGGGGGCGCTCCTGGCTGGCCCATGCCACCACCCTGTCGGGGGTCCGGATTTCCAGGCAGGATGCCTACCGTGAGCTCCTGGAGGCGGAAGGACCCACCCTGGCCCGGGACCTTCGGGCCACCGGGCATCGCACCGTGGCCCTCCTCCCGGCGCTGATCCGGGACTGGCCCGAGGGCGGGGCGCTGGGCTGGGACGCCGTGCGGACGGCGGGGGAGGGAATGGAGTACGACGGGCCGGCCCTCCACTGGGCCACCATGCCGGACCAGTTCGTCTGGTGGCGCATGGAGGAGAGCGAGCGGCGATCGCCGGACCGCCGTCCCCTCTTCGTCCTCCTGGCGCCGGTGAGCAGCCACGCCCCCTGGACCCCGGTCCTCCCCATCCTGGACGACTGGGAGGGGTTGGGGAGGGGAGAGGTCTTCCGGGAGTGGGAGGATGCCGGTCCGGCTCCCGTCGAACTATGGCGCGATTTCGACGCCGTCCGGGAGCAGTACGCCCTCTCCATCGACTACGCCCTGGGCGTGGCGGAGGAGTGGGTGCGCCGCTACATGGACGATGCCACCCTCCTTGTAGTTCTGGGCGACCACCAGCCCACCCCGGTCATCACCGGGGAGGGGGCCAGCGCCGACGTCCCCGTCCACGTGTTCGCCGCCGACCGGGTACTCCTCCGACCCTTCCTGGAGCTGGGGTTCACGGAGGGGGTCCTCCCCGACGCCGATCCCCGGGCACCCCCGGGCACCTCGCCGGGGCTGGAGGCCATCCGCCCGGCCCTCCACCGGGCCTTCGCGGCGCCCGGCCGGCAGCCCGAAGCCACCGATTCCATCCCTGCCCCACGACGACCATGAGCCCGAACCCACCGACCCCCAGGTACCACCCCGTTTCCCGCATCTTCCACTGGGCCGTGGCCCTGGGCGTCGCGGTCATGATTCCAGTGGGGATCCTCATGACCAGCGGATCGGTGGAGGGGATCCAGGACGAGCTCTACATCCTCCACAAGGGGCTGGGGACAATCCTCCTGGTCCTGGTGGCCGCCCGCCTGGCATGGCGCCTCTTCCACTCTCCTCCCCCCATGCCCGAATCCATGCCCCCGGGGCAGCGGCGGACGGCGCGTTTCGTCCATGGCACCCTCTACGCCCTCCTGGTGGTCATGACCACCAGCGGATACGTCCGCACCGTGGGCGACGGCTTCCCCATCGAGCTCCTGGACGCCCTGGGCCTGCCCTACCTCCTGCCCGAGATGCCCGACGTGGCCGCCTGGATGGTCCTGGTCCACAAGGGGTCGGCCTACCTCCTGGCCGCCCTGGTGGCGGCCCACGTGGGGGCCGTGGTCCACGCCCAGCTCTTCGCGGGGCACGGGGTGTTCAGGAGGATGTGGCCGCCGGTGGGTGGAGGGGGGCAGAAAGGGGAGGGTTGACGGCGGCGGGGACACCGCCATCCCAACCGCCTGGGGAGGGCGCAGGCGGCGACAGCGGGGGCACGTCAGCGGGAGCGCCTGCGTCCCCTGAGGTTCGTGGCGCCCCGGGCCGTCTGCCAGTAGAAGGGGAGGAAGACGAGGCCTGCGAAGGGGAGGATCGGGGGCCAGTCCGCCAGGAGGACCCCGATCATGGGGGCCACCACCACCACCAGGAGTAGGAAGCCCGCGAAGGGGTTTCCGTGGTAGGCCATCCGGCCCAGGAGGGGGATGAGGATGGCGCCGGCAATGACCAGCCCCAGGAGGACGGTGGCCCCCGGGTCGTTCACCACCAGCCAGAGGGCCGCCACCACCAGGACGACCCCGTGGACCACCGATGCGGCGAACCCGGCCAGGACCTCCCGGTGCGCCTTCCGGATGGAGGGAGCCAGCTTGCTCCGGTCCCTCGTGCGCTCTCTGGACATCAGAAGCGACTCCGTGCTGCGGCGGGAGCGACCCCGGGAAGGCCCCGGGGCCGCTCGCTCGACCCGCGAGAAATCAGTACCGGTAGTGCTCGGGCTTGTACGGTCCTTCCTCGGGGACCCCGATGTACTCCGCCTGGTGGGGCGTGAGCTCGGTGAGCCTCACACCCAGCTGGTCCAGGTGCAGACGGGCCACCTTCTCGTCCAGGTGCTTGGGGAGGGTGTAGACCTGCCGCTCGTACTCCCCGGCGTTCCGGTGGAGCTCGATCTGCGCCATGACCTGGTTCGTGAACGAAGCCGACATGACGAAGGACGGGTGGCCGGTGGCGCACCCCAGGTTCAGGAGCCGGCCCTCGGCCAGGACCAGGACGGAGTGCCCGTCGTCGAAGATGAACTCGTCGAGCTGGGGCTTGATGGTGTGGCGCCGCACGCCCTTCCGCTTGAGCCCGGCCATGTCGATCTCGTTGTCGAAGTGGCCGATGTTCCCCACGATGGCCTTGTCCTTCATGCGGGCCATGTGGTCCGCCGTGATCACGTCCCGGTTCCCGGTGGCCGTGATGAAGATGTCCGCCGTCTCCAGGACGTCCTCCAGGCGGGTGACCTGGAAGCCCTCCATGGCGGCCTGCAGGGCGCAGATGGGATCGATCTCGGTGATGATGACCCGGGAGCCCTGCCCCCGGAGGGCCTGGGCGCAGCCCTTCCCCACGTCGCCGTAGCCGCAGACCACGGCCACCTTGCCCGAGAGCATGACGTCGGTGGCCCGGAGGATCCCGTCGGTGAGGGAGTGACGGCAGCCGTAGAGGTTGTCGAACTTCGACTTCGTCACCGCATCGTTCACGTTGATGGCCGGGAAGAGGAGCGTCCCGGCCCGGGTCATCTCGTACAGGCGATGCACCCCGGTGGTGGTCTCCTCGGAAACGCCGCGGATCTCCTCGGCCATGCGGGTCCACTTCTCGGGGTTCTCATCCCGCACCTGGCGGAGGAGCTTGAGGATCTCGCCCCACTCCTCGGCCTCGGTCTCCTCGTCGAATTCGGGGATCTCGCCGGAGAGCTCGAACTCCCGGCCCCGGTGGACCAGGAGGGTGGCATCGCCCCCGTCGTCCAGGATGAGGCTCGGGCCCTCGTGGTCGGGCCAGGTCAGCGCCTGCTCGGTGCACCACCAGTACTCCTCCAGGGTCTCGCCCTTCCAGGCGAAGACCGGGATGCCCCTGGGGTCCTCGGGGGTGCCATCGGGGCCCACGGCCACGGCGGCGGCCGCGTGGTCCTGGGTGGAGAAGATGTTGCACGAGGCCCAGCGGACCTTCGCACCCAGCGCCACCAGGGTCTCGATGAGGACCGCGGTCTGCACCGTCATGTGGAGGGACCCGGTGATGCGCGCCCCGGCAAGGGGCGCCTCGCCGGCGTATTCCTCCCGGAGGGCCATGAGGCCGGGCATTTCGTGCTCGGCCAGGCGGATCTCGTCCCGACCCAGGGCATGGAGGTTCAGGTCTGCCACCTTGAAGGGGGGCCGCTCGCGGGACGAAGCCGGGGTCGCTGTCGATCCTGGGGTGGAGGTCATCGTTGCCGTATCCATGGAATGGGACCGTCCTTATATGAGAAAAACCTTCGGAGTCTTCAGGGGGAGTGCGTGTACCACGAAGCGGAGGATTCGTGCCCCGCTTGCGTGGCCGACCCGGACGCCGGGCCCTGGCTGGATCCTCGGGGTCGGGCGAGTGGGCACATCACGCATGTCGCCTTCGCGGGACAGGGGCGTTGCGTCCCGTCCCGTCCGGAAAGATAATCCCCCCCCGGCGGTCCTGCAGACGACTCGACGGGGAGGACCTTTCCGTGAGGGGCAGGCCGAAGCCCCCGGGCGAAGAGCCCCTCCCGACCGTCAGTCGTCGAAGAGCCCGCTGCTCAGGTACCGGTCTCCCCGGTCGCACACGATGGACACGATGACTGCATCCCGTACCTCGGCCTCGATGCGGAGCGCGGCAGCCAGCGTTCCCCCCGACGACATCCCGGCCAGGATCCCCTCTTCCCGGGCCAGGCGCCGGGTGTGGAGGATGGCTTCTTCCTCCGTCACCTCCTCGAAGCGATCCACCTTCGAGGGGTCGAAGAACTTCGGCTGATACTTCGGGGGCCACCGGCGGATGCCCGGAATCCGGGCCCCGTCGGCGGGACGGGTGCCCACGATGACGATGTGTGGGTCCTGCTCCTTCAGGAAGGCCGAGGTCCCCATGCTGGTGCCAGTGGTGCCCAGGGAGCTCACGAAGTGGGTGACCCGGCCCCCGGTGGCCTCCCATATCTCGGGGCCGGTGCCCTCGGTGTGGGCTCGGGGATTGTCGGGGTTGGCGAACTGGTCCAGGACCCGGCCCTCCCCGGCGGCCTCCATGGCCCGGGCCCGGTCCCGGGCCGTCTCCATGCCCTCGGGGACCTCCACCAGCTTGGCCCCGTAGGCCTTCATGGTGGCCTTCCGCTCCGCCGTGGCCGACTCGGGCATGAGGAGCACAAGTCGGTAGCCCCGCACTGCGGCGGCCATGGCCAGGGCGATCCCCGTGTTCCCCGAGGTGGCCTCGATGAGGGTGTCGCCGGGCTCGATCTCCCCCCGCTCCTCGGCCTGGCGGATCATGCTCATGGCGGGCCGGTCCTTCACGGAGCCCGCCGGGTTGTTCCCCTCCAGCTTGGCCAGCACCACGTTCCCCCGGTCCGGCGGGACCATGCGCTGCAGCCGGACCAGGGGGGTGCGGCCCACGGTGGATTCGATGGTGGGCCAGCTGTGGGGGCCGAGTCGGGGTGGGGGTGCACCCCCCTGGGCGTCCCCCACCCCGGCCTCGCCGTGTGCCTCGTCGGACATGCCGTCAGCGCCCCATGTCGGCGCGGTCCCGGTAGTAATCCCCCAGGAGGTGCTCGGCAAAGTACTCGAACATCATGTTCCGCCAGTAGGAGGAGTAGCCCCCGAAGCCGTGGGCCATCCCGGGGAACATCATGAAGTCGAAGCGCTTGTCGGCATCGATGAGGGCCTTGGCCAGGCGCATGGTCCCGGCGTGGTGGACGTTGTTGTCCATGTCGCCGTGCACCAGGAGGAGCCGGTTCACCAGGCCCTCGGCGATGTCGTGGTTCGTGGGCACGTCGATCTCGAAGGTGACTTCCTCCTCGCCGTCCTCGTTCTCCTCCACCTTCACCTCGAGCCCGTGGTGCTGCTCGGACCAGTTCTGGTTGTAGACGTTGTTGTCGTGGTTCCCCGCCGACGACACGCCCACCGTGAAGAACTCGTTGTAGGGTTCCAGCATGAGGGCGGCAGCGGTCATGAAGCCCCCGCCGGAGTGGCCGTAGATGCCCACCCGGTCCAGGTCGATCCAGTCATGACGGGCCGCCAGCTGCTCGATGCCCACCTTCTTGTCGGCCAGGCCGTAGTCCCGGAGGTTGAAGTACCCGTAGCTGTGGTATGCGGCGGACCGCTGGGGCGTGCCGCCCCGGTTCCCGATCTGGATGACCACGAAGCCCAGCTGGGCCAGCTCCTGCTGCTGGTTCACCGCCGAGAAGCCGGCCCTCACACTCTCGGTCTGGGGGCCCGGGTAGACGTGGGCGATGATGGGGTACTGCCGCTCCGGGTCGAAGTCGAAGGGCAGGTACATGTTCCCGTAGATGTCCGTGATCCCGTCGGCGGCCTTCACCGAGAAGGTGCGGGGCATCTGCCAGCCCATGGACTCCAGGGGCGTCAGGTCCATCTCCTCCAGCTCCAGGAGGACCTGCCCCCGGCTCCCGTGGAGGACCGTCTGCGGTGCCATGTCCACCCGGGAGCGGGTGGTGACCACGTACTCGTTGGAGGGAGAGAGGCGTGAGGTGTTGTTCGCGTCCCCCGGATCCAGGAGGGTGAGCCCGGAGCCGTCCAGGTTCACCCGGTACAGGTGGTTGTAGTAGGGGTTCTCGAACTCCTCCCGGCCCACGCCCCGGATGAAGACCCGGCCCTCGTCCTCGTCCAGCTCCTGTACCGCCTCGGCGTTCCACTCGCCGGAGGTCACCGCATTCCGCAGCTCGCCGTCGTGGGAGTACCGATACCAGTGGGCCCAGCCCGTGCGGCGGGAGTACCAGAGGAAGTCGCCCTGGTTGTCCTCCTCCACGTAGCGGACGTTCTGGCGGCGCAGGTGTGCGTTCTCGGTGGACTCCTCCAGGAGGACCCGGATCTCGTCGCCGTTGTCCAGGTCCACCTCGATGAGCTCCAGGGTTCGCTGGGGCCGGTCCCGACGGACCATTCGGAGGACGTCCGAGGTCTCGCCGGTCCAGTGGATGTTGAAGAGGCGCTGGTCCGGCCACTTCTCCACCGGGAGCTCCCGGAAGTCCTGGCTGGGCCGGTCGAAGGCAAAGAGCTGGAACTGGGTGACGTTCTCCTCGCCGGGCATGGCGTAGCGGTAGCTCCGGAGGGTGGGGCGGGGCTCCGAAAGGGAGTCCACCAGGTAGAGCTCGGCGACCTCCCTGGAGTCGGAGCGGACCACGTAGAACCGGTTCGAGTCCTCGGCCCAGTTCACGTTGGGGCGCACCCGGCCCGGGTGGGGGTCGTCATTGTCCTCATCGTCGTTCCGGGTCTCCTCCCGGTTGCCGTTCTCCTCGTCGTCGTCGTCCTCCTCCACCTCCCGGAAGCCGAAGGAGAAGTACTCCTCGCCGTCGTCGGTGAGGCGAACGATGGTGTCCTCGTCTTCCATCTCCACGAAGTAGAGGTCATGGCCCTCGGCGAAGACGTAGGCGGTGGAGTCCGGGGAGAAGGCCCGCCAGGGCCGGCCCTCGTCCTCGTCCTCCTCCTCCTCTTCCTCCTCTTCCCTCAGGGAGAGCTCTTCCCGGCCCAGGTGGAAGGTCAGGTCCGTGTCCTCCGTCCGGAAGTGGATGGACTCCCCGTCCTCCGAGAACTCCAGGGACTGGAGGCTCAGGTTCGTCCGGTCGAAGGGGGTGCCCAGCTCCATGGTGAGGAGCTCGGCCATGAGGGCATGGTCGAAGAGGGGTGCCTGGGAAGGGGCGGAGGGATCCACTCGCATCCAGCGCCGGCCATCGGCGTCCTGCCAGCTGTACCAGAACTCGTCCGTTTCGTTGATGAACTGTGGGTTCACCCCGGTGGAGTGGATGTAGGGTCGGAGCTCGCTGGCCCGGAAGCGGTCCGCCAGCTCCCAGTTGGCGTGCTCGACCCGGACGAGTTCACCCTGGGCGCGGGCCTCGGCCGGTGTCTGCGCCAGAGCGGCGGGCGGGGCGAGGGACAGGAGGAGGGCGGCCGCCATGGCGGCGCCCGCCTGGCGGAGGACGATGGGGAGACGGGGGGATGGGGACATGGAAGAGGGGGGTGGGGACGGGGCGTGCCGAACCCCGGGGTCGGGGCAGGTCGGGCTGGCTGTGGCCCGGGCGCGCGCTGAAATGTTTGGAAACGCGATCCAACCTACGTGCACATCGCCGGTCGCGCACGTGCCTGGGTCGGCTTCGGAAGCGCGCACGTGTCGGTCAGCCGGGCGCACGGGTCGGTCAGCCGGCTCGCCCCGCGCCCGATCCCCGACCCCGGCTCCGGGGATTCAGCTGCCAGATCCTGAGGTTCAGGGCGCCGGCAAAGGTGACCCAGGCCAGGTAGGGCAGCATGATGGCACCAGCCACCGGGCGCACGGACCAGAACAGGAGGACGCAGGCCAGGACCCCGCTCCAGAGGAGGATGAGCTCGAGGAAGGCCAGGTCGGGGCGCTCCCGACCGAAGAAGAGCCACGACCAGATGGCGTTCAGGACCAGGTGGCCCAGGAAGACGGCCAGGGCGATCCCCGCCATGCCTGTCACGCCCCCTTCCCGCCAGACGAGCCAGGCGGCCACGGACATGGTGATGTAGAGGACGGTCCAGGCCGGGGCGAAGAGCCAGGGGGGTGGGGTCCAGGGCGGCTTGCGGAGCTCCTGGTAGTACCACGGACCGGGGCGGAAGATGGCGCCGGAGGAGGCGGCCATTCCCGAGGCCAGGAAGAAGCCTGCGAGGACGGCGAGGGAAGTCATGGCAGGGTCCGGCCAGGGAGAGGAGGAACCGGGGGGGGGTGGGTCGCCCGTTGGCGGTCCGGGCTCTCCGAGGGAACGGCCCGGCCACGGTTGGGAAACGGTTCCGTGAAGGGCCCCTTCCCCTTTATTGGCGCGGCTTCCCTACAGGGTACCTCCGGAAAGGTTCCCCGGCTGCCAGAGAACGGGGTTGAGGATTTACTTGCGCCGCCCCGACCCGGGGGCTACATGTCACCCCGATCATCCATCTCAACCGAGGTTCGAAGCGACGGGGCGCAGGGCTCCGTCTCCCGGTTGGGTCTGTGTCAACAAGGAGGAAGTATGAATTCCATCACGCGTTCGGCAGATGGAACGCCTGTGGCGAGGGGGATTCGCCGCAGTGTCGGGCAACTGGCCCGGCTTCCGCTCGCCGTGGCGTTGGGACTGGCACTTCTCGTGTCCGTCGCCTTCGCCGATCAGGCAGCGGCGCAGCAGACCGGTGTGCTCGAGGTCACGATCACGGACTTCGAGAACGAGCGGCCCCTCAGTGGTGTCCTCGTCCGCATCGTGGAGCCCGAGCTCACTGCAGTGACGGACTCCGACGGACAGGCCCGGATCACCGGGGTGCCCGCCGGTACGCAGGTCGTCACGGCCAACCTCATCGGGTACAACCAGTACCGCGACAACAACGTCGAGATCTCGGCGGGCCAGACCACCGAGCTGGCCTTCGAGATGCAGACCTCCGTGCTGTCGCTCCAGGAGGTCGTGGTCACGGGGACGACGGATCCCACGGAGGGCGTGAAGCTCCCCATGACCGTCTCCCGCATCGGACCCGAGCAGCTGCAGGTCCCCACGGTGAACTCCGCCCTTGCCGCCGTGCAGGGGAAGGTTGCCGGGGCCAGCATCGTGCGTGGGTCGGGCCAGCCGGGCTCCGGCGTCTTCGTCCAGCTCCGGTCCATGACCGGGTTCGAGACGGATGACTCCCCCCTCCTGGTGGTCGATGGCGTGATCCTGGGACGGTCCTTCGGCGGGACGACGGCAGACATCGAGGCCATGGACATCGAGTCCATCGAGGTCATCAAGGGTGCTGCCGCCGCTGCACTGTACGGCTCCCGCGCCGCCGCCGGGGTGATCTCCATCGAGACCCGGGGAGCGAGCCAGATTGCCGAGAACACCACGCAGTTCCAGTACTCCGGGGAGTTCGGCTACGACCGGCTGGCGGGCTCGACGCCCATCGCCACGGCCCACCCGTACCTCATGAACGAGGAAGGGACCTCCCTGGCCAACTCCGAGGGTCGCGACACGACCTGGGTCGGCCGGACGGCCACCCCGGAGCGGATCGTTCGCTTCGACTACCCGGGCGAAACCTTCGACAACCTCCGGGCCCTCTACCGCCCGGGTCGGTACCTGAGCCAGAACTTCAACATGGCCCAGAACACCCAGGCGACGGACTTCATCGTGTCGTTCACGCGCCTGGACCAGGCCGGATCCCTGGAGAACAACGACGGGTTCCAGCGGAACACGGGCCGGATCAACCTGAACCACCGGGTCGGTGAGCGGGTGTCCCTCCGGCTGCAGGCCAGCCATACCCGCTCCTTCCGGGACAACGTCTCCGGAAGCCCGTTCAACGACATCCTGAACTACCCGGCCTTCGTGGACCTCACGGTCCGGGACGAGGACGGGAACTTCCTGCAGCAGCCCGATCCGTCCGTCGAGGTGGAGAACCCCCTCTGGCGGCAGGGCAGCCGGGACAACAACCAGCAGCGTGCCCGGACGTTTGCCAGTGGTACGCTGAACTTCAACGCCACGAGCTGGCTCAGCTTCGACGTCACGCTGAGCTACGACCGGGCAGACATCAACGACCAGATCTTCGTGCCGCGGGGTGTCCCCACCAGCCTCATCACGGATGAGACCTCCGGTGGCCGCCTCGACCTCCGTCACCGGGCGAACGATTCCTGGAACGGACACGTGGGTGCCATCTTCCGTCAGCAGTTCGGGGCCCTGAACACGCGGTTCACCGCACGGGCCACCTCCGAGCGGGAGGAGTCCAACTGGTTCCGCGCCGATGGCCGGGACTTCCTCGTCCCCGGGCTGCAGACGTTGCAGGTCGCCGACGAGAACCCAATCGTGAGCTCCAGCATCCTCGACATCCGGGCCAACGGGTTCCTCGGGGACCTGGCCCTGGACTGGGACGACAAGTACATCGGGTCCTTCATGGTGCGCCGGGACGGAAGCTCGCTCTTCGGGCCTGCCGAGCGCTGGCAGACCTACACCCGCGCCGCCTTTGCATGGCGGATCTCGCAGGAGGACTGGTTCCGGGTCGACTTCCTGGACGAGCTGAAGGTCCGCTACGCCATGGGTGAGGCCGGGGGACGTCCCGGGTTCACCGACCAGTTCGAGCTCTGGACTGTCTCCAGCGATGGTACTCTGGGTCGGAACAACCAGGGGAACCCGAACCTCCGGCCGCAGTTCACCCGCGAGCAGGAGGTGGGCCTCGACATCATCGCCCTCAACAACCGCCTGCAGGTCGAGCTGGTCTACGCCTTCCAGACCTCGCGGGACCAGATCATCTTCCTGCCCGCCGTCACCATGTCCGGGTTCAACTCGGTCCGGGGGAACGGCGCAGTCATCGCAGGAAACACGGTGGAGGCCACCATCCAGGCCTTCCCCATCCGGCGCCGTGGCCTCACGTGGAGCATGAACCTCGTGATGGACCACAGCTGGAACGAGATCACCGAGTGGAACCGCTCCTGCTTCTGGGGCTCCAACGCGGGCCGTGGCCACGAGCGCACCTGTGAGGGCGAGTCGGCCGGGGACTTCTGGCTGGCCACCCTCACCCGCGACTTCGACCAGCTCCCCGAGTGGCTCGAAGACCGGAAGGACGAGTTCGACATCAACGACGACGGCTACGTCGTCTGGGTCGGGGAAGGAAACACCTGGCGCGACGGCCTCACGGAGAACTGCCGTGACGGCGCAACCTGCTGGGGCACCCTCATGAGTGAGGGTGGACAGACGTACCGCTGGGGCGAGCCCTTCGAAGTTCGGCAGGACGATGGCGACGTGTTCCGCTACAACGCGGGCTCCAGCCTCCCGGACCTGAACTTCGGGTTCTCCAACAGCGTCACGTGGAGGGGCTTCAACGTCTTTGCCCTCTTCCGCGGCCAGGTGGGCGGAAAGGTGTTCAACAACGTCCGCTGGTGGCAGTACGGCACGTGGCGCCACGGTGACTTCGATCAGCGCGGCAAGCCCGAAGAAGAGATGAAGACGGTGGACTACTACTCCCGCGCCCTGCGCAGCACCGGCGGGGCCTGGGCCAACGACGAGTTCCTGGAGGACGGCACGTTCCTCAAGCTCGGCGAGCTGGCAGTGAACTACACGTTCAACCAGGAGCAGCTGTCCCGGGTCTTCGGCGGTGTGGCTCCGTCCCGCCTCCGCGTGGGGATGAACGGCCGGAATCTCTTCACCCTCACGAACTACTCGGGCTTCGATCCGGAGGCTGGGTCCCAGTTCTCCCGGGTCGAGTCGGCGCGGTTCCCGCACCTGCGGAATTTCACCGCGACGTTCCAGCTGACCTTCTGACCCGGACCCGGAACCCTACATGAATATCTTCAAGAAAGGCTCCCTCGTCCTCGGCACGCTGCTCATCGCAGCAGCGTGCCAGGACCTGGAAGTCACGAACCAGAACGCGCCGGGCCCTGCCCAGGCGCTCTCGACACCGGAAGCGGTGGAGAACGTGGTCACCAGTGCCTTCGGGCTGTGGTGGGGCCGGCTCCACAACAGCGGTGACGTCTTCAACTACTATCCCGACGCATCCGGGGCCTTTGTCCGGTCCTGGTCCAGCCGGGGCGTGATCCCGGGGCAGAAGCCCCGCGTGGAGCTGGAGAACGATCCCGAGGCCGCGAGCCAGTGGATCCCGCGAGCCAGCTGGGACCGGTTCGCCTCGTCCATGGCCAACGCCAACGACGGGCTCCGCGTCATCAACGACGGAATGCGCATCGAGGTGGCTCCGCCGGACGTTGAGGAGGGAGACGCGGATTTCGAGCTCGAGGACCAGACGGACCGGGTGGTCGCCTTTGCCCGGTTCATGCAGGGCCTGAGCCTGGGGTACATGGGTCTGGTGCACGATCAGGCGGCCCCGGCCAACGAGACCACGGTCATCGGTGGTCCCCTGGAGTGGGAGGGCCCGAACCTGACCCCCTACGACGAGCTCATCGAGATCGCCGTGGGGCACCTGGAGCAGGCCATCGAGGTGGCCGAGACCACGGGTCCCTGGGTCATGCACGAGGGGTACATCCACAACCAGGTGTACACCAACGAAGACCTGATCAAGGCCGCCAACACCCTCATTGCCCGGCTCCTGGTGCTGGGCGCCCGGACGCCGGAGGAGCGGGCCGCGGTGGACTGGGCCCGGGTGCGTGATCATGCACTGGAAGGCCTGGACTTCGACTTCGGTCCCGAGGGCGAGGCTCCGGACGTGATGCGGAGTCTCTTCATCCAGCGTGTGTACCTGAACATCAACAATGGCCAGATCTACCGGGTGGGTCCCCGCGTCCTGGGGATGGCCGACGTTTCGGGCAACTTCCACGAGTGGCTGTCCCAGGACCTGGACTTTCGGGAGGCGTTCAACATCGACTCGCCGGACATCCGGGCCCAGGGCCCCCTCGACGAGGAGGGCGAGCCCACTGCCGGAGCCTACTGGACAAGGAACACGTTCACGATCCACAACCCGGATCGGGGCTCGTACCTGGGATCCTTCTACATCCACAACCGTCGGACGCTGCAGGGGCTCGGGACGCTGAATTCCGGGTTGATGCCGCTCCTGACGGCCGACGAGAACCGGCTCTACCTGGCCGAGGCGTACATCCACCTGGACCAGCCTCAGCTGGCAGCCGACCTCATCAATGAGACCCGGATGCGCCCCCAGATGATCGGGGGTACCGGTGGGGCCATCGTCGACCAGGGCCTCGACCCGGTGACGGCAGACGGTGTGCCCCAGTCGGACACCTGTGTGCCGCGTGCCTACTTCGGTGCGGCTCCGGTGGGTGGTCCCTGCGGGACCCTCACGGATGCGCTGCTGTATGAGCGTGCCATGGAGCTCATGGACATGGATCCCATGCGCGCATGGATGGATTTCCGCGGGTTCGGGTTCCTGCCCGAGGGGCAGCTGGTACAGATGCCCGTCCCCGGACGGTACCTGGTCTCCATGGCCCTCCCGATCTATACCTTCGGGGGAATCGGTGGAGAGGGCTCGGCCCCGGGCTATCCCATGCCCTGAGTTGGGGCGCGTAGCGGTCGCCGGTTGACCGCACGTTCATGATGAGCAGGCTTCCGGGGGGGCTGCGCCGCAGGCGCGGTCCCCCCGTGGAGTCTCCACCCCTTTCGCACCTGCACAATCCGAGCTGCCACCCCATGAACCGTTGTCTGCCCAGAGTCGCCCTGTTCCTCGTCCTCCTCTTCGTGGCCACCGGCTGTGCTTCGTCCGGGAGCGAGTCCGGCGATGCCAACTACCGTGAACGGCTCGTCCTGGCCACCGAGTCGGACGCCGTTCGCATTGCAGAGCAGGTCCTGCCGTCCTTCGGATACAACCCGGAGCCCAGTGTACAGGGGAACACCCTGGTCATCGAGACATCGTGGCGGTCCCGTTCCCCGTTCCCTGACGAAGAGGCCGAGGGGATCCAGGCCGCCCAGACCCGGGTCATCGTGGAGGGGCGTCAGCGGACGGACACCATCGAGGGCCAGCAGTACTTCGCCCTGGTCCTCCTGGTGCAGAACGAGACCCGTCGGGAAGGGGAGGATTGGCGGAGCACGCGGAACACCCCGGACTTCGTGGCATACGCTGACAGGATCAAGGAGGAGTTTGAAGATGCATTCCTGTCCATTGGGGTTCGGCGGTACTGAACCCGGTTCCGTCAGAGCACCCCGGGCCGTCCCGGCGCGGCGTCCAGTCCGGACGTCGCAGGGCCGCGCCGTGTACGTCCCGGCACTTCTGGCCTTTCTCCTCCTCCTGGTCGGGCCCCCGGCTGTCCACGCCCACCACCCGGTGGCCGAGGCGATTCCCGATGCCGACCCAGTCGTGGTGGTGGGGAGTGTGGTGGACCGGGAGGACGACCGCCCCCTGTCCGGGGCACAGGTCCGGCTCCGTCAGGGCACGGACGAGAGCTGGATCGGCGCCGAGGTCACCACCAACGAGGATGGGGAGTTCAGGACGCCGCCCCTCCGGCCGGGCACCTACACCCTTTCGGTGAGGTCTCTGGGGTACCACACCCTGGAGCAGGAGGTGGAGGTGGAGGGCGCCTCCCCCATGACGATCTCCGTGGAGCTCGCCCGGGAGGTCCTGGAGCTCGAGGGCATCGCCGTGGTGGCCACCCGGAACCCCTACCTCCAGGACTCGGGGTTCTACGAGCGCCAGCGCGCAGGCTTCGGCCCGACCCTTACCCGTGAGGAGATCCTGGCGCGGAGCCCCCGCCACATGACGGACGTGGTCCGGGGGTTTGCCGGGGTGGAGCTTGTGTACGGGAATTCGCCCACGGCGCCCTTCGTCTTCTTCCGTCGTCTGGGTTGCCGGCCCGACATCGTCATCGACGGCGCCAACTACGGGCCCGATACCCGAATGGACGACCTGGTTCAGCCCAACAACGTCCAGGGGCTCGAGTTGTATCGGGGAGGGTCCAGCGTCCCCCCGACCCTGTCGACCAACCCCTGTGGTGCCATCCTCCTGTGGACCATGTCCGACGACTTCCCCGACGGGGAGCGCTTCGGCTGGACCCGGGTTGCCATTGGGGTCGTGGTCCTGGGTATCACCCAGCTCCTCCGGCCCTGATCGGAAGGGGGAGAGCGGAGTCCCCCGGGGTGGCCCAGACCCCCGCCATCCCGTAGGTTGGCAGGTAGAGCCTCTGCGCCGGCGGAGGCTCCGGAATCCGACCCGAGGGCCGGACCACATCAGAGACCCATCCCAAGGAGCAAGTGTCATGCGTTCACTCCGCCAGCGACTGCTCGGCATCGCCTTCCTTTTGGCCCTGGCCCTGGTGGCTGGTTGTGCGAGCAGCGGTGGGGCCGAGGCGGACGGTGAGCCCGTGGAGGACGGGACGACGCCCATCACCGTGGAGAACTTCCACAGCGGCTCGGAGGACCTGCAGGTCTTCATCCAGCGCGACGGTTCGTCGGCGCGCACGAACATCGGGGCCGTCCCGGCCGGCGAGACGGAGACCTTTGTCTTCGACGGCGAAACCGGGCAGTACCGCCTCATCGCCCAAAGGCCTGTCAGCACGACGACGTCTGAGCGGATCACCATCCGCCACCAGACGAACATTACCTGGACGATCCAGGGGAACCGGATCACCACCAGCCGGCGCTGAGCCCGGCGTTTGCCCCAGTTCTCCCGGGCAGGGCCTTTCGCCCTCCCCGCCCCCTCCCCAGGGTCGGCGGGGGGGGCGTCTGTGCAGGGGTCACCGGGAGCGGACCCGAGTGGAGGGGGGCCCGAGTGGGGGGGGCGAGTGGGGGAGCGGGGCGCAAGGCGGCCCGCCCCGGCAGCGGCTCAGCCCTCCAGTACCCCGATGAGGCGATCGGCCACGGCCCTGGGAATCTCGCTTCGCAGCCCGCCTCGCCCCACCATGCCCCTTCCCAGGCGGTAGCCCTCGTGGGTGAGGAGGACGGGCCCGGGGTCCATCCCCGGCGCCTCCAGCCGCTGTCCCCGGAGGAGGGAAAGGAGGTCGTCGCGGTCGGGTTCCACCACCCGGTCCGGGTCCATGTGCCGCCCCCAGCGGGACAGGAAGTCGCTGGAGGGGGTCTCGTGGCCCGAAGGGCTCTGCCGCCAGGCCCGAAGACCCATGGACACCACCCGCCAGTCGGGGCCTTCCGCAGCCGGGGCCTCGGGGGCGCTCCCGCTCCACGCCTCCACGGGCCATTCCCGGGCCGTGCACGCCCAGGCCCGATCGCCCCGGATCATGTGGTGGGGTGCGCCGCCATGGGGAAAGAGTCCGAAGCGGCGGATCTCCTCCCCGATGCGCTTCTGCCGCCGGGCCACCTCGCCGGGGTCCTCCCCTGGGAAGCCCGGCGGAATGGGGGACCAGCCGGAGTCCCCGATTCCTTCCTCGGCGAGGCGCTCGTCCACCTCTGCACCGGCTTCCCTTCCGGGGGCCTCCCGGGGTTCCCCGGCACCTCCGGCCTTTCGGAGCCGGACCACGAAGGCCCCCCCCGAGTCCAGGTGGTGAGGGTAAAGTCGCCAGGCGTGGCGGAGCTCGTCAGGGAAGCGCTCGTCATGCCACCGGGTGAGTCCCGGGGCATGGGGGGCGTCCAGCTCGATGGGCTCCACCTCCACGGGCGAGTCTGCCAGGACCCGGGCCACCACGGCCTCGTTCTCCTCCGGGGCGAAGGTGCAGGTGGAGTAGACCACCACGCCGCCGGGCCGGGTCTGGCGGATGGCTTGCCGCAGGAGGCCCTCCTGGAGCTGCCGGATATGGTGGTCGAAGGCAGGCTTCCTGGGGGGCAGTCGGCCCCGCTGTTTCCGGAAGTTCCCCTCGGCGGAGCAGGGCGCATCCACCAGGACCCGGTGGAAGAGGGGGCCCGTCGGGAGGGTGAGGCCGTCGGCGGCCACCACCAGAACCCCGGGGTGAAGGAGGCGGAAGACGTTGGACATGAGACCCCGGAGCCGCTTCTCCTTCGGGTCCACGGCCACCACAATCCCCCGGTCGTCCATGAGCTGGGCCAGGTGGGTCGTCTTCCCGCCGGGAGCCGCGCACAGGTCCAGCACCCGCTCGCCGGGCTGCGGGCCCAGAGCCAGGGATGGGACGGCCATCACCGTCTGCTGCAGGTGGAAGTGCCCCAGCCAGTACTCCAGCGTCCTGGAAATGGCCTCGGGCTGCCGCCTCACCGTGCGGACGTCGGGGAGCCCCGCCACCGGCTCCAGGCCGAAGCCCTGCCTCTCGAGTCGGTCTTCCAGTTCGTTCGCCTCCACCAGGCCCGCTCGGATCCGCAACCCGGCAGGTTCGGGGGTCCGGCTGGCCTCCACGAAGGCGTCCCAGTCGTCCATGACCTCCCGATACCGGAGGAGCCGGTCCACCGGGATGGACTCGTCGGCCACCGCTGCCTCCGCGCCGGCCTCCGTCAAGCCTCCGCCTCCCCCAGGAGGGCCTCCACCTTCCGGCGGGCGTCTATCTCCACCTTCCCGCACATGAGGTCGCAGAGCCGGAAGACGTGGTCATCGGCGAGTCGGTAGTGCACGTAGATGCCGTCCTTCCGTCGGGCCACGAAGCCCAGTCTGTGGAGGAGTCCCAGGTGCTTGGAGACGTTGGCGGTGCCCAGCTCGGTCTCCCGGGCGATGTCGCCCACGGGCCGCTCACCGCTCCTCAGGAGCTCCAGGATCCGGAGGCGGGCAGGCTCGCCCAGGGCCCGGAAGCGCTCGGCCACCAGGGACATGAGCTCGTCGGACATGGTGCTCCCGCCGGGGGACACGGCCGCCCTCCTCAGGAGGAGGTGGTGCAGGTCCGTGCCGCCGCCGTCTCGGAGGCGCTGGCCCGCCCCATGGGAGCAGGTTCCCGGCCGTCTGCCAGGGCCGAGACCATGGCGGGCACGTCGCAACTCGCCGGTCGGTTGTACGGGAGCTTCGAGAGGACCATGGCCATCCCGCAGGTGTCCGTCACCCCGGCGAAGACCAGGCCGGCCCCCACGAAGGTGGGAAGAAGGGCCCAGAGGGGGCTCACCGCAAGGGCCAGCGCACCCCCGGCGAAGGCCAGGGCACCGGCTGCGATGCGCACCTGTCGCTCCAGGGAGAGGCGCTCCGGTCCCGTCTCCACCGGCTGTCCGGATGCTCTCCACCCCGATACGCCTCCCTCGAGGATCCGGAGGTTCTCCATTCCGGCGTCCCGCAGGGCTTCGTCGGCCTGGCGGGCCCGGTTCCCCGACTGGCAGACCAGGACCACCGGGTCCTCCACACCCACGATGTCGTCCCGATGGTCCGGGAGCTCGTTCAGGGGCACGTTGTAGCTGCCCCGAATGTGGACGGACTCGAACTCGCCGGGGGTCCGGACGTCCAGGAAGCGGGTCCGGGGGTTCGTCTCCCGGAGCCGGACGGCGGCGCCCGGGTCCAGGATGCGGGACTCGGGCGTGGAGTCCGGTGCCTCGGGCGTGGTGGGAGCAGCGGTACTGGATCCAGACATGGGGATACCTCCAGGAAGTGCATGCGGTTCGGGGCGGTCGGGCCGGAGCACGGGGTCGGGCCGGAGTTCTCTTCGGCGGGAGCCCATCATGACAGGTGGGAACAAGCCCGGCCCGCCTGTCATTACAACTTGCTACAACCAATCTACCGACTGGTTGAACGGTGTCAAGTCGGAGGGGCCCCGGCACGGCGCAGGAGCCTGCTGGCGCCCGGCGCCGGGACTCCCGGACCGGCATGGCGCCTCCCGGACCGGCATGGCGCCTCCCGGACCGGCATGGCGCCTCCCGGTGCATGAGGGCCCGTCCACCCCCCCATTCACCCCCGGGCCCGGCTGCCCTGCAGGGGCCATGGGCGGACCGAGTTCGGCGGCACTGCAGGAAACCATCAGATGCCGTTAGCTTTCAGGGCTCCGGAGGTCCCGGCGCTCGGCGCCGCCCGCGACCCGGAGGCACCAGTGGCAGCCCTCTGCCGAACCCCATCACGCCCCAATGCACTGCGCCCCCGTGGCGCCCAGGCCCCTGCCGAAGGTCTCTCGGAGTCTCCCATGAATCTCAGAAACATCGCCATCATCGCCCACGTGGACCACGGCAAGACGACGCTGGTGGACCAGATGCTCCGCCAGGCGGGGATCTTCCGGGACAACCAGGCCGTGCAGGAACGGGTCATGGACTCGAACCCCCTGGAGCGGGAGCGGGGGATCACGATCCTCTCCAAGAACACGGCGGTGGAGTGGGAGGGCACGAAGATCAACATCGTGGACACCCCGGGCCACGCCGATTTCGGGGGCGAGGTGGAGCGGGTGCTCCGCATGGTGGACGGGGTGCTCATCCTGGTGGACGCCGTGGAGGGGCCCATGCCCCAGACCCGCTTCGTCACCCGGAAGGCGCTGGAGCTGGGCCTCATGCCCGTCATCGTGGTGAACAAGGTGGACCGGCCGGCCAGCCGGGCCGAGGACGTCTACGACGAGGTGCTGGAACTCTTTCTGGAGCTGGATGCCTCCGACGAGCAGCTGGAGGCCCCGGTGATCTACGCGTCGGGCCTCGACGGCTGGGCCCACACCGAGCCCGGGGAGCGGGGCGAGGACCTGGCCCCCCTCTTCGGCGCCATCCTGGAGCGGGTCCCCGAGCCCTCCGCCGACCCGCAGGCCCCCTTCCAGATGCTGGTGTCCACCCTGGACCACTCCTCCTACGTGGGGCGCATCGGGATCGGCCGGGTGGAGGCGGGCTCCATCGACATGGGCGACCCCATCCTCCTCCTGCCCTTCGGCGAGCCCGGGCCCGTGCCCGAGAGCGAGGCCAAGCGGGCGCGGGTCACGAAGCTCTTCACCTTCCGGGGGCTGGAGCGGACCGAGACGGAGCGGGCCGAGGCCGGTGACATCATCGCCCTGGCGGGCATCGAGGGCGTGGAGATCGGACAGACCCTGTCGGCGCCGGGGAAGATGGAGCGCCTCCGGGGCATCCGGGTGGAGGAGCCCACCCTGGCAGTGGACTTCACCGTGAACAACTCTCCCTTCGCCGGGCGGGTGGGGAAGTTCGTGACGACCCGGCAGGTGCGGGAGCGCCTCTTCCGGGAGCTGGAGCGGAACGTGGCCCTCAAGGTGGAGGACACGGAGCAGACGGACACCTTCTCGGTGGCGGGCCGGGGCGAGCTGCACCTCACCATCCTCATGGAGACCATGCGGAGGGAGGGCTACGAGTTCCAGGTGTCGCGCCCCCGGGTGGTGGAGCGCCGCGGCGAGGACGGGACCCGCCTCGAGCCCTGGGAGGAGGTCCTGGTGGACGTCCCCGAGAACATGGTGGGGACGGTCATCGAGAAGCTGGGACCCCGCCGGGGCGAGATGCTGGACATGAAGCCGCCCCTCCAGGGGATGAGCCGGCTCCGCTTCCGGATCCCGGCCCGGGGGCTCTTCGGCTACCGCTCCGAGTTCCTCACGGACACCCGGGGCGAGGGGATCCTGAACCACCACTTCCTGGAGTACGCGCCCTGGGCCGGACCCATCCAGGGGCGGAAGAAGGGCGTGCTGGTGGCGGATCGGGAGGGCGAGGCCGTGGGCTACGCCCTGGTGAACCTGCAGGAGCGGGGCACCCTCTTCATCGGGCCGGGCACCGAGGTCTACACCGGGATGATCGTGGGCGAGCACATCCGCCCCGGCGACCTGGACGTGAACGTGACCAAGGGGAAGAAGCTCACGAACATGCGGGCGGCGGGCTCCGACGACACGGTGAAGCTGGAGCCCCCCCGGCAGCTCACCCTGGAGCTGGCCCTGGAGTTCATCGACGACGACGAGCTCATCGAGGTCACCCCCGACGCCATCCGCCTGCGGAAGCAGGAGCTGGACGCAAACCGGCGGCGGAAGGCCCAGAAGGCGGCGGCGCGGGCCGACGGTTGACGTGGGGATGATGGGCCCCTGACAGCGGGCCGAGGAGGGGGCCGGCCCGGACGGACGGGCGACTCCAGATGCACCGGGTCGGGGCTTGAGTGGGGCCCGGGCTCCTGCGGCGGGGGTCGGACCCCGGAGCGGGGCCGATTGGCCCACGGGCGTTGGCATGACGCCACAAGGTCACCGTGGGGTGTGGCGGGGCTGCCACGGGCAGCGACCCCTCTACCCGGGAGCACGGCGTAGAATGACCCCTGGAGCGGGCGGATGGCGGGGCCTGGAGGCAGGACTCGCGGGGCTTTTCGGACGGCATGTGCCGGGACGGGGGGGCCGGCACGGACGAGGCCTGCAGGTGGCACGTTTCTGGCGAATTCGTACAGGTCGACGACCTGTCGATTTCCACCCGCGGCTTCGCGGGCCCCGCCCAGGAGGCTCTCCACATGCCCGAACTCCGACTCCCAACCGCCTGGATGCCGCGCGCCGCTGCGCTGGCCATCCTGGTCTTCCTCGTCTCCGCCTGCGGCGACGACACCGTCATGCCCACTTCGGCGACGGACCAGTCCACCGCCACCACCGAGGTGTCCTCCTCCGAGCACGACAAGGACGACGAGAAGGACGATAAGGAGGAGAAGGACGAGAAGGAGGAGAAGGACGAGAAGGAGGAGGACAGCTTCGAGATCGAGGTCTGCAAGTACCGGGTCGGTCCCGTGGACCTCCCCGGCGACCAGGTCTGGACCTTCGACTTCACCGTCGAGGAGGATTCGGACCAGGACGGTTCCGTGACGATCACGGGCCAGGGCTGCACGACGCTGGGGTCCTTCCATGAGGGTGTCCGGGTCGTGGTGACCGAGGACGTGCCCGACGGGTTCGAACTGGTGCAGACGAATCGACTGGCTTTTGGGGCTGACGCACCCGAGACCGACAACCATCCCGATGGCTCGGGGGTCGAGCTCGTTGCCGGGACCCACAAGCAGGTAAAGTTCGGGAACAGCCCCGTGGCCGACGAGCCCGAGCTCTTCCCCCTCCGGGTCTGCAAGGCCTGGGCTGGGGACGGAAGCGGGCCGCACCGGGAGTGGGAGTTCGGCTGGGCACTGAACGGAGAGACGCAGGACCGCTTCCGGATCGACGGCTTCGACTGCGTGGTCCTGGGTGAGGAGTTCGAGGCCGGCGACGAGGTCACGGTGGGCGAGGTCGTCCCCGACGGCTTCGAGCTGGCCTTCGTCCGGGTCTTCGATCTGGAGGGGAATGTCGTCCGCGAGGTGGAGGACCCCGAGGCCACCCGTTTCGAGCTGCTGGCCGGCACCCACGGAAAGGTGGAGTTCGGGAACCGCGACGTGGAGATGAACGGGGGCGGCGAAGGGTGCACGCCCGGGTTCTGGCGTCAGCCCCACCACTACGAGTTCTGGACCGGGGCCATCCCCGTTGGAGATGACGCGACCCTCTGGTCCGACATCTTCGACGTGCCCGGGGACGACGGTGACGACACGGCGGCCAGCCCGCCGGGAGGCCGGGGCGGACCGCCGGCCGGTGTCGGGGGCGGAGGTGGTTCCGATGGCGGTGCCCGCTCCAGCTCCGGCGAGATCGATGACGAGATCACCCTGGGCGAAGCGGTGCAGCTCCGGGGTGGGGGCCTGAACGCCCTGGCCCGTCACGCCGTGGCCGCCTGGCTGAATGCCTCGAGCCCCGATGTGGACTACGACCTCACGCCGGAGGAAGTGGTGGACATCGTGAACGAGGCCATCGAGAGCGGCGACTACGAAGCCGCCAAGGACCGGCTGGAGGCCCTGAACGAGCAGGGCTGCGACGTGAAGTAGGGCCCGGGCGCGCTCCGGGCGCCCCCTGCATTGGGGGAACGCTCCGGAGGGCCCGCGGGTTCAGACATGAGTGAGGGGGTCGGTCCTTCCTGGGCCGGCCCCCTCCTCGTTCCCATGTACTTCATCGCCGGTCCCGGTGTCCCATGGGGCACCGACGACGCCACAAACGACACCATACTCGAGCCCCCGCCAGCCATGACCCCCCGAGCCCCCGACCTGGACCCCGATCGCTGGAAGAAAGCCTCCTCCCTGGAGGGCTGGATCGCCACCACCGAGAAGAACCACGACCTCTGGACCGGCCTCCATGGCCGGGTCTCGCTGCCCGAGTGGGCGGAGACGGCGGCGGCCACGGTGGAGGGGCCCGTCCGCCTCCTGGCCCTCACCGAGGACTGGTGCGGCGACGCGGTGAACAGCCTCCCCTGGGTGGACCACCTGGCCCGGTCGGCGCCGGGGCTGGAGTTCCGGGTCCTGGAGCGGGACTCGCATGAGGACCTCATGGACGCCCACCTCACCGGGGGCACCTCTCGCTCCATCCCCGTGGTCATTGCCTACGACGAGGCCTTCCGGGAGATGGGGTGGTGGGGCCCCCGGCCCTCCGCACTGCAGACCTGGGTGACCGGGCCCGGCCGGGAGCTGGAGGTGGAGGAGCGGTACCGGGAGGTCCGGAAGTGGTACGCCCGGGACCGAGGGCACGAGATCCTCCGGGAGGTCCTGGAGATGGTGGGCGCCCGGGGGCTGCCCGAGTCCTCCGACACGCCCCTCCCCGTGGTGTCCGGCGCCGGCGACCCGGACCGGGCCCGCCGGTAGGGAGGGCGTGGACCACCGGGGTCAGACCCGCCGGTAGCGCTCCGCCTCGGCGACCCGCTCCACCCCCACCTGCCAGGCCGCGTCCCGGAGGGAGAGCTCCCGGTCCTCGGCCCGGGTCCGGACCGCCTCCCAGGCCAGCCCCATCCGCTCCTGGAGGCGGGCTTCCACCTTGTCGGCGGACCAGCGGTCCCCGGAGCGGTTCTGGACCCACTCGAACCACGAGACGGTCACCCCGCCGCCAGAGGCCAGGATGTCGGGCACCACCCGGACGCCGGACTCCTCCAGGATGGGGTCGGCCCCGGGAAGGACGGGGCCGTTCGCCGTCTCCACCAGGAGGCGGGCCCGGACCCTGGAGGCATTCTCCTCGGTGACGACCCCCTCCAGGGCGGCGGGGGCCAGGACGTCCACCTCCAGGGCCAGGAGCTCCTCGTTCGTGAGGGCGTCTCCGTGCTCGCCCCCGGCCAGCTCCGAGACGGAGGCCCCCTCCTCCTTGGCGGTGGCCAGGGCCTCTGCGTCCAGCCCGTCCTCCCGGTAGACCCCGCCGGAGGAGTCGCTGACGGCCACCACCCGGAGTCCCAGCTCGCCGCCCAGGATCCGGGCCAGCCCCCGGCCGGCATTCCCGAACCCCTGGATGGCCACCGAGGCGCCCTCCAGCTCTCGGTCGCACCACGCCAGGGCCTGCCGGATGATGTGGGCCGAGCCCCGGGCCGTGGCCCGGTTCCTCCCCCTGGAGCCCCCCAGCGCCCGGGGCTTTCCCGTGACGACTCCGGGGACCTGCCCGGCGGCGTGGCGTCGGTAGGCATCCATGAACCAGGCCATCACCCGCTCGTCCGTGTACATGTCCGGTGCCGGGATGTCCCGGTCCGGGCCCAGGAAGGGGGCCAGGGCGTCCACCAGGGCCTCGGTGAGGGCCCTGGTCTCCTGGTCCGAGATGGAGCTCCGGTCCACGGTGACCCCGCCCTTCCCCCCGCCGAAGGGGAGGTCCATGAGGGCGCACTTCCACGACATGAGGGCGGCCAGGGCCCGGACCTCGCCGGGAGAGACGGAGGGGGCGTAGCGGAGCCCTCCCTTGGCCGGCCCCCGGGCATCGGAGTGGACGACCCGGACGGCATCGAAGACCTGGAGCTCCCCGTCGTCCATGACCACCGGGAGGCGCACCCGGAGCTCCCGGCGGGGCTCCGAGAGGAGGTCCCTCAGGCCGGAGTCCAGCTCCAGACCGTCTGCGGCTCGCTGGAAGTGGTGCCGGGCCGAGAGGGCCAGCGGGTCGCTCCCGGCGCTCATGGGCTCTCCGGGTCGATGACCCCGTGGCGGCGCAGCACGTCCAGGGTTTCCTCCAGGGGCAGGGCCTCCACGTTGCGGCCCATCCCCGAGGTGGTGGTGGCCCGGAAGATGGAGTTGAGGATCGCCTCCTCGGTGGCCTCCACCACGCCCTGGAAGAGGGCCGAGGTTCGGGCGTTGGGGAGGTCGGCCACAGTGGGTAGTGCGCCCCCCTCCCGCCGGACCTCGTCTGCGGTGCTGAAGGCGATGATGTAGTCACCGGAGCCGTTCCCGGCGAAGGAGCCGGTGCGGGCCAACCCCAGCATGGCCCGGGAGGCCAGCCGCTCCAGGTTCCGGTCCGACAGGGGGGCGTCCGTGGCAATGACGATCATGATGGAGCCGGCCCCGGGGTCGCCCTCGTCCCCGGGGCGGGCCTCTCCGGCGTCGTCCCCGGATTCCACCGAGCCACGGAAGCTGTATTGCCCGAGCTCCTGGCCCACCGGGGCGCCATCCACGGTGAGGATCCCGCCGTAGTTGCTCTGCACCAGGACGCCCACCGTCCACCCGCCCTGGTCCTCCGGGAGGACCCGGGAGGAGGTGCCGATGCCCCCCTTCCAGCCGAAAGCCCGGGTGCCGGTGCCGGCCCCCACGGAGCCCTCCTCCACGGCGCCGTCCGATGCCGACTCCAGGGCCTCCACCACGTGGCGGGCCTCGATGGGACGGCTCCGGATGTCGTTCAGCCCGGCGTCGTTCGTCTCGCCCACCACCGGGTTGATGGAGGCCACGTTTCCCATCCCCTCCCGTTCCAGCATCCACGCGGCCATGGCGTCGGCGGCCTGCCACACGCAGAGGGTGCAGGTGAGGAGGATGGGGGTCTCCAGCTCGCCCAGCTCCCGGACCTGGGTGACCCCCACCAGCTTCCCGAACCCGTTCCCCACGTGGATGGCCGCGGGGACCCGGGACCGGAAGGGGTTTCCGCCGTGGGGGAGGATGGCGGTGACCCCCGTGTTCACCCGCTCCCCGTCGGAGACCGTGGTCTGGCCCACCCGGACCCCGGCCACGTCGGTGATGGCGTTCAGGGGACCGGGTTGGAAGATCCCGACCTGGATGCCCAGGTCCCGGGCTCGGGGCCGGTCCGGGTCGTCGGGGTGGGTCGGCGGCAAGACGGACATGGCCAGGAGGAGGGGGAGAAGGACGAGGGGCAGGGCGGCCAGGACGCGGGAACGGTTCATCAGACCCTCACGGTATCGAGGAGCATGAGCCCCAGGAGGAGGGGCTGGTAGGCCAGCGACCCCAGGAAGACCTTCCGCACCTTCGGGTTGGACATGTCCCGGAGGGCCTGGACGGACCACCACGTCACCACGGCTCCCAGGAGGAGGGCACCCACCAGGTAGATGTTGCCGGTGAGACCAAGGGGGGTCGGGACCAGGCTGAAGGGGACAAGGATGGCAGAGTAGAGGACCATCTGTCGGCCGATGATCGAGCCCTCCGGGTCCGGCGGGGTCAGGAGGAACCCGGCCCGTCGGTAATCCTCCCGGAGCAGCCAGGCCAGGGCCAGGACGTGGGGAAGCTGCCAGAGGAAGGCAATGGCGAAGAGGACCATCCCCCCCAGCGAGATCGTCCCGGTGGCGGCGGCCCAGCCGATGAGGGCCGGCATGGCCCCGGGAAAGGCCCCGGCGAAGGTGGCCGCGTAGGATCGGGGCTTGAGGGGGGTGTAGATGAAGTTGTAGGCCACCGCGGAGGCCAGGGTCAGGCCTGCGGCCAGCCAGCCCACCGTGACCCCCAGGTGCACGACCCCCGCCGTCACCAGGAGGAGGCCGAAAGCCAGGGCCTCCACGGGGCGGAGGCGCCCCGAGGGGAGGGGGCGGGTCCGGGTGCGGTGCATCCGGGCGTCCACCTTCCGCTCGATGTACTGGTTCAGGGCCAGGGCCCCGGCGGTGGCCACCACCACCCCGACCAGGGTGTGGATCACCGGGAGGAGCTCGGCCCGGCCTCCGGAGGCCACGTAGAAGGCGACCCCGGCGGTGAGCATGACGAAGCCGGCGATGCCGGGCTTGGTCAGCTCCCAGTAGGCCCGGAACCGGGTGGTCCGGGGGGCGGCGTTGGAGTCGGACATCGCGCCCCGGGGTGAGCGGTCGAGGACAGGGGGGGGCCAGGAGAGATGGGAAGTTGTCCAGAGGCGAGAAGGGGCGCAAGCGGTCCCCTGGGGCGGGACAGGTTGTCCGGCGCCTGGGGGTTGCCGAGACATAATGCCCTCCGTATGGACGAAGTGTCACAACCCAAGTGGTTGGCACGAAACGACATGCGCTTTCGGTACTCCCCTTGCCATGCGGCGAGCGACACTGCAGGTTGCCTCTCGGATCCATCCTGCGGTCCCGAACCCGTGTCCCCGTCCCCCGCTCGGAACAATGAGGATGCCCGGATCATGACGCCCTCCCCTCCCGCCTCCTCCGGCAAGGCCGGCTCCGGCCCCCTGGTCCGCCTCACGGCAGTCCTGGTGGTCTTCTTCGTCCTGGGCTCGGCCATGGCGTACTTCATCTGGTCGACCCTGTCGGACTTCCTGGCCGGTAAGCCGGTGGAGGGGGGCGCCTACCTCGTCGCCATGGCCCTCATCGGGGTCTTCATCGGGCTGGCCTGGCTCATGTCCCTCTACATCCAGAGGGTCGTTCCGTCCGATGCCGATGCCGATGGCTGGACTCCCGGAGAGGACGTCTCCAGGTAGGCCGGAGGGCCCGGACGAGCCGGACTGCCATCCCCGAGCGCAGATCCCGTCACACTCCAACCGCACGCCGGAGAGAAAAAGTGGACCCCGACCTCAGACCACGCCCCGCACACACCGAGGAGCGGGAGGACCCCATCCCGCCGCCCACCGGGACATTCTTCTTCGTCATGGTCTACATCATGATAATGGCAGGGATGTGGCTGGCCATCTTCTTCGAATTCCTGGGGAGGTAGCCCGTGGCCGACTCACAGCATCCACTCGATGCCGAGCGCATCGAGAAGGTCTTCCTGATCATCACGGCGGTCATGCTCCTCACCTTTCTGGGTGCCCTCTTCTACTCGGCTTTCGGGATGGGCATGCACCTCCCCGACCGGGAGGAGCAGATCGACGTGCGGGAGGTGCGGGACACCCCGCCCTTCGACGAGCCCGGCGTGCGCCAGGTGGGGGACAACGAGTACGAGGTGGTCCTCCTGGGCTACGCCTGGGCGTTCCAGCCCCGGGAGATCCGGGTGCCGGCCGGTGCGAAGGTGACCTTCATCGCCACCACCACCGATGTCATCCATGGCGTCCATATCGAGGGGACCCGGATGAACTTCATGCTGATCCCGGGACAGGTGGCCCGGGTGGAGGGCACCTTCCGGGAGCCCGGGGAGCACCTCATGATCTGCCATGAGTACTGCGGTGCAGGACATCACATCATGTACGGGAGGGTGATCGTCGAATGAGCACACCCGTCGTTGCAAGCCCCACGGGCTTCGACCTCCCCACGGCCCAGAAGCGCGCCATCCTCTCGATGGTGTGCCTGGGCTTCGGGGCCCTCTTCATCGGGATCATCAACGGACTCGGGCAGGCGCTGAACTACGCCTCCGTGGACATCCTGCAGTACTTCCCCGGGATGCGGGACTACTACCAGGGGCTCACGGTGCACGGCGTGGTGAACGCCATCGTGTTCACCTTCGCCTTTGCCAACGGGTTCCTGGCCCTCACCACCTCCCGGGCCCTGGCCCGGCCCCTGAACGCCACATGGCTCTGGGTCGTCTTCGGTCTCATGGTGGCCGGGACCCTCCTGGCGGGGTACGCCATGGCCACGGGCCAGGCCTCCGTGCTCTACACGTTCTATCCGCCCCTCATGGCCCACTGGAGCTTCTACCTGGGCCTGGCCCTCCTGGTGGTGAGCACGTGGGTGACCACGGCCCTCATCTTCATTGCCCTCAGGAGCTGGAGGAAGGAGAACCAGGGCGAGCGGATCCCCCTTCTCGCCTTCATCTCGGCGGCCACCTACCTCATGTGGACCGTGGCCTCGGTGGGGATCGCCATCTCCGTGGTGGGGCTGCTGCTCCCCTGGTCCCTGGGGCTCATCGAGTCCTCCGACCCCCTCCTGAGCCGGACCCTGTTCTGGTACTCGGGACACCCCATCGTCTACTTCTGGCTCCTGCCGGCGTACGTCTCCTGGTACGTCATGGTGCCCCGCCACGCCGGGGGCACCCTCTTCAGCGACTCGCTGACCCGGGTCGTCTTCGTGATGTTCATCCTCCTCTCCATCCCCACCGGGTTCCACCACCAGTACACGGATCCGGGCATCGGCACGGGGATGAAGGCGCTCCACGGAGCCCTGACCTTCGGGGTCTTCTTCCCCAGCATGGTCACCGCCTTCACCGTCCTGTACGCCCTGGAGATCGGTGGGCGGAGGCGAGGGGGTACCGGGCTCGCCAACTGGTTCCTGAAGCTGGACTGGAAGAACCCGGCGCTGGTGGCCCAGGTCCTGGCCATGCTCACCTTCACCCTGGGTGGGATCACCGGGCTGATCAACGCCTCGTACAACCTGAACCAGGCGATCCACAACACCGCCTGGGTGCCGGGTCACTTCCACATGACGGTGGGATCGGCGGTGACCATGTCCTTCATGGGGATTGCCTACTGGCTCATCCCCTATCTCACGGGTCGGCAGCTGGTGGGCCGGGGGATGGCCGTCCTGCAGAGCTGGATCTACTTCGCGGGAGTCCTGGTCATGGCCCGGGGGCTCATCAGTGGCGGGATCGACGGGATGCCCCGTCGGACGAACATGCTGGAGGCCGCGTACTCCAAGCCGTCCTGGGAGCTGGCGGGCATGCTCACCGGGTTGGGGGGTACCCTCATGTTCGTGGGTGGGATGCTCTTCTTCGCCGTCTTCGCCGCGACCCTCTTCTTCGGGAAGAAGACGGACGAGCCCATGGACCTGCCCCTCACCACCACCCACCATCCGCCGAAGACCAGGGGGTGGGAGGTGAAGCTGGACCGCTTCCGCTACTGGCTGGTGGCCATGCTCATCCTCATCGCCGTGGCCTACGGTCCGTTCCTGGTCCAGTACCTCCCTGCTGCATTCGAGTCGCCGCCCTACCAGTTCTATTGAGCAAAGGAAACCTGAGGGGGTCCTCGGTCGTACCACCATACGGGCCCGGTCGCGTCTCGGCGGCCGGGTCCGTCTGTCGTATCGCGCCGGGGAGGCGGGATGGAATCCAGCGAGCACACTCCTGCCGACTCGGTGGAGGAGCGCCGGAGGCGTGAGCGCCGGATCAGGCAGCAGGGATTCCTCATCTCCCTGATCCTTCACGCCCTCCTCTTCGTCCTCCTCTCCGTGGGACCGTCCGGTCCCGAGTCGCCCCTCTCCGCTGCCGGCCCCCAGGACCGGGACGACCAGGCGGCGGACGGCGTCATCCAGACCGTCCAGCTGCGCTCGGCTCCCCCCGAGGAGGTCGTGGCCGTCCCGGAGATCGAGGTGGCCGACGTCATTGTGGAGATCGAGGAGCCCGACCTGGAGCCAGACCCGGACGTGGAGATCGCAGAACCCGACCTCCCCGATCCGGGGGTGGGAGACTCACGGGGGGACGATGCGGCCGACGACGGCGATGACGCAGGGATCCCCGAGGCCACCGGCGCAGGAGACGGCGGTCAGTCGGAGGAGGGCCTGACCCGGGTGATTCCCCCGTCGCCCCGGGGGATGATCATTCCCCCCACGGACAGTGAACTCCGGGGTCGCACCATCGAGGTCTGGGTCTTCGTCGGGGAGGACGGCCGGGTCGTGGCCGACTCCACCCGACTGGAGCCCGAGACCCCCAGCCGCAGCTTCAATCGCCGCCTGATCCAGGAGGCGAACCAGTGGATCTTCAACCCGGCCCGGCAGGCCGGGGAGGCCGTGGCCGCCTGGTTCCCCTACCGGGTCTCCATGTGAGGGGGGCAGCACCGCCGGCCCGGGCCCTGCGCCACCACCGGCGAACGCCAGACCCCCACCGGTTTAACGCGAGGGGGGAACGAACCATCTCCTCGGCGAGTTCGTTCCCCACGAGCACGACTTCCCTCCGGCGATCCGGGCAGGAGGTTCGGGCTGGAAGGACCTACATACCATTCCCCACGTCCCCCTGTACCATGGACCAAGCTCCCCGCACCGTGCGTCCGCCCCCCCTCGTGGCCGTGTTCCTGCCGATCCTTGTCCTCCTCCTGCTGGTCGGCCTCCCGGCCCCCACCCTGGAGGCCCAGACCTTTCGGGGGCTGGTGGTCTCGGACGCCACCGGGGAGCCGATCCGGCAGGCGTCCGTGCAGGTTCGCAACGTGGACGATCCGGACCGGATTGCCGGTGGCACCACCACGGATCGAGACGGAGAGTTCACTGTCTGGGTCCGGACCGCCGGGAACTACACGATCCGGGTGGAGGCGCTGGGCTACGGGGAGTTGACCACGGACACGCTCTCTCTGGCGGCTGACGAGGTTAAGTCGGTGGAGATCAGGCTCGATGTGGACGCCGTGGACATCGAGGCCATCGAGGTCACGGGACAGCGTCGGGAGCCCGCCTTCATGCGGGGTGTCCGGGAGCGCTCCCGGGCAGGGTTCGGCACCGTGTACACCCGGGAGGACCTGGAATTCCGGATGGGGGCTCAGGTGGCGGACATCCTCCGGACCCAGCCAGGGATGACCGTGCTGAACCGGTTGGGCCAGGACGGACAGGTGGGCATCCAGACGGGTCGGGCACCGCCGGGCGCGGCCCGGGAGTGCTTTGCCGCAGTCTACCGCGACGGGGTCCGTGTCTATGATGCGAGCATGGACCTCACCGACTCCGTCTGGGAGGTCCTGAACCTCGGTGCCGACCAGATCGAGGCCATCGAGGTTTACCGGGGCGTTGCGCAGGTGCCCATGGAGTACAGTGGCGTGGGTGCGGAGTGTGGAGTCGTCGCTGTCTGGACCCGGCAGGACATCGATCCCTTCTCGCCCAGCCGCCAGGACATGCAGTACCGGATCCGGTTCGCCCTGGAGGGCGGTGCCGCTGCGTACGACGGACACCTGGCTCCCTCCGGGGGGCCGGGGATCAAGGGATCCATGCACGTGTCCGTCCGGGATCGCCTGGCCCTGGGTGCCGTGGTGGGGCTGGGGTTCCACGACCTCTCCGGGGTCACGCTTGCGGAGTTCTCAAGCCTGGTCAGCTCCAGCGCGACCCTGACACAGGGCAGTGTCCGGGTCTACTCCCTCGCCGTGGAGCCCCGGTTCGAGTTCCGGCCGGGGAATCGGGTTCAGCCCGTGGTGGAGGGCCGGTTTTCGGTGGCACGACGTTCGGCCCAGCTCGGCTCTGACGGGAATCGGGGAGTGGTGAGCTCCTCCTCCTCCGGGTGGGGCATCGGTGCCGGGGCCGGCATCCTGATGAACGTCACGTCGTCGGTGGGCATCCTGGGCACGCTGGACGTGGACCGGGTCTCCTTCGGCCCCTATCGGGACCTCCGGGTAGACACCGAGGGGACCTGGACGAACATGGGAATCGGAATCGGCGCGACATGGTCTGTCTCACCCCTCACAGAGGGGTTCTGAGGACCCCGCGGTTGACCGGGGTCAGACCCAGGTTGCCCATGCGCCGGGGGGGGCATAGACTGAGGCATCGAGCGGGATCCGTGCCCGGCAGGTGAGCGCCTCTAAGTCCCCATCCACCCCGGAGGTCCGATGTCCGAGTTTCCGCGAAGCCTTCTAATGGCGGTCTTCCTCCCGGTCCTCGCCCTGGGCTTCCTCCTGGCACCTCCCGGCCTGCAGGCCCAGGAACGCGGGGTGGTGGAAGGGCGGGTCACCGATGCGGGCACCGGGGCCCCTGTCTCCTCCGCGCTGGTCACGGTGCGGACCCTGCAGGCCGAGACGGTGGCCACCGGGTCCACGAACCGGGAGGGCATCTACCGGCTGAACGTCCCGGCAGGGGAGTACGAGATCCAGATCTCGGCAGTGGGCTACGGGACCCAGGCCCTGGGTACCGTGTCCGTGGCTGCAGGTGACCGGGCCGTCCTGGACGGGCGGATCCAGTCAGTGGCCCTGGAGCTCAACCCCGTGGTCGTCTCCGTGGGCCGTGAGGCGGAGCGGGCCATCGGGGCCCCGGCCCGGGTGGAAGTCATCTCGGAGGAGCGCATTGCGGAGCGCCCTGCCGTTACCGCGGTGGACCACCTGCGCTCCATTCCGGCGGTGGACGTGATCCAGCAGGGCGTCCAGTCCACCAACGTGACGGTGCGGGGCTTCAACAACATCTTCTCCGGCGCCCTCCATGCCCTGACGGACCACCGCATCGCCGGAGTCCCGTCCCTTCGGGTGAACGTCCTGAGCTTCGTGCCCACCACGGACTCCGACATCGAGCGGATGGAGGTGGTCATGGGACCGGGGTCTGCCCTCTACGGCCCGAACACGGCGAACGGGGTCCTCCACATCATGACCCGGTCCCCCCTCCAGTCCCAGGGGTCCTCCGTGAGCGTCTCCGGGGGCGAGCGCAGCATCCTGTCCACCACTGTCCGGACGTCCCAGCTCGTGACGGACAACCTGGGGATCAAGGTATCGGGCCAGTACTTCCAGGCGGAGGAGTGGGCCTACACGGACCCGGTGGAGGCTGCGGAGCGGGCCAAGTTCGACGAGAACAGGGAGTTCTGGCGCGCCGACCTCATGCGGGCCGTGGGGGTCGACGCAGCCGAGGCGGACCTTCGCATCGACCGCATTGCGGATCGATCCCGGGACATCGAGCGCTGGTCCGGTGAGCTCCGGGCCGACTGGGCCGCCACCGACGAGACCACGGCCATCTTTACCCTGGGCCGGTCCAACGCCGGGAGCCAGGTGGAGATGACGGGGCTGGGTTCGGCCCAGGTCCAGGACTGGAGCTACACCTTCGCCCAGGCCCGGGTGAACCGGAATCGGCTCTTTGCCCAGGCCTACGTGAACCGGAGCAATGCCGGGACCACGTACCTCCTGAGGAACGGCGCCCCCATCGTGGATCGTTCCCGCCTCTACGTGACCCAGATCCAGCACGGGGGCCGGGTGGGGACCCGGCAGCAGTTCACGTACGGGATGGACTTCATCTACACGGACCCCGAGACCGAGGGGACGATCAACGGGATCTACGAGGACGAGGACGACACCTCCGAGTTCGGGGCCTACCTCCAGTCCGAGACCCGGCTCTCGCCGGAGTTCAACCTGGTCCTGGCCGGCCGGGTGGACACCCACTCGGCTCTCCCGGATGCCATCTTCTCGCCCCGGGCCGCCCTGGTCTGGGAGCCCGCCGACGACCAGGCCTTCCGCGTTACCTACAACAGGGCCTTCTCCACGCCCTCTTCCCTGAACCAGTTCCTGGACCTGGGAACGGCGATCCCCGATGCAGGGGCGGCCCAGCTCGGCTACAGCGTGCGGGTCCAAGGCACGGGCACGGACGGGTTCCGCCTGCGGCAGGCCGATGGCTCGTGGCTCATGCGCTCGCCCTTCACCCCCGACGGGCTGGGTGGCCCGGCGCAGCTCCTCCCGGCCAACGCAGCCACCTTCTGGGATGCAGCCGTCCAGGTCGTGGGACAGCAGGCCGAGCTGGATCCTCAGCTGGTTGGCTTCCTCCAGTCGCTGGAGCCCTCGGCCGAGGAGGTGGGCTCCACCTTCAGCAACCCGGCCACGGGGCAGACCGGTCCCCTCTCGGCCATGGACCTCCCCGACGTGGAGCCCATCCGGGAGTCCCTCCAGTCCACCATCGAGGTGGGGTACAAGGGAATCCTGGCGGAGCGCGCCATCCTGGCCGCCGACGTGTGGTACAGCCGGCGCAGCCAGCTCGTGACCCCCCTCACCGTCCAGACCCCCTTCGTGGCCCTGAACGCCCAGGACGTGGAGACCTACCTGGTGCCCCGGCTGCAGGCCACGGGGATGTCCGAGGCGGAGGCCGCCGCCACGGCGGCCCAGCTCGCCGGCGGAATGGCCCAGGTGCCCCTGGGCGTCATCTCCTCGCCGGACATCAACGCCAACGGCGCTCAGCTCCTCTCCACCTACACCAACGTGGACGACGAGCTGGACCTGTGGGGCGTGGACCTGTCGGCCCAGGTCCTCCTGGGCGAGCGGTGGTCCGTGGAAGGCGCCCTCTCCCTGGTGAACGACGATGCCTTCACCACGGACCGGGGCCAGATCGTCACCCTGAACGCGCCCAAGCGGAAGGGCTCCGTCTCCCTGGCGTACCGGGACCGGACCGCGGGCCTGTCGGCGGAGGGGCGTGTTCGGGTGGCCGCCGGGTTCCCGGCCAGCTCCGGGGTCTTCGAGGGCACGGCCTGCCTCCCCGGGGCGCCGGCCACCGCCGAGCCCTGCGTGGAGAGCTCCACCCTTCTGGACGCGAACGTCTCGTACCGCCTTCCCAACGTGACCGGCGCAACGGTGCAGCTCTCCATCCAGAACCTCCTGGACCAGAGCTTCCAGAGCTTCCCGGGGACGCCGGAGACGGGCCGCCTGGCCCTCCTGAGGCTCCGCTACGAGTTCTGAGCCCACCGGCGGCCGACCCCCCTCGGGTCGGTCGCCGGTTCCCCTCGGGTCGGTCGCCGGTTCCCCCGGGGCCGGGGAAGCGAGAGATTGGGGCATGCCCGACATCGCCCCCCTCCTGTCCTCAGTCTGCACCCCATGATCTCCGTCTCCAACCTGGTCCGGTCCTACGGGGAGCGGGTCCTCTTCCAGGGGGCCTCCTTCCAGCTCAACCCCGGTGAGCGGTACGGGCTGGTGGGCGCAAATGGCTCCGGGAAGTCCACCCTCCTGCGCATCCTGGCCGGAGACGAGGAGTCCTCGGAAGGGACGGTGAGCCTCCCGAAGGACGCCCGGCTGGGCGTCCTCAGGCAGGACCAGTACCTCTACGAGGAGCACTCCATCATCCGCACCGCCCTCATGGGCATGCCCGAGCTCTTCCGGGCCATGACGGAGAAGGAGGAGGTCCTGGCCCGGGCCGGGGAGGACGACTTCGATGCGGAGCGGTTCGGGGAGCTGGAGGAGATCGTCCAGCAGTGGGACGGCTACGCCGCCGAGTCCCGGGCCGCCACGGTCCTGGAGGGGCTGGGCATTCCGTCGGAGGTCCACCACGAGCCCCTCTCCACCCTCTCGGGAGGGTTCAAGCTCCGGGTCCTCCTGGCCCAGGTCCTGGCCGGCGACCCCGACGCCCTCCTCCTGGACGAGCCCACGAACCACCTGGACATCCTCTCCATTCGCTGGCTGGAGGAGTTCCTGGTGCAGTTCTCCGGCCCCGTCCTGGTCATTTCCCACGACCACCGGTTCCTGGACACCATCTCCACCCACATCCTGGACGTGGACTACGGTACGGTGCGGATGTACACCGGGAACTACACCCGATTCCAGGTGGCGAAGGTGGAGGAGCGGGAGCGCCGCGAGAAGGAGATCGAGGGGCGCCTGAAGGAGATCGCCCACCACCAGAAGTTCGTGGACCGTTTCAAGGCGAAGGCGTCCAAGGCCCGCCAGGCCCAGAGCAAGGTCCGGATGATCGAGCGGAAGGCGGAGGACCTGGAGGAGCTGCCCACGAGCTCCCGCCGCTGGCCCACCTTCCGCTTCGAGTCCCGCCGGGACCCGGGGCAGGAGGTCCTGCGCATGCGGGGGATCTCCCGGTCGTTTGACGAACTCCCCGTCCTCCAGGACGTGGACTTCACGGTCCGGCGGGGCGACCGGGTGGCCATCCTGGGTCCCAATGGAGTGGGGAAGTCCACCCTCCTCAAGATCGCCATGGGCGAGCTCGAGCCCGATGCCGGCGAGGTGGAGTGGGGATACGAGACCCATCCGGGATACTTTGCCCAGGACTTCCAGGCCGACCTGGAGGACTGCACGGACACGGTGGAGGACTGGCTGAGGGCCTGCGCCCCGGCCCGGGACCGGGGCTGGATCCGGGGTCGGCTGGGCCTGGTCCTCTTCTCGGGGGACGAGGCGGAGAAGCGGGTGTCCGCCCTCTCGGGCGGAGAGGCAGCCCGCCTGGTGTTCTGCAAGGTCGGGCTGGACCGGCCCAACATCCTGGTCCTGGACGAGCCCACGAACCACCTGGACATGGAGGCCATCGAGGCCCTGGTGGAGGGGCTCGAGGCGTACGATGGCACCCTCATCCTGGTGTCCCACGACCGGTGGTTCGTGAGCCGGCTCGCCACCCGCATCTTCGAGATCCGGCCCGACGGGGTCCGGGACTATCCCGGCACGTACGAGGAGTTCGTCTCCTCCGACGGCGACGACCACCTGGACCACGACACTGCCGCCCTCAAGGCCAAGGAGACGGCCCGTACGTCGGACCGGAAGGACCGATCCGGAGGGAGCGACAAGGTGCTCCGGGACGAGCGGGGCCGGCCCATTGAACGAAGAAAGCTGGAGGCCCGCCAGAAGGAGCTGGAGCGGGAGGTCCGGGCCGCCACCTCCGAGGTGGAGGCGGCGGAGGCCCGCATGGCGGAGATCGACGCCCTCTACGCCACCCCGGACTACTTCGAACGGACCGCGCCGGAGGAGGTGAAGGCCCGGCAGGAGGAGCGGGCCGCGCTGCAGGAGAAGGTGGACCGGGCCCTTGAGCGCTGGGAGGCGGCCGAGGAGGAGCTGGCCCGCCACCGGGACTGATGGGGCTCGGGGGTCAGTCTGCCACCACGTCCATGACCCGGGCGAACTCCTCCCTCGAGTTGCCCCCCCCGAAGATGTGCTCCGCGTCCAGGCGGTGGACCCCCCGGATGTGGCGTATGGAGCCGGACCGGGCCCGGATCACCAGGCTCTCGGTGGTGACCCCCAGCCCGGAGCGGTAGCGGACCCCCTCCAGGAACGGACTGTCCGTGATGGCGGTGGCGGCGAAGAAGGCATCCTCGCCCTGCACCAGGTCGGCCAGGTGGAGGACCCGATCCAGTTCGGAGGCGGGAACGGACCGGGAGAGTCGCTCCCGCTCCTCGTCAAGCTGGGGGGCCCTTCGCCCCTGCATCTCGCCACCCAGCGCCTTCACCGCTGCCGCTGCGATGACCCCCTCCGGTGTGCCCCCGATCCCCATGAGGAGGTCGACCCCGGTATCGGGATACGCCGCCAGGAGGGCGCCCATGACATCGCCGTCCGTGTGGAGGGACACCCTGGCCCCCGCCTCCCGGATCTCCCGGATCAGCGCCTCGTGCCGGGGCTTGTCCAGGACGAACACGGTGAGCTCGTGGACGGGCCGGTCCAGCGCCTCTGCCACCGCAGCCAGGTTCCGGGCCGGGGGGGCCGAGATGTCCACGGCCCCCCGGGCCGCCGCCGGGGCCACCAGCTTGTCCATGTAGAAGGAGTCCCCCGGCGTCCAGAGCGTTCCTGCCGGCGCCGCAGCAATTACCGCGATGGCGTTGGGGCGGCCCAGGGCCAGGAGGCGGGTGCCTTCCACCGGGTCCACCGCCAGGTCCAGGGCCGGGGGCTCCCCCGAGCCCACCGTCTCCCCGTTCCAGAGCATGGGGGCGTCGTCCTTCTCCCCCTCGCCGATGACCACGGTGCCCGCCATCCGCACCGTGCCCAGGAGCGCCCGCATGGCCCGGACGGCGGCGCCGTCTCCGGCCTTCCCGTCGCCTCGCCCCATGTGGGGTGCGGCCGAGAGCGCCGCCGCCTCGGTGACCCGCACCAGCTCCATCCCGAGGTTGCGATCGATCCCGGCCATGGCCTCAGCCCTCCGTGCCGGCCGACACGGCGTCCCGGACCTCGTCCAGGACCCCGGCGGACTGGAGCTTCCCGGCCTTGTGCTCGATGAACTCGGCGTACGCCTCCATGAACACCTTGCCGGGCTTCCGGAAGTCGAAGTTGTCCGGGTGGTCCCGGAAGTGCTCCCGGTGGACCCGGGTCCAGACCAGGCGGCCGTCCGTGTCGATGTTCACCTTGGTCACCCCCAGGGGCACGGCCCGGGCGAACTCCTCCTCGTCCACCCCCTTGGCCGACGGGTCCAGTGTGCCCCCGGCGGCGTTGATCCGCTCCACCTCCTCCCGGGGCACCGAGCTCGAGCCGTGCATGACCAGGGGGAAGCCCGGGAGCCGCCGCTGGATCTCCTCCACCCGGTCGAAGTGGATCCCCTGCGAGCCCGTGAACTTGTAGGCCCCGTGGCTCGTCCCGATGGCCACGGCCAGCGAGTCGCAGCCGGACCGCTCCACGAACTCCTCGGCCTCCTCCGGGTCCGTGAGCTGGGCGTGCTTCTCGTCCACCTGGATGTCCTCCTCCACCCCGCCCAGCATCCCCAGCTCGGCCTCCACACTGACCCCGGCGGCATGGGCCCGCTCCACCACCCGCCGGGTGATGGCAATGTTCTCCTCGAAGGACTCGTGGGAGGCATCGATCATTACGGAGCTGTAGAAGCCCGAGTCGATGGCGTCATAGCAGGTCTCCTCGTCGCCGTGGTCGATGTGCACGGCAAAGACGAGCTCCGGGTACTCGGACTCGATGGCCCGCAGGATCCCCTCCAGCATGGGGACCCCGGCATAGGCGCGCGCCCCCCGGGAGATCTGGACGATGAAGGGGGCCTGTGCCCGGCGGTGCCCCTCGAAGAGCCCGCGGGCCTGCTCCATGTTGTTGATGTTGTAGGCGCCGATGGCAAACCGGCCGTATGCGACCTCGTAGAGCTGCTTCGTGGTGACGATCATGGCGGCGGGGGGTTCGGA
>REBX01000008.1 GCA_007692505.1 Gemmatimonadales bacterium | reverse complement strand
ACGAGGTCTTCCCCGCGTCGGGGCGTCGCATGACCTTGACGGTGGCTGGCATGGCTTGTTCCTCGGTTCTCGTGTTCGGCAGTCGAAGGCGGTGGACGGGGTACGTGGCTCAGTGGGTCACGGTGGGTCCGGAACCGGACTTGTCTTCCCGGACCTGGAGTGCTGCGGGAACCGGGTCCCGCAGTTCCCGGACCCCCCGGGTGTCGGGGACGATGGCCCCTCTGGGACCACGGGGGGACGAGGCCACGGAGGCCCCCTCCATGACCCGGCCCCGATCCATGAAGAAGATGAAGGCCAGCGTGGCCGCGCCACTCACCAGGGTCAGGATGGCCCCGAAGGCGAAGCCCGTCACGCCCATCTGGTCCAGGAGGAGGATGGTCGCTCCCAGGAGGGCCACATAGGCAATGGAGACCGGGAGCAGGACCTTCCAGCCCAGGTGCATGACCTGGTCGTACCGGAAGCGGGGCAGGGTCCACCGGACCCAGATGAAGACGCCCACGAAGAAGAGGGTCTTCACCCCGAAGGCAGCAAAGGTGAGGAGGGTCTTCCAGACGGCGGGCTCCGCCGCCATCGCTTCCCCGGCGGCGTTGAAGCCCGAGATCAGCACCCCGTCATACCAGAACATGTGGTCCCCACTCCAGAACGGAACGCTCCATCCGCCCAGGAAGAGGGTGGCCATGAGCGCGGAAACCGTGAGGATGTGCGCGTACTCGGCGATCATGAACATGGAGAACTTCATGCTCGAGTACTCGGTGTGGTACCCGGTGACGAGCTCGGACTCCGCCTCGGGAAGGTCGAAGGGGAGGCGGTTCGTCTCGGCAAAGGCGGAGATCACGAAGAAGATGAAGGCCAGCGAAAGGGGCAGGACATACCAGAAGCCGAGCTGCTGCTGCTGCCAGACGATCTCCGTGAGGGTGACGTTCCCGGCCAGCATGAAGACCGGGACCAGGGAGAGCCCAAGCGCCACTTCGTAGGAGATCATCTGGGAAGAGGACCTGAGCCCACCCAGAAAGGCGTACTTGTTGTTGGACGCCCAGCCCGCCAGGAACATCCCGTAGACCCCAAGGGAGCTGAAAGCCAGCACGTAGAGCATGCCCACAGGGATGTCGGCAATGATCATGTCCACCACGCCCCAGGGCGTGGGAAGGGGTGCCGCAAAGGGGATCACGGCGAAAACCACGACGGCCGGGAAGATGGCCAGCATGGGCGCCAGGAGGAAGAAGCGCCGGTTGGCCGTGGCCGGCATGGTCTCCTCCTTCACGATGTTCTTGATCCCGTCTGCAACGGGCTGCAGGAGACCGAACTTCCCCACCCGGTTCGGTCCCAGGCGGTCCTGGATGAAGGCGGACACCCTGCGCTCCGCCAACGTCATGTAGGCCACAACGGCCATCATGAGGGTGAAGGCCGCAGTCACCTTGATCATCGAGGAGATCACGAATGCCGTGGAAGAGAGCTCGTCCATGCGTCTGGTCTGCCGAAGGAGTCGGTTGGAGGGGCGCCGCAGGATCGAATCGATCCCCGGCCCCGTCCTGGAATTCCGGTCCGGGGGAGGTCAGTTCCCCGGCAGCCGGACCGGTTCGTTTACGAGGGCGCCTCGCACCCCCAAGTGGTCGAAGCTCAGCCCCGAGAACTCTCCTGCCAGCTCACCGGCAAGTCCGAAGGCCTCTTCCGGGGACGTGGGTGCCTGGCCGTCGCTCCGGGCCGCAGCCAGGGCCCCCAGCACGAGCCAGGCCGGGCGGGCCGCCCCCGGGGCCTGCAACCCGGGCCAGAAACGCTGCACCCGGCCCTCGTGGTTCGTGAAGGTCCCCTCCTGCTCCGCAAAGGTGGTCACGGGGAGCCGGTAGTGCGCCGTGGCCGCCGCCTCGGGGGCGTGCGTCCCCAGGTAGAGGAAGAGGGCCGCGTTCCCGCCGAACCCGGGAGCCTCATCCTCCAGGCGATCTCCCAGGACCACGAGGATCCCGTCGAAGTCCCGGAAGTCCTCCAGCCCGCCCTGCCCGTCGTCCTCACCCACCCGGGACATTCCCAGGATTTCAGCGCCCCTGCGATTCGGCACCAGGTCCCGGCGCCGCTTCAGGGTCGGGAACCCGGGGAGGGCCACCTCGTCCTCGGCCCGGGGCGAGCGGAAGACGATCTCGCCGCCTCCCAGAGCCTCCACCAGGGATCGAAGCATGGCCAGATCCTCGTTGGAGGCGCGGGGCGACGCAACCGCCCGAACCGGCGTACCCTCCAGCTCACCCAGCTTCCGGGAGAGGGATTCCAGGACGGGGGTCCACCCTCCGGCCCGCGAACCATCGGCCTCCTGCCGGACCGGGGCCTCCATGCGTCCGCCCTCGTTCATCCACTCGTAGCGGTGCCGGCCAAAGTCGCACATCCAGTGCTGATTCACGTCGGGGTTTTCCCTGGGCCGGAGCCTCTGGACCAGGTTGTCCCGGGTGTGGAGATCGATGTTGCACCCCTGGGAGCAGTTCGGGCACACCGAAGGCGTGTGGTCCAGGTCCCAGGCCCGGGCCTTGTGGAGGAAGTCCTTGGATACCAGGGCTCCCACCGGACAGATGTCCACGATGTTCCCGTGGAAGGGCGACCCTTCCAGCCCCTCGTCGAAGAAGGTGTCGATGACGGAGCGGTTCCCCCGCTCCACCACCGTCAGGAGAGGATCCTGTGCCATCTCGTTCATGAAGCGAACGCAGCGGGTGCACATGACGCACCGATCCCCGTAGAAGAGGACGTCACCGCCGAAGTCCGTTTCAAAAGCGTGTTGGCGTAATGGATGAAGATCGGCGGGAAATATTTCGGCG
>REBX01000252.1 GCA_007692505.1 Gemmatimonadales bacterium | reverse complement strand
GATGGGGCATCGGGCTCGGCGGGGCCGGGCGCCGGGGGGTGGCCGCAGGGGATGCCGGGGCCGGGCCCCGGCATCAGGGATCAGCCCACCGGCTCGAGGCGGTAGAGACCTCCCTCGTTTTCACCGGTGAGGACCCAGATGTGGTTGTCGGGCCCGGTTCGGACGTCGCGGATCCGCCCCAGATCGAAGGGGAGGATCTCCTCCATGTGGACGACCTCGCCCTCTTCCAGGACGATGCGCTGGATGCGCTGGCTGGCCAGCCCGCCTGCCAGGAGGTTGTGGTCCCAGGTGGAGGCGAAGGCATCGGCGGGGACCACGGCCAGGCCGGAGGGGGCCAGGGTGGGGAGGAACTCCCAAACCGGCGGGGTCATCTCGGCCCCGTGCTCCCTGCGGTCGCTCCAGGGCTCCTGCGTGCGGTAGTCCCGCCCCAGGCTCACCGTGGGCCAGCCGTAGTTGTGTCCGGGGCGGATGAGGTTCAGCTCGTCTCCGCCCCGAGGACCGTGCTCCGTGGCCCAGACTTCTCCGGTGCCCGGGTGGAGGACGATCCCCTGGATGTTCCGGTGGCCCCAGGACCAGATTTCGTCTGCCACCGAGTCATCCCCCACGAAGGGATTGTCGGCGGGGACCGTCCCGTCGGCGTTCAGCCGCACCACCGAGCCCGAGTGGTCCATGGGATCCTGTGCCCGCTCCGGCTGGGCTCCCCGGTCCCCGATGGTCATGAGGAGGGTGCCATCCTCCAGGAAGAGGATCCGGGAGCCGTAGTGGCGCCCTGGTGACGTGTAGGTGTTGGACTCGAAGAGGTGCTCCAGGTCTACCAGGGCATGGCCGTCCAGGCGGGCCCGGACCAGGGCCGGTACGGTCTCCTGGCCGGCCTCGTCGGCCTTCGAGTACGTCAGGTAGACCCACCCGTTCTCCTCGAAGTCCGGGTGCAACACCACGTCCAGGAGCCCGCCCTGGTTCCGGGAGGAGACCTGGGGGAGGCCCGAGACCTGGGTGCGCTCCCCGTCGGCGATGTGGAGGAGGCGTCCCGGGCGCTCGGTGACCAGCTGGCTCCCGTCGGGGAGGAACGCCAGGCCCCAGGGCTGCTCCAGGTCTCCGGCAACCTCCACGGCCCGGATCTGCTGGTACTGGGTTCTTTGCTCGGCCACGACCTCCTGGGCCTGGCCCGGAGCCGGAGAGGCCACGGTGGCCAGTGCCACCACGGACGCGCCTCCGAGGGCGAGGAGCGGACGGACTCGGATACTCATCATTGGACCTCCTGGAGGGCGAAGCATTGGAGTGGTTGAGAGGCTGTCAGCCTTTCAAGCTTGTCGTATTGGGCTACCCTCCGGGCCCCGCCGGGGTTCAGAACACGAGCTGGGCCTGTACGGCGAGCTGGTGGCGGCGGGTATCGGAGCCCCCCTCGAGCTGGCGGAGGGACCACCCCACCGTGAGCCGCTGGCGGTTGAAGTCCCCGCCCTGACGGGCGCTCCGACTGAAGTGGACGCCGGCGGTGACGATGGTCTGGGAGGCGTCGGGACCCGGCTCGGCATCCCGCATCCGCTCCACGCGTCCCACCAGCTCGATGTGGTCCTCCAGGAGGGTGGCGCCCAGGAGGGAGGCACCCACGAAGCCCCGGTCATCCACCCCTTCCACGGCCTCGTAGCGGATCCCCAGGGCCTCGGCCTTCACCCGGAGGGGTTGGTCCCCGGGTGCGGCACCCCAGTAGAGGTGGACGCTTCCGTCGGCGAACGCCCGGCCCTCCCCGCCGGCACGGGTCAGGGAATTCTTCGATGCGTTGTAGCCCAGGTGGCCTCCCACCTCGATGCCGTCTGCGCCGTTGGGCCGGAGGTTCAGGTAGGCGCTGGCTGCAAGGCCGGTCTCGGAGGGCCGCGCCGGAGACTCTGCGGCGATCTCGCCGGCGAAATCCCGGCTGTTTGTGCCGTTGTGGAGGGTCAGGAGGGCATTCCAGGTGTCTGTCGCTCCCCGGAGGCCGGCGCCGTAGGTCCGACCGTCGGCGCCCAGGGTCCGGTTCGCCCAGGCCACGGTGACCACCGGGCGGTCGATGGCGTCCAGCCGGGGGAGGAGGGTGAGGGCGTAGGCCCTGGGCTGGGCCCCGATGATCCGACCCCCGTGGAGTTCCCACGTGTCGCTGATCCGGTACGCGGCCTCCAGGTCGATGAAGGAGGTGGATCCGGCGCTCCCACCTTCCAGCTGGGCGAAGAGGCTGATCCGGTCGCCCATGCTCACCAGGGTGTAGAGGCGGTACCTCCGCATCCCGAAGCCAAGGGCCTCCTCGTCGGCCAGGTTGTCTCGCGTCCAGGAGAAGCGGGGCTGCATCACCCCTCCCAGCCCGATGGACGTGTCGTCGTTCACCGTGAACACTGTGCCCGGGGTCTGGGCGTCAGCCGGCGTGCCCGGGCCGGCCAGGACGGCCGCGGTGAGGAGGAGTGTGGTGGCCAGAAAGGCGTTGGGGCGTCGAATCATGGAGATCTGGGGATGGAGTTCGGGTAGGGAGGGAGCGACGACATCAGGCCACAGCCGGGGGACCGGCCAACAGGAGGTAGAGCCCCACGACCACGAGGACGACGGCCAGGCCGGTCTTCAGTCGGCCTGCATCCATGCGGAGGGCGATCCACCAGCCGATCACGGTGCCGATGAGGAGGGGGACTCCCACCAGGAGGGCCAGGCTCCAGTCCACCACGCCCTGGGCAGCATAGCCCATGGTGGCGAAGACGGAGATGAAGATGGACTGGACCTGGGCCAGGGCCACGCTGAGGAGCATGGGAACCCCGAGCATGATCATGGCAGGGACGGCGAGGACCGGCCCGCCCACCCCCAGCATGCCGCCGGGGATGCCCACGCCCAGCCCCACCGCCACCATGGCGAAACGACTTCCCCAGGTGTCCAGGTCGGGGTCCTCGGCCGCCGTTCCCCCGGCGGCCAGGTGGCGGGCCAGCTTCCGCTCCCGGAGGAGGATCACCACGCCTACCAGGACGACGAACCCACCCAGGAAGGCCCCGAAGGTCCCGGCATCGAGACGGGTGTTCAGGATGGCGCCGAACCACGCCCCCGCAATGCTGGAGATGCTCAGGACGGCGGCGGTGCGGAGCGCGGGCCCGTTCCTGAGCTCGCCCGATTTCAGGTAGGCCAGGCTTCCGGCCAGCGCCGTAGCCATGTACGCCGCGCTGGCCGTTCCAGCCACGGCGCCGGGGCCCAGGGCCAGGAGTTGGTAGAGCGCGATGGTGACGAAGATCCCACCGGGCCCGATGGTGGTGACGCAGATCCCGCCCACAAGGGCGATGAGGACCAGGAGGATCGTGAGTTCGAGGCCCACCTCAGGACCCCCCCCGACCTGGGCAGCTCATCCGCCGAGCATTCCTCCGAAGATCTGGTTCATGACCCCGGAGGCGGAGCGTACGGCCACGTAGGCGGCGAAGATGACCAGGGTGACGTTCACCAGGTTCAGGCCCCAGGTGTTCGTCTCCTTCCCCATGACCTTCCGGTCGTTCACGGCCCAGAAGAGGAGGGCCGCAGTGATGGGGAGCCCGAAGACCCCGTTGAAGGCCGGGAAGAGGGTGATCATCTGGACCACGCTCAGCCCGGTGACGGCGGCCACCAGGGGCGAGAGGGCGCCGAGCCCGGTGGCCACGGCGAAGATCCGCTTGAAGCCCCGGCTGGTCCCGTCGCGGTGGTCGATGTCCAGCGCTTCCAGGATCATGAACGGCACCGTCCACATGATGGGAATGATGCTGTTGAAGGCTGCGCAGACCACGCCCACCAGGAAGACGATCATGGCCCACTGCCCCAGCACCGCGGCCAGGGCCTCCCCGGGGGCCACGAAGGTGCTCAGCTCCGTGTAGCCTGCCGGGCGGAGGACGTTGGCGGCCACGATGATGATGGCCAGCGTGATGAGCCCGCCCACCGTGTACCCGATGCTCAGGTCCGTCCGCATCGTCTTCACGTGCTTGTGCGAGTTCCAGCCCTTTCGGCGGACCAGGATGGACTCGAGGAAGAAGTTGGGCCAGAGCGCGGTGGTGCCCAGGATGGCCGCTCCCAGGACGATGGCGCCCACGTCGGGGACGGAGGGGACGAAGCCCATGGCCACGTCCACGAGGTCGGGCTGACTGGCCCCGGCAACGATGAGGTAGAGGACAAGAAGGAGAAACATCATGGCCGTCATGATCTTCTCGATCTTCGAATAGTCCAGGATCCCGACAAGGATGGCGGCCACGGCGGTGAGGACGGCCAGGGGCTGCCAGGGAATGGCGTCACCGGTGAGGACCTGGATGCTCATCCCCACGGCGGCACAGAGGGCCAGGCACCAGGCCACGCACCCGATGGAGAGGAAGAGGGCGATGGTCAGCGACGGCCCCTTCCCGAGCCTTCGACGCATGAAGCCCATGAGGGTGTCGCCGAAGATGCCCAGCCGGGCACTCATGTCCTGGGCCATGAAGCCCAGGAGGACGGCGCCCACCACGGCCCAGAGGAGCACGTATCCGTATTCCACCCCGGCCTGGCTCGCGATGAAGATGGAGCCCGAGCCGAAGTAGCTCGCCACCATGATGAAGGAGAGGCCGTAGTTGTCGAAGAAGGTCCTGAAGAATTCTTTCACGGAACTGCTCGGGCCTTGGGTTGGCGTCGGGTCCGCCCTCGAGCGGACACAGCGAGTCCACGTCCGCTCTGCCGACAGGCAGGCGCGGGGCGTGGGGAAGTGTGGAGTTGTGGGGTTACGGGATCAGGAGTCCACGGTCTTCCAGTGAACGTCGGAGGGAGGCCACCCGGTCCGCGTTCACGCCCAGGTCGCTTTGTCCCAGGCGGGAGGCGGAGCGAACCACGACCTCCGGATGTTCGTCCTGCCGAAAATCGGCGGGCAGCAAGATCTCTACATCGTCCACGAAACGGAAGACCCGGCTGCGGGCCTCGGCGTGGATCCAGTGACCTTCTCGTTCCCGGATGGAGGTCCGGGGAAGCGAGACGAGCTCCTCGGCCAGGAGGTCGAGGAGCTCGTCGTCGTCGTGCTGCAGCGCTTCGGGGGAGAGGCGGAAGGGATCGGTTCCCTCCGGGTGCCGGTCCCCCGTGTGGACGCAGTTCGGGGTCTCCGGACATGGGGCGAGCCCGCCGTCCGCGGTGGGGCCTGCCGTGTCGGGTGGAGAGCCCGAGCAGGAGGCCGCAGCCAGGGCGGCGGCGAGGAGTCCGGAGAGTCGAAGTCGAAAGGGCATGTTCAGGGCCACCCCTCAGCCGGGAGAAAGGTTCCGGGCGTTCGGGGACCGCCCCGGGCGGCCCTCAGGGGGATGCGGCGGGGGTCCAGGTCTCCTCGCCGGCGGGTTTCCCGGTCCCGGAGGTGATCCCTCCCACGGAGGCCTCCATGACGTTGGTGATGTGGGCCCGGACCCTGCGGTAGTCCGTGAGGAGGGTGGTGTAGATCAGGCTCAGCTGGGGGTCCAGAGGGCGCTCCGTCATCCGCTTCAGGTGGTCCCGCCGGAGCATCTTGATCTGTCGGCTTATCCCCTGCCCGCGGCTCTGGACCCACGACTCCTCCAGGGCATGCCGCTGCTCGTAGGCACGGAGGGCCTCGTCCAGGAAGCGGGCGATCTCGTCGTGGACCTGCCGGAGGCCCTCCAGGTGGTCCGGCGGGAGCTCCAGCTGCCGGTCCGCCAGCTTGAGGTAGGCCCGGAGGATACTGGCCAGCCGGTCGCTCATGGACTCGTACTCGTGGGCCAGGCGGAGCTGCTGCCCCCCCTCCTCGGCGATGGCGTGGGGGACGCTGGCGTCCAGGAGCTCCGTGAGGAAGGTGGCGATCTCGGACTGGATGTTGTCCAGGACCTCCTCCCGGTGGAAGGTCTTCTGGATGATGCGCTCGTCCCGGGGGCCGTCGAACCCGATCTGGCGGATCCACTCCATCATCTTCTGGGTCCCCCGGCCCATCTGGACCACCTCGCCCCGGCTCTGCTCCACCCCCAGCACCGGGGCGGAGACGGCCCGGGCGTCCAGGTGCTTCAGGTGGCGGACTTCCCGGACGTCGGGTTCCGGGATGAGTCGCTCCAGGGTTCGGGCGAAGGGCTTCAGGAAGGGGAGGAAGAGGAGGGTGTTCGTGATGTTGAAGCCGCTGTGGGTCACGGCGATGGCCGCCGTCATGACCGCGGCGAAGGCCACCGGGTCCTGGGCAGTGGCCAGCGTCATGGTCATGGGGTCGGCGCCGTGGACCCCCTCCACCACCCCGGCCACCAGGCGGATATACCATTGGAATATGGCCACGATCCAGATGACCCCGAACACGTTGAAGAGCACGTGGGCGGCGGCGGTCCGCTTCGCGTTCGTGTTCGCCCCGATCCCCGCCAGGAGGACGGTGATGGTGGTCCCGATGTTCTCGCCCAGGACCAGGGCGGCGGCCGTGGGGAAGGGGATGGCCCCGGTGGCAGCCAGCCCGATGGTGATCCCCAGGGTGGCGCTGGAGCTCTGCACCAGGAAGGTGAGGATGCATCCGGCCAGGACGCAGCGCAGCACACCCCCCAGGGTATCGGCCCGGAACCACTCGAACGCCTCCATGAACATGGGGACGTCCTTCATGGGCGCGAAGCCCTCCTTCATGAGCTCCAGCCCGAAGAAGACCATCCCCAGCCCCATGATGGCCATGGCGATGAAGCGGGGCCGGTCCTTCCGGGTGAAGAGGTAGACCAGGGCGGCCACTCCCAGGATGGGGAGACCCCATGCACCGATCTTGAGGACCAGGATCCACCCCGTGATCGTGGTGCCGATGTTCGCACCCATGATCACGCCGATGGCCTGGTGGAGCTGCATGAGCTGGGCGTTCACCAACCCCACCACGATGACCGTCGTCACCGTGGAGGACTGGACCAGGACGGTGACCCCGGTCCCGGCCCCGGTGGCCATGAGCCGGTTGTCCGTCACCAGGCTGATCATCCGCCGGAGCGAGTTCCCCGCCACGGCCTGCATGCCCTCGGACATGTACTTCATGCCCAGCATGAAGATGCCCAGGCCGCCGATGACGGCCATGAGCATGGGGATGACCGCGGAGAGGGTTTCGTTCACGAAGAGGGGGGCGGGGGCGCGGAGGAAGGGAGGTTCCAGCGGGAGGCCACCCGTGGCCTTTGTAACGAACGCGTATCAAGGTCGCCACGGTCTTTCCCGCGAGCAAGGGATCTGGCCCTGTGAGGCCACCGGAGCGACCTTTCGGGCATGGAATCCCCGGACACCATCGTTGTGGGAAGCGGCATTGCGGGCCTGACCTTCGCGCTGAAGGCGGCGTCCTTCGGCCGTGTGCAGATCCTTACCAAGAAGCACCGGGCCGAGTCGAACACGAACTATGCGCAGGGCGGCATCGCCGCAGGGCTGGGCCCCGACGACGACCCGGAACTCCACCTGGCCGACACCCTGGCGGCAGGTGCCGGCCTCTGCCGCCCCGACCGGGTCCGGCTCCTGGTGGAGGAGGGACCGGAGCGGGTGCGGGAGCTGGTGGAGTGGGGGGCCCGGTTCCAGCTGGACCCCGATGGGGACTTCTCCCTGGGCAGGGAGGGAGGGCATTCGCGGCGCCGGATCGTCCGCGCCGCCGACCGGACGGGCCGGGAGGTGGAGCGGGCCCTCCTGGATGCCGTGGAGCGCCACCCCCGGATCCGGGTCTCCCAGGACCTCCTGGTGCTGGACCTCCTCCTGGACCCCGATGGCCGGGCCACCGGCGTCCAGGTCCTGGATGTGGAGGAGGGCACGGTGTCCCGGGTCCCTGCACGGGTGGTCTTCCTGGCCACCGGGGGAGGCGGGCAGCTCTGGTCCCGGACCACGAACCCGGCCATCGCCACGGCGGACGGGATCGCCATGGCGTGGCGAGGCGGAGCCCGGGTGGCCAACCTGGAGTTCGTCCAGTTCCACCCCACGGCCCTCCACCCGGTGGAGGACCCGGCCTTCCTCCTCTCGGAGGCCCTCCGGGGGGAGGGGGCTGTCCTCCGTCGTCGCGACGGCAGCCCCTTCATGGACGACCACGACGACCGGGGCTCCCTCGCGCCCAGGGACGTGGTGGCCCTGGCCATCCACCGGGAGCTCAGGGCCACGGGGGACTCCCACGTGGTCCTGGACGTCTCCTCCATCCCCGAGACCACCCTGTTCCTCCGGTTCCCCGGGACCATGGAGGGGTGCCGACGTCGGTTCATCGACCCGGTGCGGGAGGGCATTCCGGTGACACCGGCCGCCCATTACCTGTGTGGGGGGGTCCTGGTGGACGAGGACGGCAGGACCTCGGTGCCGGGCCTCCTGGCGGCAGGGGAGGTGACCTGCACCGGGGTCCATGGGGCGAACCGCCTGGCCTCCAACTCCCTCCTGGAGGCGCTGGTGTTCAGCCATCGGGCTGCCGAGATCCTCCCGGACGAACTGGACTCGGCACCCACCCCCTCCCCGGAACGGATGGAAGCCGCCCATCGGGAGTGGGAGGGCACGGGCCGGGGCCGGATCCCCAGGGCTGCCGACCGGGTCGTGGACCCCCGCGCGCTGGCCCGGACCCGGAGGCTCCAGGAGATCCGGGAGGGGATCCGGAAGCTCATGTGGGACGACGTGGGCATCGTCCGCACGGCGGCGGGGCTGGCCCGGGCAGTGGCCGCCCTGCCGGGACTTCGGGACGAGGTGGAGGCCCTCCTGGACGAGGACGGGCCATCGGGGCTCGGAGTGGAGTTGGCGAACCTCTCCCTGGTGGCGGAGCTGGTGGCCCGGTCGGCGGCGGCCCGAGGCGAGAGCCGGGGCCTCCACCAGCTGGAGGGTCAGCCGGTATCGGCTCCGGTGCCCAGGGAGACGGTGCTGGACCCCCGGGACGCCACCACCGTCCACCAGCCCGAGCTGGGGCGGGCGGACATCTCCAGGAAGGGGTCGGCCCCGGCCTGATCCCGAATGGTGGCGGCCAGCTCGTCGGGGATGCCGGACAGGACCAGGAGGCCTCCGGGACGCACCCGCCGTCGCAGGGCGGGCACCAGGGGGAGGAGGAGGGGGCCCTCCAGGTTGCAGACCACCAGGTCCGCATTCTCCACCCGGGCATCCAGGACCCGGGGGGTCACGTGGAGTCGACGGAAGCGGACCACATCCGTCACCCCGTTCCGTTCGGCGAGACGTCGCGCCTGCTCCACCGCCCCCTCATCCGTTTCCAGCCCCAGGATCGAGACCGGCCTGGAAGGTACAGGCCGCCCCAGGAGGAGGGCGGCGGCCACGGAGAGGATGCCCGAGCCGGAGCCCACGTCCAGGATCCGGAAGGCCCCGGAGGTGGGGGCGGGGCCGGGGGAGGACGTGTCCTCCCCGCCGGCACCGGAGGACCCGGGGTCCCCGTCTGCTGCTGCGGCCAGCTCTGCCAGGACCTGGAGACACCCCCGGGTGGTGGGGTGGGACGCGGTCCCGAACCCGGGGCCGGCCACCAGTTCCAGGCTCGTCGCGGCCATGGTTGGCGTGCCGGGCGGCCGGATCTCCAGTCCCGGTGCCACCTGGATTCGTTCCACCCCCAGGTTCCAGCGGTCTTCCCAGTCCGCCCGGGATCGGAGGGTGCACCGGAAGGGGCCCCTGGCGCCGGGTACGGAGGCGCGGAAGAGGCCTTCCACCCTCCGGGCCTGCTGGTGGGTGGAGGCGGCGCCGGCCGGGAACCAGGCAGAGAGTGTGGGCGACTCCGCCTGCCCCTGCAACGGGCTCGCTCCCCCCGGTCCGGAGGGCGCCGGGGCCGGGGTGGTCTCCACAAGGGCTGCACCGGCCCGCCTGAGGGCATCCACCAGGAGGGGACGGGCGTGGTCGGGCGGGAGGGGCATCCGGACCTCGTGCCAGGGACTTCCCGGCTCGCCCTCCCGTCTCGGGCCGCCCTCGCCGTGGTCGGATGAGGTCGTCATGGACCCACCCCCGCTTCGGGGGATAGCTTCCCGGGGTCCGGGGCGTCCCGCGTCCACGCCCCACCTTTCCAGCCCCGAGCCCGGCCCGCCATGCAGCCCGACCCCGGTCCCATTCGCGTGTTCGTCACCGGCGGCACCTTCGACAAGGAGTACGACGAGATCCGGGGCGAGCTCGCCTTCGGAGACACCCACCTGCCGGAGATGCTCCGGCTGGGGAGGTCCGCCCTGGACCTGGAGGTCCGGACGCTCATGATGGTGGACTCACTCCGACTCACGGAGGAGGACCGCAGGACCATTGCACGGAACTGCCGGGCCGTGCCCGAGGATCGGATCGTCATCACCCACGGGACAGACACCATGGTGGAGACGGCCCGGGTGCTGGCAGAGGAGGTCCCCCACCGGACCATCGTCCTCACCGGCGCCATGGTGCCCTGGGCCTTCGGGAGTTCCGACGGGCTCTTCAACCTGGGCAGCGCCCTCTCCTTCGCCCAGGTCCTCCCCGCCGGGGTGTGGGTGGCCATGAACGGGCGGGCCTTTACGTGGAACCGGGTCAGGAAGAACCGGACCACGGGTCGCTTCGAGGAGGTGGAGGGGACGGGGGGAGAAGCCGGAGGCTGACGCCCGGACCCCCCGTCCCCGTCCCGGGGTCAACCGCTGGACTGTGGCTCCAGCCGGGCCACAAGGCGGCGGCCCTCGATCCGCTTGGAGACGTGCTCCACGGTTGCGATGTCCTTGGTCTCCTCGAGCATGCGTTCCAGCGTCTCGACTCCGACTTCCGGACGGCGAAGTTCCCGCCCGCGGAACCGGAGGACGACACGGACCACGTTTCCGTCCTCGAGGAACCGGCGGGCCCGCTTGAGCTTCGTCTGGAAGTCGTGGTCCTCGGTGCGGGGGCGGAGCTGGACCTCCTTCACCTCCTGCACCGTCTGGTTCTTCCGGGCTTCCTTCGCCTTCTTCTGCTGCTCGTACCTGTAGCGCCCCCAGTCCATGATCTTGACCACCGGCGGGCGCGCCCGGTCGGCCACTTCGACGAGATCCAGCTCGGCTTCGGCGGCCATCTCCTTCGCCTTGTCGAGCGCCACGATGCCCACCTGTTCGCCGTCGGCGCCGATGAGTCGGACGGGGCTGATGCGGATCTGGTCATTCACGCGTGGATCGGAAATCAGGGTCCTCCTGTCAGAAGATGTGTCGGGTGAACGGGGGTTGCCCCCCTCTACACGATACGCCCATTCGCCGGGAAAGTCCCGTCCGGCTCCCGCGAGCCGACCTCGTCGTGCTACCTTGAGCCCATGGACGAGCGCCCCTCCACACACGATCTGCCCTCTGCCGCCCCCGCCGGAGAGGACCCGGGAACCCCGGAGGCCCCGGGCCCCGGGACCGAGCCCGAGACTGCCGCCGGCCGTGCCGTGGACCCTGGCGAGGGGGCTCCGCCGCCCCGCCCGGACGCCTTTTCCGAGCCCCGCCTCCTGGACCCCAGGGTCCGGATCCTCTGGTGGGTGGACGGGGTGGTAAACGCCCTCTTCCTGGGGGGCGTGGGGCTGGCCCTGGACCTCTTCGTGAGGGGTCGGGTCCTGGACGGACTCTCCTTCGGATGGGTGACCGGTGGGGTCTTCCTCTTCTTCCTCACCCTGGGCCTCGTCCTCCCTCCCATCCGGTACCGACGCTGGCGATACGCCCTCCGGGAGGGAGACCTGTGGCTCCGTCGCGGGATCCTCTTCGTGACCGTCTCGGTGATCCCCTACCGGCGGCTCCAGTTCGTGGACACCCGGCAGGGCCCCCTGGCCCGGGCGCTGGGGCTGTCGGAGCTGGTGGTCCACACCGCCGCGCCCGGAACGTCGGGGACCGTCCCGGGGCTGGACGAGGAGGAGGCCGAGGCCCTGCGGGAGCGACTTGCCGCCCTGGAGCCCGATGCCGATGCCTCGGTCTGAGGACGGGGCCGACCTGACGCGTCCGGAGGTCCCGGCGGAGTTGCCGCCGCACCCGGAGGCGCCGAACGCAGGGGCCCATGACCCGGGGCTCCCGGACCCCGGACCCCATGACACGAGCCCCGCGGCCCCCGGACCCGGTGACTCCGGACCGAGTGACCCCGTCCCCCCCGATTCCCCCCTGGAGGGGGTGCCCTCCAGGCTCCACCCGTCGGTCATCGCGGTCTGGGCCTTCCAGGCCGCCGGTCCGGCAGCGGTGGGCCTCTTCCTCCTGGGCCAGGGCTCCCTCCTCCTCTTCGGCCTGGTCCCGGTGGTCCTGGCCTGGGCCGGCGGGCAGTACTGGCGCTTCCGGTGGCACCTGGAGCCCGACGCCGTGGTGATCCAGCGAGGTCTCCTCTTCCGGAGCCGCCGCGTCATCCCCCGGGAGCGGGTCCAGTCCGTGGACCTGGAGCGGAGCGTGCTCCGTCGGATCCTGGGGGTGGTGCAGGTCCGGGTGGAGGCCATCGGGGGCCAGGGAACCGAGGGCCAGCTCGACGCCCTCTCCCCGGCCATGGCCGAGGAGCTCCGGCGGATCCTCCTGCGGCGAACCCCGGTGGACACCCTGGACCGGACCACCCCCGTCGGGGAAGCAGAAGGGGAGGGAGCCCTCCCCGAGGCGGAGGTGGTGTCCCACGTTTCGCCCCGTGGTCTCCTGGCCGCCGGTCTCACCGGAGGGCGGGTGGGGATCGGGGCGGCGCTGGTGGGTTTCTTCTTCCAGTTCGCCCCCGACGCCTGGATCGAGGACTTCGTGGTCTCGAGGGTGGAGTCGGTGGAGGACCCCTCCCAGCTGGAGGCGTGGTTCGCCGGGGGCCAGTTCCTGATCTTCCTGGCCGTGGTGGCCATCGTGGGCGGGTTCCTCTTCTCGGTGGCCTGGACGGTGGTCCAGCACTGGGACTTCACCCTCTCCCGGTCCGTCACCGGGCTCGGGGTGGAGCGGGGCCTGCTCACACAGCACCGGGACACGGTCCCGTTCAACCGGATCCAGGCGGTGAGGATCGAGGAGAACTGGCTCAGGCGGCGCCTGGGGCTGGCCGCCCTCCGGGTGGTGGTGGCCGGCCGGGCCGGGGCGGACCAGTCCGGAGGCACGGACCTCCTCCTCCCCATCGGACGGAGGGGCGAGGTCTGGCGGATCGCCCGGGAGGTGGTGGGTGTGGGGGCCCCGGAGGAGGGGGCGGCGCCGGAAGTGGAGCTCCACCGCATGCCCAGGGGGGCCCGGGACCGCCGGCTGGTCCGGGCCGGAATACAGACCGCGGTCATGGGCGGGCTGGGCGCAGGAGTTTCGGCCCTCTGGCTGGACCTGAGCTGGTGGGTGGGAGGCGTCGGGGTGGCCGGACTCGTCGTGGTCCCCATGGTGGTCCTGGCCCTCATGGCCTTCCGGGGCCTGGGCTGGGCCCACCTGGACACCCACATGGTGGTCCGGGAGGGTGCACTGACCCGGACCACCACCCTGGTGCCCGTGGCCGCGCTGCAGGAGCTCCAGGTCACGGAGACCTTCTTCCAGCGACGGCGCCGCCTCTCCACCCTGGAGCTCCCGGTGGCGGCGGCGGTCCCGCAGGCCATCGACCTGGGGCGGACCACGGCGCTGGACCTGCAGGAGGACCTGGCGGAGCGGGTGGTGCGGGGTCGTCGGGAGGGCCGTCCGGGCTCTGTG
>REBX01000009.1 GCA_007692505.1 Gemmatimonadales bacterium | reverse complement strand
GGGGCCCCCGACTCGTCACCCCGGGGGAACCTCCCCCCGGCCCGGCGACTCCGTCAGAGGTCGATGACGTCCGTCTCGGAGATCGAGATGGAGTTCCCGCAGACGGTGCCCTGCAGGGAGAACGTTATCGTGGCCGAGTCCGTTCCCGTCTCGGTCCCCGTTGCGGAGTAGCTCAGGTCCACCGAGCAGGAACCGCTCCGGCCATCCTTGCTCCAGGCGATCCCGCCCTGCTGGCTCCCGTTCATGCTGAACTGGGTGTCCGACCCCGTCATCTCGAAGCTGGAGCTCAGGTTCGGGTTGCCATTGAAGGTCCATGTGGAACCGTCGGAGGCCGAACCCCGACAGTCAGCGTGCGTCTCGGTGAGGTCCCACGAGATGCTCTCGAAATCGTTGGAGATGGAGATAGTCCCCGACTGCTCCACGCTCCCGCCGCCGGTGCAGGAGAGGCTGTCCTCCCACTGGAACGACTCGTTGGCCGCCACACCTTCGGGCATGGGAGAGGAGAACCCGACCCCCACACTGATGAGGCTACCCCCCGACGCATCCAGGAGGGCGTCCATCATGACCTCGGCCTCCTGCTGGTTCAGGGTGTCGCCGGCCTCCGTGCTGCTGTCGCTACAAGCCCCCAGGAAGAGGGCCAGCGTCAGACCCGCCACCAGGGGGAGGATTCGGTAACCACGCATGTTGGACTCCTTTGTTCTTCGAGCAATGGACTTCGAAAGGCCCGACGCGGACCATGGCGATGCGGCCCGTCCCGGTGCCCCGAGACATACGGGGCTCTAACAGGTACGCGCATACCCGGCCGAAACCCCGAATCTTCGACGGTCAGTACCCGGCTCGATCAGGATCCGACAGGGTGCGGCTCCGTGTCCTCGTAGCCCCAGGGCGCCGGCGGCGGATCCACGGGCCGGTTCAGGTCGAAGTCGAAGCGCACGAGCCATTCCTCGCCGCTGTGGTTCCCGTACGAGAAGCGCTCCCCGGGCACCAGCTCCAGGACCCAGTACCCCCGCTGCCCCTCCCGGGTGAACTCCTGCCGGAGCGCCGTGCCAGCCTCGGAGGTGGCGGCTCCGTACATGGTCTGGTCGTCATCGGTGCCGTCGGGCCGCCGGTGGTCGTGGCGGAGGTCCAGCCCCCCATCCACTCGGGTGAGGAGCCAGGTCCGGGACCGGTCGTCGTCGATATGCCCGGGGATCCGCAGTTCGCCGTCGAAGCACTGGCGGAAGTGGGCCACCATCTCCCGGTCGGCATAGAGCTCGTGCCGCCGGGTGTCGCCCTCCCGCATGTTCGTGGCCTCTCCGGCAAAGGCCTGTCCGCAAAACGCCTCCAGGTTCGCCCAGAACTCCTCCTGCTCCGGGGCCAGCCCTGCCATCTCGGCGCCCTCCGTCGCCGGATCCGACTCCGTCGCTGCCGCCGCCTCTCCGGCATCCCCGTCGTCTGCCCCCCCGCAGGCGGCGAGGGCCATCACCAGGGCCGACACGAGGAAGAGGCGGGACAGGGGGGAGAGAGCGGAGAGGGCGGAGGGGTCGAAGCGTGCTGGACCAGGGAGCATGAGCGGATTCCTGTGGGCATCGAGGGTGCGATGGACTCCAGTGTAGTGTCGGCAGGGTAGGGGACTCCCCCCACCCGGGCAAGCAGCTGGCGGCCCCCTCCCGGCTGCTGCAGGGCTCCCACAGACCTCTCCACGCCCCTCCCGTCTGGTGACCGCAGCCTCCTCCGGCTATAGTCCCGCGCCCATGATCCACCTCGTCCTGGCCATCCTGTCCAGCACCGCCATCGTGGTGGTGTTCAAGCTCACCAAGGGCCGGTTCGACCGCCTCTCCCTGGTGACGGTGAACTACGCCGCCGCCGTGGGAGCCGCCGCCCTCCTCCTCCGCCTGGACCCACCGGACCGGGGCCTGGCCGCCGACCCCGGCCTCCTCCTGCTGGGCACGGCGCTGGGCCTCCTCTTCGTGGCCGGCTTCGTCCTCCTGGGCCGCGCCATCGACGAGGCCGGCATTTCCCTGGCCGCCGCCGTCATGCGCCTGTCCGTGGCCATCCCCTTCGTCGCCTCCTGGCTCGTCTGGGGCGAGGTCCCCTCACCGGCACAGGGCGCAGGCCTGGTCCTGGCCGCCGTGGCCTTCGTCCTGATCTCGCGCCCCGCACCGGTGTCCGCTCTCCCCGTGGAACCGGTGTCTGCTCTCCCCGTGGAGGAGATGGGGATGGCACCCCGGCCCCGACGCCCCCTGGTGGCCTTCCTCCTCCTGTCCCTCCTCTTCGTGACCGGGGGGATGGTGGACACGAGCCTCAAGCTGTTCGAAGAGACGTTTGCCGAAACGAACAGCCGTGCCCATTTCCTCCTCGTCGTCTTTGCGGTGGCCCTGGTCACCGGCGCCCTCCTGGTCCTTGCCCGGGGGATCCGCACCCGGCGGTGGCCCTCCCGGGGCGTGCTCGGATGGGGCGCAGTCCTGGGGCTCGTGAACTACGGCTCCGCCGAGTTCATGCTCCGTGCCCTCCGGGACATCCCGGGGACCGTGGCCTTCCCGGTGAACAACGTGGCCGTGGTCACCCTGGCCACTCTCCTGGGAATGGGAGTCTGGCGCGAGCGCACCGGCACCGGCCACCGGGCAGGACTCCTACTGGCCCTGGTGGCCCTGGTCCTCTTCGGCTTCTGACCCGAGAGGGAGTCGGCACAGGCCCTCCGTCCACGAGAATTATATTAAATACTAATAACCCCTGCAGCCGACCAACCGCAGCCCGCCGACTCCTGCCGACCAACACCAGCAAAACAACCACACCACAAAAAAGACCTGCGACCAGCCACAGCCCGACAAACTGCA
>REBX01000045.1 GCA_007692505.1 Gemmatimonadales bacterium | reverse complement strand
GGGCCCCACATGTCCGTGGGCGTTGATGAGGCCGGGCATGACGAAGCGACCCTCCAGGTCCACCATCCGGGCCTCCTCGGGGATGTCCAGCTCCTCCCGGGGACCCACCCGGGAGATCACTCCGCCCCGGATCACCAGGGCACCGTCCTCCAGGACGGGCTCTCCGGTCCCGGGGAAGAGTCGGGCGTTCACCAGGGCCACCACCTCGGCCCCTTCCGTCGGAGGCGGGGCCGGGTCGGCCCAGTGCTCCGGGTCGGCGTCGGGGTCCGGGTCCGGGAGGGGGGCACCGGCGGCCTCCTCGGGTCCTTCCTCAGGTCCTGCCTCGGGCGGGTCGTCCGCCCCGCACCCTGCCGTCAGGGTGACGAGGGCCAGCAGGAGGGCCGGGAGGAGAGGAACGTGCCGGAGGGCACGTCCCGACGGGCGGGTCGGGCGGGCTCGGAGGGGGTGTGGGGTGGAGGGGGCGATTCCGGGGAGGCGTGGCATGGCAGTCCGGGCTGGAGGGGGCGATCTTCCGGGCAGGGCTTCCAGATGGAACCCGGAGGCGCCTCCAGGCGTTCCGAACGGGCGGTCCCTCTCCCCTTCTCCCGATTCCTCCCCCCGAACCCTTCAGCCATGCACTCTGCCGACCCGCCTCCCCCATCCGATCCGTCGCCCTCCAGGGGTTCGAGCCGGGACCGGTTGGTGGCGGGGCTCCGGAAGATCGAGCCCCTTCTCTGGCTCGGGCTCGTGGCCTTCGTCCTCTGGCGCTTCGGTCCCCAGCTCGCCGCCTGGACCGGGGCCCCCGTCCCCACCGGCGAGGACCGGGTGGTGTCGGCCCAGCTGGAGCTCCCCCTCCTTGGATCGGACGAGGTCCTGAGGCCCGGGGCCGACGACGGGACCGTCCACGTCCTCTGGTTCTGGGCCAGCTGGTGCCGGGTCTGTGCCTTCGAGGCTCCCGGGGTGGAGCGCCTCCACGAGACGTGGGCCCAGCGCCCCGGCGAGGTCCGGGTGACTGCCCTCTCCATTGATGCCGGAGGCCCCGGGGTGGCACGGGCCCATGCCGCCGAGGAGGGCTGGTCCCTCCCACTGGGGATGGCCGATGCCCGGACCCGGGGGGCCATGGGGGGGATCTCCGCCGTGCCCACCACCGTGGTGGTGGATGGGGAGGGCCGGATCCGGCACGTCATGGTGGGCGTCACGGGCCCCGGGACCGTTCGACGGGCCGTCGAGCGCCTCGTTCGCTGATGGGCCCGGGGGCGGGCGGCGCCGGAGCGCCATCCCCCTGCCCTCCCCTCTGGACGCAGAACACCCCCGCCGACCGGAGTCGACGGGGGTGAGCGGAGTTCCTCCGGGCTCGGGGCCCGGCACCCCTGCCCCCGCGCCCCGGGGGACGCGAAGGCAGGTCCGGATCAGTCCTCCAGGTCGAAGCGGTCCGCGTTCATGACCTTCGTCCAGGCAGCCACGAAGTCCCGGGCGAACTTCTCCCCGTTGTCGTCCTGCGCGTAGACCTCGGCGTAGGACCGAAGGATGGAGTTGGACCCGAAGACCAGGTCCACCCGGGTAGCCGTCCACTTCGTCTCGCCGGAGGCGCGGTCCCGGATCTCGTAGAGGTTGTCGCCGGTGGGGACCCACTCGTTCGACATATCCGTGAGGTTCACGAAGAAGTCGTTGGTGAGCGCCCCCTCGCGATCCGTGAACACCCCGTGCTTCGTGCCGCCGTGGTTCGTGCCCAGCACCCGCATCCCGCCCAGGAGGACGGTCATCTCCGGGGCGGTGAGCCCCATGAGCTGCGTCCGGTCCAGGAGGAGTTCCTCGGGCTCGACCACGTAGTCCTTCTTGAGCCAGTTCCGGTAGCCGTCGGCCACGGGCTCCAGGGGCTCGAAGGAGTCGGCGTCCGTCATCTCCGCGCTGGCGTCGCCCCGGCCGGGCTCGAAGGGCACGGGGATGTCCAGGCCCGCGGCGTCCAGGGCCTTCTCGAGCCCCACGTTCCCGGCCAGGACGATGACATCCGCCAGGCTGGCGCCGCTCTCGGAGGCGATGGGCTCCAGGACCCCCAGCACCCGGGAGAGCCGCTCGGGCTCGTTTCCGGCCCAGTCCTTCTGGGGGGCCAGGCGGATGCGGGCACCGTTGGCGCCGCCCCTCAGGTCCGAGCCCCGGAAGGTGCGGGCGCTGTCCCAGGCCGTGCTCACCAGGTCGGCGATGGAGAGGTCCGTGGCGGCGATCTTCGCCTTCACGGCGTCCACGTCGTAGTCGGTGGAGCCGGCGGGCACCGGATCCTGCCAGATCAGGTCCTCCTGCGGGACTTCGGGGCCAATGTAGCGCTCCCGAGGGCCCATGTCCCGGTGGGTCAGCTTGAACCAGGCCCGGGCGAAGGTCTTCGAGAAGTACTCGTGGTCCTTCGCGAACTTCTCCATGTAGGACCGGTAGACCGGGTCCACCTTCATGGCCATGTCGGCGTCGGTCATCATGGGGTTCAGGCGGATCGACGGATCCTCCACGTCCACGGGCTTGTCCTCTTCCTTGATGTCGATGGGCTCCCACTGCCAGGCGCCTGCCGGGCTCTTCACCAACTCCCACTCGTAGTTGAGGAGGAGGTGGAAGTACCCGTTGTCCCACTTCGTCGGGTGGGTGGTCCAGGCTCCCTCGATCCCACTGGTTACGGTGTGGCGTCCCTTGCCGGAGCCCTGGGGGTTCCGCCAGCCAAGACCCTGCTCGTGGACGTCGGCACCCTCGGGGTCAGAACCGAGGAGGCTCTCAAGGCCGTTCCCGTGGCTCTTCCCCACGGTATGGCCGCCGGCGGTCAGGGCGGCGGTTTCCTCGTCGTTCATGGCCATGCGTGCGAAGGTC
>REBX01000010.1 GCA_007692505.1 Gemmatimonadales bacterium | reverse complement strand
CCCCGTCCTCCCCGAGGTGGTGCAAGCCATGGACCAGGTCCGCCCCCTGGCCCTGGGAAACCCCTCGGCCCGACACGCCACCGGCACGGCGGCCCGCCAGGCCCTCTCCTCGGCCCGTCGCCGGGTGGCCTCGGCGCTGGGGGTCTCGCCCCGCTCCATCCTCTTCGTCCGGGGCGGGACGGAGGCCGACAACCTTGCCGTCCTGGGCCGAGCCCGGGCCCGACCGGGCCGAGCCATCCTCCACTCCGCCCTGGAGCACTCGGCGGTGCGACAGGCCGCTCAGCGGGCGGCCCGGGAGGGAGCCCCGGTGGAGGAACTCGCAGTCGCCCCCACGGGCGCTGTAGAACTCCCGGACTCCCCCGGTGACGCTGCTGGCTCCCGGGACGGCGACTCCCGGCCGACCCTGGTCTCCGTCCAGCAGGTGAACTCCGAGACGGGCCTCCTCCTGCAGCTGGGTCCCGTCAGGGAGTGGTGTGCTGCCCGGGACGTCGTCCTCCACGTGGATGCCGTGCAGGCACCGGGCCGGGTCCCCCTTCCGTCATCGGAAGAGGCACCCCCCGGGGAACGCCTCCTCCTTGCCCTCTCCGGCCACAAGCTGGGCGGACCCCGGAGCGCCGGGGTCCTGGTGGCGCCCCCGGAGGTCGAACTCGTCCCCCTCCACTTCGGGGGGCCGCAGGAGCGGGGCCTCCGGGCTGGAACGGAGGACCTGGAGGCCGCGGTGGGGATGGCCACGGCGCTGGAGCGGGCCCTGGAGATCCGGGGACCCGTCGAGGCGGAACGCCTGCGGAGCCTGGTGCTCCGGCTGGAGGAGGGGGTCCTGGACGCAGTGCCCGATGCCCGGAGCGTGGTTCCCGACCCGGTGAGGGCGCCCCACATCCTGTCCCTGGTCATTGAAGACGTCCCCCCGGACCTCCTCCTCCCGGCGCTGGACGCCCTGGGGGTCTGCGCATCGGCGGGCTCGGCCTGCCGAACCGGGAGCCCCGGAGCCGGGCCCGTCCTCCGCCACCTCCTGGGGGAGGAAGCAGAATCGGTGGCCCCCCTCCGACTGTCCGTAGGCCACTCCACCACGGAGGCGCACGTGGAGGAGGCCATCCCCCTGATCGCCGCGGCGGTGGAACGCATTCGCTCCGCCGGATTATGACCCACCCATGAACCCGTCTGCCCCTCCCTCCGGTTCCCCTCCCAGGATCCTCGTCGCCATGTCCGGCGGCGTGGACTCCTCCGTGGCCGCCGCCCTCCTGGTGGAGGCCGGCCACGACGTGGTAGGGGTCACCATGAAGACCTTCTGCTACGACGAGACTGCCGGACCATCCCGGACGTGCTGTGGGCTGGACGGCATCCTGGACGCCCGGGCGGTGGCTGACGACCTGGGTATCCCCCACCACGTGTTCGACGTGGAGGAGGAGTTCCGGCGGGACGTCATCGACGACTTCGTGTCGGAGTACGCCCGGGGCCGGACGCCCAACCCCTGCGTACGCTGCAACTCGAACACCAAGTTCCGCGACCTCCTGCGGCGGGGGCGGGCCCTGGGATGCACGGGCATCGCCACCGGACACTACGTGCGCATGGATCGGGATAAGCGGGGAACCCCTGGCGCACCGGCCCTCCTCCGGGGTGCCGATGCCCGGAAGGACCAGGCCTACTTCCTCTGGGGCCTCCCCCGGGAGCTCCTCCCCTGGCTCCACTTCCCCCTGGGGTCGCTGACGAAGCCCCGGGTCCGGGAGCTGGCCCGGGAGCGGGGGTTCGTCACGGCTGCCAAGCCCGAGTCCCAGGAGATCTGTTTCGTTCCCTCCGGAGACTACAGGGAGTTCCTCTCCACACAGCTCCCCCGCAGGGCACCGGCGCTGGAGCCCGGGGACATTGTCATGGAGGACGGCACCGTGGTGGGCAGCCACGACGGCTTCGCCAGCTTCACCGTGGGGCAGCGGAAGGGGCTGGGAGGAGGGTTCGGGGAGCCCCACTTCGTCCTGGAGATTCGCCCCGAGACCCGAGAGGTGGTGGTAGGGCCCCGCTCCCGGCTGGACGCCCCCGGACTGGCCCTGGAGGAGACCAACTGGATCGTGGAGCAGCCCCTGGAGGGCGGCCCTCGCCGCCGGGTCGAGGTGCAGATCCGGCATCGGGCTCCCGGCGTCCCGGCCACACTGGAGCGGGACGATGGTGGCTGGCTCGTCCACTTCGACGAGCCCCAGCGCGCCGTCACGCCGGGGCAGTCCGCCGTGGTCACCTCGGGGGACCGGGTGCTCGGAGGAGGGCGCATCGCCTCCCCGGCTCAGTACCGAAGACCTGCCGCCTCGGCGAATGCCTCCATGGCCTCCCGCTGATCGTCGTCCAGCGACTCCGGCGTCTTCACCTTAACCTCCACGAACTGGTCGCCGGTCCGGTCGCCCTTCGTGGCGCCCCGACCCCGGAGTCGGAATCGGGTCCCGGACTGGGTCCCCGGCGGGATCCGGAGGGCCACCCGTCGGCCATCCACCGTGCGCACCCGGATCTTCGAGCCCAGGGTCGCCTGCGCAATGTTCAGGGGCACGGTCACGTGGATGTCCAGGCCCTCCCGACGGAAGAACCGGTGCTCCCCCACCTGGAAGACCAGGAGGATGTCGCCGGGGGCGCCTCCACCGGCCCCCCTGGGTCCCTGGCCAGAGAGGCGCATCCGGGAGCCCGACTCCACCCCGGCCGGAACGTTCACCTGGAGGGTCCGGGTCTGCCGGACCGAGCCGTTCCCCCGACACGACGTGCAGGGCTCCGTCGGCACCCGACCCCGGCCCCCACAGGCCGGACACGGACGGTTCACCGCGAAGCCTCCCTGCCCGAAGGACACCGTACCGCTGCCCCCGCACTCCCCGCAGCCCCTGAG
>REBX01000116.1 GCA_007692505.1 Gemmatimonadales bacterium | reverse complement strand
GGGTGGGATCGGGCGGCGGGGGGCCTTCGTGGGGCTGCGGGGGTTCGTCTGCCCGGGTCGAGGCGGCCTCCGGCGGGGGGTCCACGGCGCGGAACATCCGGGTGAACTCACCGGGTCCGTCCTCGTCCCCCCCGTCCTGGCCGTCCTCCTCCGGGGGCCCCTGGCTCCCGACGGCACCGACCCCACCGGCGGATCCCTGGGTTGCGGCATCCCCCCCGAGATCCCTCCCGGCAGGTCCCGCCTCTGCCGGAGGGGTCCCTCCTGCCGACCCAGCCCCAACCTGCCGGAGCCAGGCGTCGAAGGACTCGAAGTCCAGGATGAACTTCGTGACCACCACGGGGCGCCCCTCGTCCTCCGTCACCTCCAGGATCCGCCCCTGCGGGTCGTTCCGGAGGGCTTCCACCTGCGCCATGCGGTCCTGGCCGGCCTCTCCGGAGGGAAGGAGGTGGACCATGACCACGACTCCCGTGTGGGCCAGTGCCTGGTGGCTCCGCACGGGTCCGTCGGCAATGCAGTCGAGGAGCTGGAAGCGTTCCCTGAACGGGGAGTCGGTCATGATCTTCGCGGTCTGGTTGATCGGGGCAAGCGGGACCCCGTATGTTGAGGCTCCATTCGCCCGGTGCAGTCTATCGACACGACGGATGGGGAGCAATTCGAATCCCCCCAGGAGCGCGGAGCGTCAATGATATCGCTGTCACCAGTGGTCTGGAGCGAGGGGATGCACCTGTCCCCCCATCATTTCCAGACCCAGGCCCGATACTTCGAGGAGCTCCAGCTCTTCACCACCCGGGCCCTCCTGGGCGACGCCTGGGGACTCCAGGGGATCCGCATGGACCCGGAGGCGCTCCGGAACGGGTCCGTGGAGGTCCTGGAGGCCCGGGGCATCCTCCCCGACGGGCTCCCCTTTCGTATCCCGGGAGACCCTGCGCCGGATCCGCTGGCCCTGGAGGACGTCTTCAGCCCCACCGCCTCCAGCCAGCGGATCCTCCTCGAGATCCCGGCCCACCGACCCTCCGGGCCCAACAGCTCTGCCCCGGCGGACCCCACGGGGACAGGGAGCGCCCAGGGCGACCCGGACACCGACGACCGGCCCCTCCGCTTCCGTCCGCTCCTCCGGGACATCCGGGACCAGGTGACCGGTGACCGGGACCAGTCCATCGCCCTGGCCGGGAAGAACCTCCGCCTGGTGGTGGAACCGGAGGGAGACGACGGGACGCAGGACTCGGAGGACGGAGTGGTGCGCATGCCCATCGCCCGGGTCCGGCGAGACGGTGCCGGGCGCTTCGAGTACGACCCGGGGTACATCCCGCCCACCTTGCACATCGGGGGCAGCGAGGCCCTCAGCGGCCTCCTGGAGCGCCTGGTCCAGATGCTGGACGAGCGGGCCCGGACCCTGGCGGACCAGCGGCGGGGACTCGGGCGGGGCTCGGACACGGCAGAGCTCACCGGGTTCTGGTTCACCCACGCGGTGAACGCCCACCTCCCCATCCTCCGGCACCACATGGCAGACCGGCAGGCCCACCCCTCCCGTCTCTTCCGGGACCTGTCGAGCCTCGCCGGCGCGCTGACCACCTTCTCCCTCACGGCCCGGGCCACCGACCTGCCTTCCTGGGACCACACGGACCCGGGGCCGGCCTTCCGGGAGCTGGAGAGCGCGATCCGGCAGGGCCTGGAAGCGGTGACCGGGTCCTCCCTCCTCCGGCTCCCGGTGCGGATGGGCGACGGCTACTTCCACACTGCCGCCGTACCCGACCCAAGGGCCTTCCAGGACGACATGCACTGGTACATGGGAGTGCGGTCTTCGGCACCGCGTTCCGCGGTTGTGGGAGGGATCCCCCGACTCGCCAAGCTCTGCTCCGCCCGGCACATCGAGCGCCTGGTCCGGGAGGCCTATCCCGGCATGGGGCTGGAGCACGTCCAGGCACCGCCCCGGGGACTTCCGGCAGCGCCGGGAACCGAGTACTTCCGGGTACGGCGGAGCGAGCCCTGCTGGCGATCCATCGTGGACACCGGGGAGGTGGGCATCTACCTCCCCGAGTCCGTGGTGGAGCCCGAGCTGGAACTCGTCGTCCTCCCCGACCCCGACCGAACCTGACCACCGGCCCCCAGGGGCCCCGATCCGGAGATCCGATGGCCTCGCCTCCTCCAGGCACACAAGGCGGGACCGCCGCTGCCGGCGGCGCGGGGGAGCTTGCCCTGCACATGCAGGAGCTCCTAACCGTCATCGCACGGATCCGGTCCGACCGGCAGGTGGCCGACGACGTGGATGCCTTCCGGGACCACGTGAAGCGCCTCATGGCCCGGTCCGACCGGGAGGCCCGGGAGAGCGGCTACGGGGACGAGACCGTCCGCTATGCCCTCTATGCCGTGGTGGCCTTCCTGGACGAGTCGGTCCTGAACTCGCCCAGGGAGCTCTTCTCGTCGTGGCCGGGCCGACCCCTGCAGGAGGAGATCTTCGGCGACCACATGGCCGGCGAGACCTTCTACGCCTATCTGGACAGCCTCCTGGACTCCTCCGCCGGCCCCGAACGGGCGGACCTCCTGGAGGTCTACCTCCTCTGCCTCCTCATGGGATTCCGCGGGAGGTACGGCTCCGCCGACTCCGGCGAGCGGTCCCGCCGCATCCGCCGTACCCGGGAGACCATCGACGGTGTGCGGGGCGAGCAGGGCGCCATGGCCCCCCGGTGGGGCGTCCCGGAGGACGAAGGGGCCGTTCCCCGGCACTCCGACCCGTGGGTCCCCCGCCTCGCCGCGGCGGCCCTGGTCTCGGTCCTCCTCACCGGAGGGCTGTGGCTCGTCTTCCGTGCCCTCCTCCCGGGAGGGCTGGCATGATGCGGCCCCCGGTCCTCATGGGCGCCCTCTCCACCGGCGGGGTGCTCCTCCTCCTGGCGTGGATCCTCCCGGGCCTCCTGGGCCTCGACGGCACGACCCTCTGGATCCTTCGGGGGGGACTCGGCGTCCTGGCCCTGGGGATCACGGGGATCGTGTGGCGGATCCTCCGACTCCGCACCCGCCGGAGCGCCCCCAGGGAGGCGGACCCCCGGGGCCGACAGGTGGACGAGCGGCTCGCCGAAGCGAACCGCCAGCTGGTGCAGTCCGGCGGATCGGGCCGGAAGCTGTCCCGTGTCCCCACCGTCCTGGTCCTGGGTCCTCGCGACGCCGCCAAGACCACTTCCGTGCTCCGGTCCGGACTCTCCCCCGACCTACTGGCCGGCGAGGCCACCCGGGACGACGTCGTGGTCCCCACCGAGGGCGTGAACGTCTGGTACGCCGACGGGGTCGCCTTCGTGGAGGCTGGCGGGGGTCTCATGGAGGACCCGCCTCTCTGGCGCCGCCTGGTGGAAGGCCTCCGGCCGGCCCGACTGGGGGCCGCCCTCTTCCGGGCCCGGCAGGCCCCCAGGGTGGCCCTCCTCTGCGTGCCCGCCGACCTCTTCCTCCGCCAGGGGGCGTCCCGGGAGGCCGAGGCTCTGGGCAAGCGGCTCCGCGAGCGCCTCACAGAGGCCGCCGGGATTCTGGGGGTGCACCTCCCGGTCTACGTCCTCTTCACCCGGACGGACCGGGTCCCGTCCTTCGACGAGTTCGTCCGCACCCTGGACCACGAGGAGGCCGGAGAGGTCGTGGGGGCCACCCTGCCCTTTGCCCATCATTCCTCCTCGGCAGAATTCGCCCGGGACGAGGCCCGGCGGATCTCCGGGGCCCTGGGGGAGATCGTCCGGGGGCTGGCCCGAAAGAGGCTGGACGTGCTCGCCCGCGAGGGCGACGAGTCCGTCCGCCAGGTCGCCTGGGAGTTTCCCCGGGAGGTGGGGAAGCTGGAGGAATCCATCCGGACCTTCCTCATGGAGGTGGGCCGCCCGTCCCACATGGGACCCGCCCCCTTCGTCCGGGGCTTCTACCTCTCCGGGGTCCGGGCCGTCTGGGTCGAGGACACGGAGGATCGCCACCCGACCCGGGCCGCCCCTGTGGAGCGCGATCTCTCGGAGGCCGGGGCCACCGGTGTCTTCCGGGCCATGGGCTCCGGGGGCGACAGCGCCCCGGCCCCGGAGGCCTCCCCCCGGTCGGGAGGGGGCCGCAGGAAAGTCCCCCAATGGACCTTCCTCCCCAACGTGTTCCGCCACGTCCTCCTCGGGGACTCGGCGGCCATGGGGGCCACGGCGTCGGGGAGCCGGGTCAGCCTGGTCCGGCGCTCCGCCCTGGCCGCCGTGTGCGTGGTGGCGCTCCTCTTCCTGACCGGCGCCACGATTTCCTTCTTCCAGAACCGGAGCCTCTCCGCAGAGGTGGCCTCTGCCGCGGCCGCCGTGGAAGCCCTCCCCACGGAGGCGGCCGAGGACGGTCCCTCCCTGGCCCAGCTGGAGCAGCTGGAGGCCCTGGGCAGCCAGGTGGACCGACTCCGGGGCTGGCAGGAAGGCTCTCCCCCCCTGCGCCTCCGCTGGGGGCTCTACAACGGGAACTCGCTCCTGGATCCGGCCCGACAGCTCTGGGCGGATCGGTTCCGGAGCGTCCTCTGGGAGGACACCAGGGCCGGGCTCCTGGCCTTCCTCCGTGCCCTTCCCGAATCCCCCGACGAGGACTCGGACTACGAGGAGAGCTACAACGCCCTCAAGGCCCACCTCATGACCACGGACCACCCGGAGGAGGGGGATCCGGGCTTCCTGGCCCCCGTCCTCCTGGTCCACCTCTCCCGGGTGCATCCCGACGTGGACCCGGAGGTCGACCCGGAGCGGGGCGAGCTGGCCTCGCTCCAGTTCCAGCGGTTCGCCCGGGAGCTCGCCGTGGGCCCGCCCTGGACCGAGTCCGCGGACCGGGAGCTCGTGGGGTCCGTCCGGGACTTCATGGGCGAATTCGCCGCCAGGGACCGGTTCTACCAGTCCCTGGTCTCGGCCGTGTCCGCCGACCTGGGGAGGATCGAGGTCACCGGGACGGGTCCCGGGGTCCGCTCCAGCCTCCGGGAGGAGCTCTCCGTCCCCGGCGCCTTCAGCCGGGAGGGCTGGACCGTTGTCCACGACATCCTCTCCGACCCGGAGGCCCTCCTGGTCTCCGAGGAATGGGTGGTGGGGGAGCAGGTCGTGACCCCGGAGGAGCGGGAGGAGCTGGCCCGCGACCTGGAGGAACGCTACCGAGCCGAGTACCTCTCCCGCTGGCAGGAGGTGCTCTCCACCGGGGGCGTGCGGACCTTCGCCTCGGTGAGCCAGGCCGCCGACGTCCTCCACACCCTGGCGGGGAACGACTCCCCCATCTGGCGGATCCTGGAGGCCACGAACCGCCACACCCGGGTGGACGACGACGAGATCCGGGCTGCCTTCCAGCCCGTCCACCACCTCCTCCCCCTGGAGGACCCCGACGACGAGGACTCCCGGGCGGACCCCTCCACCGTCCGGGACTACCTGGACGACCTCATGGCCGTGCAGTCGGCGCTGGACCAGCTCGACGGGGCCTCCGGCGACCGGATGGCCCAGGGCGTGGTGCAGGCGGAGCGGGAGGCCAGCCAGGTCCGGAACACCATCGCCCGGCTGGCCCGGGACTTCGAACGCTCCGGGACGGCCCGGGTCTCCGGCGACAACGTGGAGCGCCTCCTGGAGGAGCCCGTGCGGTTCACCTCCCGCCTCCTGGACGGGTTCGAGGCGGCCCAGGCCGCCGGGGGCATCAACGCCGCCGGAGCCGACTTCTGCCGGCGCTGGGAGGACGGGATCCGGGGCTTCCCCTTCCAGGCAGGCGCGTCCTCCGATGCCGACGTGGACGAGGTGAAGGCCCTCCTCACCCCGGGGGAGAGCCGACTCCACACCCTCCACGAAGACATCCTGGACGACCTGGTGACCCGCCAGGGAGGACGATGGGAGGCCCGGAGCGGTGCCTCCCCGGCCCCCACCTCCGCCTTCCTCTCCTTCTACAACCACGCCCACCGACTCTCGGACGTCCTCTTCGAGTCCGACGGCTCGGGCCCCCGACTGGACTTCTTCCTCCGCATGGAGGCCACCGGGTCCGTGCCCCGACTGGACGTGCGCATCGACGGGCAGAGCCAGACCTTCACCCAGACCCAGGCCCCCACCCGGGACTTCTCCTGGGAGGCGGAACGCTCCAGCTCGGCCCTGGTGGAGGCGGAGGTAGATGGCCGGACCGTGACCGTGGCCGAGGGGTCGGGGCCCTGGAGCCTCTTCCACCTCATGGCCGCTGCACGGAACTGGGAGGACCTGGGCGGGGGGACCCACCGGGTCACCTGGGACGTACCCGGTGCAGACGCCACCGTGAGCGCCGAGCTCACCCTGGGCACCACGGGCACCCCGCCCCTCCGCTCCGGGGGCCTGTCCGGACCCGGCTGCACCCCGGAGATCGTCCGATGACCCCTTCCCCGCACCTCCCCGCCGGAGACTCCATGCGCTCCCCATCGACCCTTCGCCCCGCCCTCTCGCAGGCGACACTCCTCCTCGTCGTCCTCCTCCTCGCGGCCTCGGGCTGCCGGAGCAGTGGCGATCCCCCGGCGGAGCCCTCCGAGCCCGAGAACCCCATGCTCCCCCTCCCGGACGGGGCCCTCCTGTACTACGACGATCGGGGCGGGATCACCGACTCCACCCGAATCGTGGTCCGGGACGAAGCTGGCTGGGAGGAGGCCTGGGACCGGGCCACGGCGCTGCGCTCCGAGCCGCCTCCCCGGCCCCGGGTGGACTTCGAACGACACATGGTCCTGGTGGCCGCCGCGGGACGCATGCGCCCGGGCGACCGCATTGCGGTGGACAGCGCCGGGGTCCGGACGGAGCGGACCACCGAGGACGAGGAGGACGTCTTCGAGGTCATCCTCCGGACCATCGAGGGCTGCGGTCGCCTGCAGACGGACATCCACCCCCTGGCCATCGTCCGACTCCCCCGGTTCGAGGGCCGGGTCTCCTTCGTGGAGCGGGACGTGGCCCAGGACTGCGGCGAGGACGCGTGACCTCCGGAGGGGAGGACCGGGAGGGGGGCACCTCGGGGCCCGGCCGTGCCCCGACGGACCGGGTGGGCACCGTCCTGGCCGGCCGGTACCGGATCCTGTCCCTCCTGGGCGAGGGCGCCATGGGTGCGGTCTGGCTGGGAGAGCACATCCGAATCGGACGAAAGGATGCAGTGAAGGTCCTCCGGCCCGCGCTGGTGCGGGACGAGGAAGCCATAGCCCGATTCACCCGGGGTGCGAGGAATGCCTCCGGGCTGAGGCACCCCAACGTCTGTGCCATCTACGACTTCGGGACCACGGAGGACGGGGCCCACTTCCTGGCCATGGAATACGTGGATGGCGGGAACCTCTCCGACCTCCTGGACGAGACGGGGCGCCTGCCCGTGGAGCGTGCCGTTCCCCTCCTCCTGCAGGCCGCCGGTGCCCTCCAGGTGGCCCACGACCGGGAGATCATCCACCGGGACCTGAAGCCGGACAACATCATGCTGGCCCGGGGGCCCGACGGCTCGGAGCAGGTGAAGGTGGTGGACTTCGACATCTCGCTGGGGCCCCCCGACGGCGAGGGGGCGCGGGTCACCCGGCACGGGTACGTGGTGGGCACGCCGGAGTACATGAGCCCGGAGCAGCTCACCGGCGATCCCCTGGGGCCCGCCAGCGACGTGTACGCGCTGGCGCTGGTCTTCTTCCGGATGATCACCGGACGCCTCCCCTTCGACGGGGGTACGGCGCAGGAGGTCATGGTGAACCGCCTCACCGTGGATCCCATGCCCCTGGCCGAAGCCGCGCCGGATGCCGCCCTCCCCCCCGGGCTGGAAGAGGTCTTCCGGAAGGCGCTGCAGAGGAAAGCCCAGGACCGGCATCCCTCCGCCCGGGCCCTGGCCGACGACGTGCGGAGGGCCATGGGGAGGGACGCCGCATCGGGGGAGAGGGCCGGCATTGGTGCTGGCTCCGGCGGAGGGTCCGGCGCGGGCGCGGGGCCGCCGCCACCTCCTGGAGGCCCTGCCGCGCCCGGTGGCAGGGAGGCCGGACGACCGCCTTCCGCTCCGACGCCCCGGAGCGGGTCCGAAGCCCCCATCCCGTCCACCCGGGTCTCCTCCTCCGGAGACGTGGGGGGCACGGGCGGGGGTGGCGACGGCAGGTCGCGGGGTCCCGAGGGGTCGGGGGCGGGGGGCCCGGCCCGGCGCCCCTCCCCCGCCCTCCTGGGTGCGGCTGCGGCCCTGATCGTCCTCCTCCTGGCCGGAGGGGCCTGGCTCGCCCTTTCCAGCGGAGGCGACGGGGCGGCTCGGGATTCCGACGCCGTGGCCCTGGCCGGCGACGAGCGGGCCGACGAACCGGATGGCGACGACGACCCGGCGGCGGACGCAGATGCCGACCCGGACCCGGTGGACCCGCCCCCTGCGGCCACCGACACCCCCGATCCCGACCGGACCACTCCCGACGACGACCTCCCGGACCCGGACCCGGTCCCCCCGGCGACGGACCCTGCCGAGGACGAGGAGGAGGGCCTCCCCCGGCCCTCGGAGCTCCGGGAGGTGAGCATCCAGGGGATGGACGTGGAGGAACTCCTCCTCCGCCAGCTCCTGGCCGGCACGGAGGACGACGACCTGGGGCCCACCACCCTGGCCGCGGTGCGGGACTCCTCCTGGGCCGCCTGGTCCGGGGCCGACATGTCCCGGGCCGACAGCGCCATGGCGGCCTACCTGGTGGGGTCCTCCATGATCCCCCTGGGCGATTCCATCCAGGGGCTGGAGTGGCTGGAGGAGGCCGTGCGCCTGAATCCCCAGCCGGGCTACGTGAACCTCCTGGACCGCTATCGCTCCGGCGGAGGTGGCCGGTGAGCCCGGCTCCGGAGGAGGTGGGGGTCGAGCTCCGACTGGCCGCCGTGACCCACCCGGGCCGGGTCCGGAAGGAGAACCAGGACAGCTACCTGGTCCTCTCCATGCCGTCCGACTCGGACGCCCCCAGGATCCTCCACTCCCGGCCCGTTGCCGGCGAGGACGGGGTGGCGGAGGTGGACCGCACCCTGGTGCCGGGCCCACGGGGCTGCGTCCTGGTGGTGGCCGACGGGATGGGCGGGGCCGCAGCGGGGGCCACGGCCAGTTCGCAGGCTGTGCTCCGGGTGGCGGACCGTGTCCTGTCGGGCTGGAACCGGGCCGGGGCCCACACGGCAGACGCCTTTGCCCGGAACCTGAAGGAGGCCGTGGAGACTGCCAATGCCCACCTCTTCCAGATGGCTTCCGACGACCCGGCCCTGGACGGGATGGGGACGACCCTCACCGCCGCCGGGATCCTGGGGAGCACGATCTACCTGGCCCAGGTGGGTGACTCCAGGGCCTACCTGGTCCGGGATGGCCGCACCGTGCAGCTCACCCGGGACCAGTCGGTGGTGCAGCAGATGCTGGATGCCGGCGCCCTCACCGCAGCGGAGGCCCGTCGGAGCCCGCAGCGCCACGTCCTCCTCCAGGCCCTGGGGGTGGCCCCCGACGTCCGGGTGGACCTGACCTGGCAGCGGCTCCGGGAGGGCGATCTCCTCCTCCTGTGCAGCGACGGGCTCACGGGGCCCGTGGACGACGAGGCCATCGGCACGGAGGCCGGGCGCCACAGCGCGCCCCTGGACCTCTGTCGGGCCCTGGTGGACCTGGCGAACGACGGGGGCGGCCCCGACAACATCACCGTCCTGGCAGCTCGAGCCTCGGGTCCCGGCCTGGAGGCGCCCGTCGAGTCGGACCGGGTTGGACGCCAGCCCTTCCATCCTGCAGACTCCGGGGCCGCCTGACCCATGGCCCCCCACGGTGTTCCGGGACGGGAGCCCCCCCTGCGAGCCGACGGGACCCCTGCCCCGGAGGCCCGGCTGGAGGTCCTGGAGGGAGGGCGGGCCGGGAGCCGATTCCACCTGGTGGGCGGCCGGAGCTACACGGTGGGGCGCTCCCCCCGGGTGTCCATCCCGCTGGACGCCGAGGTGGACCTGGACGTCTCCCGGGAGCACGCCGCCCTGGAGCCCATGGAGGGAGGCTGGGTCGTCCGGGACCTGGAGAGCCGGAACGGGACCTGGCTGAACGGGCGGCGGATCCGGGACGCCGAGACCCTGGCCGACGGCGACCTCCTCCGGTTTGGTGCCGAGGGACCCACGGCCCGGTTCCGGACCGGCGAGACGAACACGGCCCGGCTGAGGCGCCGAGGACGGAAGCGGGCCTGGACCGTGGGGCTGGTTTCTGCTGCCCTCCTGGCCGTGATGGGGACAGCCGGCGTCCTCGTGGTCCGGGGGGAGCGGGAGGATCGGGCCCACTGGGAGGCGGAGCGGGCCCAACTGGAGGCCGCGGTGGACAGCCTCCTGGAGCGGGAGGCCCGGGCCACCGGGGTCCTGGACGAGCTGGACCGGAGCCTGGAGGCCTCCCGGGCCGAGGTCACCCGCCTCCGGAATGCCCTGCGGGATGGGGAGGCCCGGGAGGGCCAGGGCCGCACGGTCGAGATGGAGGAGCTCCGGCGCGAGCTGGAGGAGGCCACCCAGGCGCTGGGCCGCCAGCAGCTCGCCGCCACCCTGGATTTCGACCGCATCGAGGAGCGGGCTCGGCGGGCCGTGGTGCAGGTGTTCGTGGAGGGATCCGACGGCAAGGTGGCAACGGGAACCGGATTCGCCGTGACCGCAGGAGCGGTCATCGCCACGTCCCGGCACCTCCTGGAGGGGGAGTCCGGAACCGACACGCCCCGGCAGGTCGCCATCCAGTTCGCGGACTCCCGCCAGATCTGGCCTGCCGAGGAGGTGAGGCGGGCCGACACCGACGACCTGGCCCTCCTGCGGGCCGGCACCATCGGGAGCCAGGTGCCCTACCTGGAGGACCTGGGCGAGGGGAGACCTGCGCCGGGGGACCCGGTGGCCATCCTGGGCTTCCCGCTGGGGAGCACCCCCGACCCGTCCGTGCCGGAATCGGAACGGGCCCCGGCCCGACCCCTGGTCTCTGCCGGCATCGTCAGCGAGAGCGGAGAGGGCGAACTGCTGGTGCAGGGCTGGGGAGAGCCCGGCGCCAGTGGGAGTCCGGTCCTGGACGGGGACGGCCGCCTGGTGGGGGTGGTCATGGGAGGCGAGCGCACGGCCCGGGGCGGCCTGGTGGTGGTGGTGCCCGCCCAGCGCCTCCGGCTCCTCCTGGAGGCCGCCAGGTCAAACGCACCGGGGTGAGGGCCGGAACAGACGGGCCCTCCCCACACCCCGGTGCCGGGAGCGCCCGGGGCCCCCTCCCACGACCCGGCACCGCAGCCCCCGCGATCAGGCCTCCCCGTCCAGCTGCTCCAGGGCCTCTCCGGCCTCGGTCATCTCGGGGAAGTCGCTGACGATGCGCTGGTAGAGCTCCCGGGCCCGGTCCGTCTGCCCGACGTCCTGGAGGACCTGCGCCCTGGAATAGAGGGTGATGGCCTGTGGGGGAATGGGGCGGGCCTCCCGCTCCTCCCGGACCTCCATGGGCAGGGCGGGCAGGTCGGCGCCACTGGTGATCTTCCCGGCCATGTCCACCAGGAGGGCGTAGAGGTCGCTCCGGTCGCCCCGGACGTAATCGGACCAGGGGGTCTCCGTCGTCTCGCCGTCCACGATGCGGGCGTCCAGGCGGAAGTCGCCGCTCAGGTCCATGTATCCCCCGGTGACCACGTACCGGGCGCCCACGATCTGGCCCACCCGGGCTGCCGTGGCTGCGTCGACCCTTCCCTCCTCCGCCAGGTCCTGCTCCTCCAGGACCTCCCGGAGGACGGAGCGGTCCACGATCCGGAGCTGGGAGTTCTGCTGGAGCTCGGTGATGAGGATCTGCTGAAGCCCCACGCTCAGGGCCGCCAGGTCCTCGCGGTCGGCTCCGAACGACCCGCCGTCCGTGAAGGGAAGGATGGCTACGCCGGGCCGGTCATCGACCCCCTCCTCCGCATCCTGGGCTGCCAGGGGCAGGGTGAGGACGAGGAGGAGGGCGAGGATCCGGCCGGAAAGGGAAAGAAAAGCATTCATGGGGTCTCGCTCCGATGGCTGGGTGGAACGACGTCGAGGGGATGCGTGGTTGTTCCCCATGCGAGGCCGAAAGGATCCGGGAGCGGGGGTTGCCGGACCGAGGACATGCCGAGAGTAGGCAAGGGCCCGTCTGGCCGCCAGTCCCCCGCCGGCCCGGTGGGCGGCATCAGGTCAGCGAAGCCCCGGCAGCCCGATCCTGCGCTCCCAGGCCGCCGACAGCCTGGACCCCCCTCCGGAGAGGTCCATGGCCCAGTCGATCCGGGCCCGTCCCTCCCCCCCGGGTTCGCGGAGTCGGAGCCCGATGCCCGCATCCACCCCCCGGCGGGGACCCTCCACCTCGGGACGGGAGCGGAGGACGTGGGCGCCGTCGGCCACGGCAGCCAGGCCCACGAAGCTGCGGGCGGTGCCGGTCCCCCAACGGGTCACCTCCAGGGTCCCCGAAGCCCAGGCCCGACCGGGGAAGGCCGGTCTCAGGACTCCGCCGCTGCCGGTGGTGTTCCGTGCTCGCATGAGGCGGTTTGCCGAGCGATCCGCCCCGAAGCGGGGCTCCCGATCCAGGGGGATATCGGTGGAGACCGCATCCATGCGGCCCAGCAGTCCCAGTTCCCAGCCAGAGCGCGGCTCCACCCGGATGGAGGCCAGCGCCCGGGTCCGGGCCCACTCCGCCCCACCTGCGCTGCCGCCCTCCACCTCGAGCTCGAGGCGCCACGGGAGGCCCCCCTCCGAGGCCGGCTGGCGGGGGGTGAACCGTCCCGAGCCCAGGAGGTACCATCCCCCACGACGTCCGCCCCCGGCCTCGAAGGTGCGCCGGTCCTCCAGCCCGCCTCCCGCCGAGAGCAGGAGCCGGTCGGGGGCCCTGCGAACCAGGAGGAGTCCCACGGAGCGGTGGCGCTCGAGGACGGAGGGGGCGCCCGGCCCCCTGGCCCGGCGGGCCCGCTCCACACCGCCCTCCCAGGCCAGGAGCCCGGTCCCCGGCACCGGGAGCACGCCTGGGACCGGATGCACCAATGTACCCCGGGCGCTCCGGAGCGAACCGTCCCTGCGGAGGCGGAGCCGGCTCCATTCCAGGTGACCTGCCAGGTCTGCCGTCTGCAGGTTCACCTCGCCCCGGACACCCCGAACCAGGTGCCCCGGGATGTCCAGCAGGTGGAAGGGATGACGCGCGCGGGGCTCCACTTCCAGGGCCACCGCTGCCTCGCCCCCGGGAAGGGGTCTCAGGTCGGCCCTGCCCCGGCGGGCGGCTGGGAGATCCCGAAGACGGGCGTCGGCTCCCGCCAGGTCCCCGGGCCGGAGGACCCTCCCCTTGCGGATCCCCGAGATGCGGAGGACGAGCTCCGGGTGAAGCACACCGGACCGGACCTCGGTGACCACCGGACGGTCGATGCGATTCCAGGCATCCAGGGCCTCGAGGGCCGCCCCCTCCATGTAGTGGGTGGAGGCCACCAGGTCCAGGGCCCACTCGTCCCCTGGCTCCACCTCCAGGAGGCGGTGGGCCAGTTCCCGTGCCTCGGGGTGTCGGTTCTGTCGGAACCGGAGGGCGGAAAACTCCCGGAGGAGGCCGGGGTGCTCCGGACAAACCTCCAGCCCCTGGGAGAAGATCCGCGCAGCCTCGGCGCCCTCACCCCGGGTGATGGCCGCCAGGGCCTCGTCCAGCGCTTCGCGGCAGGGGTCCGGGGCGGCGGGTATGGCCGCCTTCGCAGCGGCCAGCGGGGCCTGCTCTGCAGTCGCCGGAACGGAGACCTGGAGGCCCAGGAGCAGGA
>REBX01000073.1 GCA_007692505.1 Gemmatimonadales bacterium | reverse complement strand
CGGGAAGAAGTCAGATGTGAGTGGTTTCGCGAGATCGACATCTGCGTTTTTCCCGGGGGCCGGGAAGAATCCGGATGCGTCTGGCCCGCCCCGGAAAGCAGATCCGTATTGTTCCCGGTCTCCGGGAAGAACTCGGATCTCGCCGTGTCCAAAACCCCCGGATCCGAGTTTTTCCCGCTCCCCACCGGCTGCGCCTGGAATGATGCGGGATGGGGCCAGGGTGGAGAATGCGCCTGGAATGATGCGGGATGGGGCCAGGGTGGAGAATGCGCCTGCGATGGTGCGGAGTGCGCGCATGATTGAAGACGCGGGTGGGATGCGCCCGCGATGATGTGGGGTGCGCCCACGATGGAAGACGCGTGTGGGATGCGCCCGCAGCGGTGCGGGACGGGCCTGCAGTGGTGCAGGACGGGCCTGCAATGGTGCGGGACGGGACGGCAGTGGTGCAGGACGGGCCTGCAATGGTGCGGGACGGGACGGCAATGGTGCGGGGGCAGCGCGAGGCCGGTGAGCCTGCAGGGCGGTGTGTTCCTCGCCGGTGCAAACGGGAAATGCGAAGTGCCACCGTTGCCGGTGCAGCACGATATATAAAAAACTAATAAAGGGTGGGCGGCGCTGCCGCCCGCCATCCATACATGGGCCCGGAGGTCGGTACGAGGGGTCGGGGCAGCCCCCTTGGGGGCGGCCGGGGGCTAGGGGCGGGAGGGCGAATCGAGGCCCGCGTGGCCGGGGTCGAGGGGCGGGGTGGCGGGGGGGCGGCGCCCCAGCGGGGGTCCGTGGGACCGCCGGGCGTCAGAACCCCAGCTGCCGGCCGCCGTCCACCACCACCACTTCGCCGGTCATGAAGCCGGAGCGGAGGAGGAAGAGGACGGTCTCCACCACGTCGTCGGGGGAGCCGATCCGGCCCAGGGCGGCCTTCTTCGCGGACCGCTTCAGGTCCTCCTCCGTGTAATCCTCCGGGGGGAGGACGGCCCCCGGCGCGATGGCGTTCACCCGGACGTGGGGGGCCAGGGCCCGGGCCATGACGCGGGTCAGATGGAGGAGCCCCGCCTTGGACACGGCGTGGTGGGGGTGCTCCACCCAGGGCTGGATCGCCGAGAGGTCCACCAGGTTCACCACGCTGCCCCGGGCCCGGGTGAGGTCGTCGGCCATGGCCTTCACCAGGAGGAAGGGGGCCTTCAGGTTCACCGCCATGACCCGGTCCCACTCCACCTCCTCGATTTCCAGGAAGGGGGTCTGGGGGAAGATGGACGCGTTGTTCACCAGGACGTCCAGGCGACCGAAGCGGTCCCGGGTGGCCTCGGCCACTGCCTCCACGTCTGCGGCCACGGAGACATCTCCCTCCACGGCAATGGCTCGCCGGCCCATGGACTCCACCAGGGCCACCACTTCGTCGGCTTCCCGGGCCGAGCTGTTGTAGTTCACCACGAGGTCGAAGCCGGCGTCGGCCAGCCCCAGGGAGATGGCGCGGCCGACGCGTCGGGCACCGCCGGTGACGAGGGCGACTGGAGGCACGGGAGGGCAGGGGGCTGGAGGAGGAAGGGGTCGAAGGGCTGGGGGCGACTGGACAGGGGCCGACTGGGCAGGGGCTGACTGGACAAGGGCCGCATCGAGGGAAGTGCCCCAGCGAGGCGAAGCCCGACCACGCAGGGGAAGATCAACCACGCAGGCAAAGCCCGACCACGCAGGTAAGGTCCGACCACGCAGGGGGAGCCCCCCATCCGAGGGGGGGAGCCCCGGCGCGCGGGAATGGAGCGTCCGCGCAGGGGAGCGGCCGCGCAGGGCGGAACGTCGGCGCCCCGCGAAACGTCGGCGCCCCTTCGAGGTACGCCTGAGAGCCCGCAACGTGTCACGGACGGGGCCGAAAATCCACCGGGGCCGGCGATCTGCCCGGTCCCGGGACTCGGTGGGTTCGCCCTCGCCGGCCGCCGCCTCCCTCCCTCTTCGCACCTGGAGTTTCCATGAGCCACGCGTTCGATTCTGTCGCCACCCCCGCCTTCGCCATCCCCGGTGCCCGCCACGCCCGTCCCGACCTCACCGGCAAGGTGGCCCTGGTCACGGGGAGCTCGAAGGGGATCGGCCGGGCCATCGCCGAGGCCTTCGTCCGCTCCGGCGCCCGGGTCACCGTCTCCAGTCGGACCGCCGCCGACGTGAAGGCGGCAGCCGCGGAGCTGAACGAGATCCGGGAGGGGGCAGCCGTGGGCATCCCCTGCGACGTCCGGGACCCCAAGGCCTGTCGGGCCCTGGTGGAGGGCACCGTGGCGGAGTTCGGGGGGCTCGACCTCCTGGTGAACAACGCCGGGCTGGGCATCTTCGCCCCGCTGCAGGAGATGGATCCTGCAGACTGGGACGTGCAGATCCGGACGAACCTGGATGGCGTCTTCCACTGCTCGAAGGCCGCCGTTCCCCATCTGATCGCCAGGGCTGCCAAGGCGCCCGGGGAGGCCTGGATCCTGAACATCGGGTCGCTGGCCGGCCGGAACGCCTTCTCGGGCGGCGTCGCCTACAACGCCACCAAGTTCGGGCTCACCGGGATGACGGAGGCCATGATGCTGGACCTCCGCCACGAGGGGGTCCGGGTGTCGTGCATCATGCCGGGCAGTGTGAACACCCACTTCTTCGAGGGCGGCCCCGATCCGGAGGCCGACTGGAAGCTGACCGGCGAGGACATTGCCGGCGTGGTCCTGGACCTGGTGGCCTTCCCGCCCAACGCCCTCCCCTCGAAGGTGGAGATCCGCCCGGCGCGTCCGCCGAAGAAGTAGGGGGGCCTCTGCAGGCGGCCGTTCCGGGTGGTGTGTGCCAGCCGGCGGCGGCAGGCGGGCCGGGTGGCGGCAGGCAGTCAGCAGCTGAGCGGGCGGGGGGT
>REBX01000232.1 GCA_007692505.1 Gemmatimonadales bacterium | reverse complement strand
GAGCAAGTCGAGTCGGCCCGCACCCGGCTGGAGTCTCTCCTTATCCTTCAGCACCAAATCGCCAAGCCCAAGAATCGACGGGTCCTCGGCGATGCGCGCCTGAACCCATTGCTCGTTCAGCGTTGGATGGTTCCGCAACGAAACGAACCTGGGTTGGAAATGCTCGATAGGACTCATGTGCAAACTTTCCATATCAAGGTTCAAGTGCGGTCTCGTGGCCCGGGGTACGCATTTCGTATAACTCCCAACTCCCGACCTGCCTGGTCAGGAGTTGGGCTCGGGGAGGGGCGAACTTCCGGCGTGTTGGTTCTGGAAACCGCACTCTTCCCACTCCCACCTAATCCTCCCATACTGCCCGGTCTGGAAGGCTTCGCGCAAGTTCGGCCATCCTGGCCACCGCGAGTCAGGGGTTCGCAAAGGTGGCGGGCGGGTTTCCGAACGAGGGGTTCGGGGCCGCGCGGTGCACGGTTGCCCGGTTCGTCACGGGGCCGGCCGATCCTGCCATGTCTTCGCCTCGCTTCCCGGCTGAAGCTGAAGGGTCGAGCCCTCCCAGCCTTCGAGCCCCATGCCGCCATCCACGCCCGCCTCCAGCCCCACCCCACCGCCCTTCCGGGTCCTCCAGGAACGGGAGGACGAGCTCCTCCTCGAACCCACCCGGTGGGACCCCGAGGCTCGGGACTGGATCAAGCTGAACCTTCCGGGCCGCACCTGGGATCCGGGGCGGCGACTCTGGGCGGTGCCGGCGTCGTCCCACTCGATCAAGGCGCTCCGGACGCGGTACCCGACCCTCGAGATTCCCGGACACGGGGCGTCGGGGGCGGACGACCTCTGGGTGGCCGCCATCGCATCTGCAGACGAGGTCATGGTGCTCCGGGGATTCTCCAGGCAGAGCCGGAAGGTGTACCGGTCTCACCTGCGGAGCTTCGGCCAGCATGTCGGGACCGACCCTGACCAGGTCTCCGAAGCCCATGTGGGCCGCTACCTCGTCCACCTTGTGGAGGAGCGGGGGGTGTCTCGCTCCTATCACTCCCAGGCGGTGAGTGCCCTTCGGCTCTTCTTCATCCACGTCCGACGCCGGCCCCTGGTGGTGGAGCGGATCCCCCGGCCCAGGCGCGCTCGCCGGCTCCCCGTGGTCCTGAGCCGGACCGAGGTGCGGCGGCTCATCGACCACGCCAGCACCCCCCACCAGCGGGCCGTGGTCATGCTCCTCTACTCCACGGGCCTCCGGGTGAGCGAGCTCGTTCGGCTCCGCCGGGAAGACCTGGACGCAGAGCGGGGCGTGGTGCGAGTCCGGGCCGGCAAGGGGGCGAAGGACCGCTACACCCTCTTCTCGGACCGCTGCGCACGCGCGGTGGCCCATCACATGGGCTTCACCGAGGGAGACTCGGAGTGGGTCTTTCCAGGGGGCAACGGTCGCAGGCATCTCACCACGAGGAGCATCCAGAAGACGGTGGCTCGCGTAGCGCGTCGGGCCGGTCTGGCCAAGCGGGTCACCCCGCACGTGCTCCGCCACAGCTTTGCCACCCACCTCCTGGAGAGCGGGACGGACATCCGCTACATCCAGGAGCTCCTGGGCCACAGCTCCACCCGCACCACCGAGGTGTACACCCACGTGAGCAACCGGGACCTGGCGCGCATCCTGAATCCACTGGATGCGATCTGAGCCCCCTCCGGGAGCGATGGGCGGCGGGCCCCGCACGGATTCGACGCCGTGCTTCAGTCCGACACCGCGCTGGGCGCCTCCTGTTGGATCCGAAGCGACGTGAGGACCAGCTCCAGGTGCTCCCGGGCCCGCTCCCTCTCCTTCGGACGGCCCACCCGGAGGGCATCGACGACGGTGAGCAGGGAGTAGAGCTGGTGGTTCCGCTCCCAGATGTCGCCCACGGCGGGGGACAGGGGGACCAGGGTATCGCCTCGGCTCCCCCCGCGCCGATCCGCCCACACGACCACCGGGCCCGAGGGGAAGTCTCCCAGGAGGGGCAGGGCCGCGAGGGCGGTGGGGATTCCCCGGGCCGGGGCCCCCACCTGAGGGGGGAACGCATAGGGCACCCCACTGACCAGGAACTCCAGCGTTTCCGGCAGGCTCAACGCCCGTTCATCCATCCTGAACAGCCCTGCCAGCTCGAGCCGCTTGGCGGCGTTGTGGGTCTCCCCCAGACTGAGCGAGACCCGAGAGGCCAGCTCCCGGAACGTCGAGTTCGGCTGGATGGCCAGCTGGAGGAGGACGCTCACGTCGTGGGGCCTCAGGGACTTCTGCTTTGCCATGGAATTCCTGTCAGTTCACGCTTCATGAATCACGAACCTAACGCCCCGCGGCCCCCGACCGAATGTTGCGCTTCTCCTGGCCAGGTGCGTATCCTCACGTAGCGCCCTGTCACGCTTGCGCCCTGTCACGTTCCGCCTCGCCACCCGGAGTGGACATGCCGTCTCTCGTCGCCCGGCTTCCGGTGTACGCCGTCCTCCCGCTGTTCCTGGCTGCAGGCTGCGCCGACTCGCCCGTTCCCGAGCCCGTCCCCGACCAGGTGGCATCCTACCTGGACGATCGGGTCACCATCGAGGTGGTCCGGGAGTGGGAGACGCAGGAGGAGCTCGACCTCATCCACAGGATCGAGGCCATGGGGCCCGACGCCGACTCCCTGCGCTCCGCCCTGGAGCGGGGTCGAACCGAAGGGGAGCACGTGTCCCGGCGAATCGCGGCTGCCCTGGAGGCACTGCCCTGGGACGAGGATCGCTGGTGGTGGACCGAGGTGCACGGAATCCGGCTGCCGGTGGGCGCCCACGGCGCCGCGCTGAACGAAGCCGTCCGGGCGGCCCACGCATTCCTGGACGAGCCCGCCGACAACACCTCGCCAGGCAACCCCACCTTT
>REBX01000186.1 GCA_007692505.1 Gemmatimonadales bacterium | reverse complement strand
GTACGCCCGCAACCAGCGCGGCGCGGGCGGCCGGGGTGGGGGAGGGGTGAGCGGAGGAGCGCTCACAGGTGGCACGGGCTCCGGCTGTCCCCACCGGGCACCCGTCGTCGCTCCGACGTCAGGGCCGGCAGCCCCTCAGGCCGCGCAGCTCTCGCAGCGCCCGTACAGGACGAACTCGTGGTCCTCCAGGCGGAATCCCGGAGGAGTGATCCGGTCCAGGTTCCCGGGGCACCCATCCACCTCGAAGACGCGGTCGCAGCTCCGACAGTGGAAGTGGTGGTGGTGGCCCTTTCCCGCCACCTCGTAGCGGGGAGGCTCGCCGGGGAGCTCCACCGTCTCCAGGAACCCGGCCTCTCCCAGCGCCTTCAGGTTCCGGTAGACCGTGGCGATGCCCAGACCGGGGACGTCCTCGCTGGCGGCATCGTGGAGCTCCTGCGGACTGAGGGGATGGCCGGCGTCCACGAGGGCCCGGCGGATGGCCTTACGCTGCCTGGTGTCTCTCTGCATGACCGACGGCGGGGGTGGAGGCGGAAGGAACGGCGGAAACGGAGGCGCCGGCCACCTGCGGTGCAGCGGTTTCGGCGTCCTCGGCCTCGCACGCATTGCACGCCTCGCCCGGCGCATCGCAGCTGATCCGGGCGTTCATGAAGAGCCCTCCAGCCACCGTCATGGAGCCCAGGACGGTGGTGAGCTCCTCGGGGACCGCGTGGACCACGTGCATGAGAGACACGACCCAGATGGCGAGCCCGACCCCCACCAGGGCCATGGGAACCCACTCGGCATGGCGCCGGAATCCTGCGGGGATCGCCCACGCCACCAGAGCCGCCGTCAGGAGGAGGAGGCCCCACTCGGCGGCCTTGCCCGGTGCCAGGGAAGGGGAGATGGCCACGGCCAACGGGGCTGCCACGCAGTGGATGGCGCAGGCAATGGGGGCCAGGGAGGCCCAACCCCAGGGGTGGGGGAAGAGTCGTTTCATCCGGATTTCGGCGGGCGTGGCGAGACACTGTTGAGAATCACTAACGAAAAGAAGCTATCAAAAGCGCGAGGGAGGGTCAACTCCGGCCGGAGGGCAGATCCTGCGAGGCACCGAGCGGCTTTTCGGCCCCCTCGCCGGGACGGGGGGCTTCACAGGGCGGGTCCCCGAGGCTATCATTTGGGTCAAATACGTCGCTTCCCGTCCGGGAACCGATTGCCCATCGCGGAGCCGCAGGCCCGTCACCCGCCCCCCGCGGGAGGCCGGGCCTTCGGACTTTTACGTCGTTCGCCGAGTGAGGCCCCCAATGCTGGACGAGATCAGGAGCCGTATCGAGGAGGAGATCGAGAAGCTCTCCCACGAGCTCAACGTGGAGCTTCCCGACCGGATCTCCAAGGCCGTGGAGCTCGGCGACCTCCGTGAGAATGCCGAGTACAAGTCCGCTCTGGAGCGGCAGTCCTTCGTCCAGGCCCGCATCGAGCATCTCTCGCAGCGCATGTCCGAGCTCTCCCGCATCGACGTGGAGACCATGCCGGCGGACCGGGTGGGCTTCGGGAGCAAGGTCACCATCTTCGACAAGGAGCTCGAGGAGGAGATGACCTTCAGCCTGGTGGCCGGAGACTTCATGGACCTGGATGGCGGACACGTCTCCATCGCCTCGCCCATCGGTCGGGGGCTCCTGGGTGCCCGTCCCGGCGAGGAGGTGACCATCGAACTCCCCCGTGGCCCCCGCACCTACGAGGTCAGGGACCTGGTGACCCTCCCGGCCCAGCTCGGCCTGGCAGAGGACGGCGACGGGAAGGACTGACCCCCCTCCGGCCGCCGACCCCGAACCCGCGAGGCGGGCGGGGGTAGCTCGCCCGGACCTTCAACCGGACCGGGCATGACCACTTCTCAGCCAGACACCGACTCCTCCGTCCTGGAACTCCGGGACGTCCGTCGCTCCTTCCGGGAGGCGGGCCGAACCCGGAGCGTTCTTGACGGCGTCTCCTTCCGTCTGGCCGGCGGAGAGTTCGCCGCCCTCCTGGGCCCCTCGGGCTCGGGGAAGTCCACCCTCCTGAACCTCATCAGCGGGATCGACGTCCCCGACGCAGGTGAGGTGCGAGTGGCGGGCACGGATCTCCACCGGCTGAGCGAGAGGGACCGCACCCTCTTCAGGCGGGACCGGATCGGCTTCGTCTTCCAGTTCTTCAACCTCCTCCCCACCCTGACGGTGGAGGAGAACCTCCTCCTCCCCCTGGAGCTGGCGGGGCGCACCACCGAAGCGGACCGGGGCCGGGCCCGCCATCTCCTGGAGCAGGTGGGGCTGGGCGACCGGGCCGCTGCCTGGCCGGATCGGCTTTCCGGCGGCGAGCAGCAGCGCATCGCCGTGGCCCGGGCCCTGGTCCACCAGCCCGAGCTGGTCCTGGCCGACGAGCCCACCGGCAACCTGGACCAGCTCACCGGTGCCGGGATCCTGGAGCTCCTGGAGTCCATGGTGGCCGCATCGGGCACCACCCTCCTCATGGTCACCCACTCGGAGAGCGCCGCAGGCCGGGCGGATCGGATCCTGGACATCCGGGAGGGGAAGGTTCTGGAGCGAGTCGCACGCGCCTCGGGGACCCCGGGATGAGCCTCCGCTTCAAGGCCTCCTCGCGCACCCTCCTGCAGCACCCCTGGCACCTCCTCCTCACCATCCTGGGCGTGGCGCTGGGCGTGGCCATCACGGTGGCGCTGGACCTGGCCATCGAGTCCTCCCGGGAGGCCTTCCGGGTCTCCACCGAGACGGTGACGGGGCGGTCCACCCATCAGGTGCTGGGTGGACCCACCGGGCTCCCCGACACCCTCCCGGCCATCCTCCGGGTGGAGGGTGGGCTCCGGGAGGTGGCCCCCGTGCTGGAGGGCTGGGCGGTCCACACCGATGACCAGGGGCGCCCCCTGCGCCTCCTGGGCATCGATCCCCTGGCCGAAGCCGCCTTCCGTCCCTTCCTGGCCGGAGGCCCCGCCGCCGACGCCGACGGCACCCTCCTCATGGCTCGGGCGGGAAGTGTCTTCCTGGGCCGGGAGCTGGCGGACCGCCTCCAGGTGGACACCGGCGACCCCCTCCCCCTGGTGGTGGCCGGCCGGAGCGCCACCCTCTCCGTGGTGGGGGTCCTGGCCCCGGAGGACGACTGGAGCCGGCAGGGACTTCGGGACCTCCTGGTGGTGGACGTCTCGGAGGCCCAGGAGCTCCTGGACGAGGAAGGGCGCCTTCACCGCATTGACCTCATCCTGCCGGACGACGGGGGCCCGGAACTGGAGGCCCGCATCGAGGCCCTCCTCCCCCCCGGTGCCCGACTCGAGCCCGCCGGCGCCCGGGACGCCACCATGGCCCAGATGACCCGGGCCTTCGACCTCAACCTGACGGCCCTCTCCCTCCTGGGCCTGGTCTTCGGGGTCTTCCTCATCTACAACACCATGACCTTCTCGGTGGTGCGTCGTCGCCGCCTCCTGGGCACCCTCCGGGCCCTGGGCGTCACCCGTTCCCAGGTGGTCCGGGGGATCCTACTGGAGGCACTGGTCCTGGGGGTGGCGGGCGCCGTCCTGGGGGTCCTCCTGGGCACGGTGCTGGGGCGGGGCCTGGTGCAGCTCGTCACCCGCACGATCAACGACCTCTACTTCGTGGTCTCGGTGGAAGGGCTGGACCTCCCCGTGGCCGTCCTCCTCCGAGGCGGGCTCCTGGGCGTGGCCGCAGCCGTCCTGGCCAGCCTCCCCCCGGCCCGGGAAGCCGCCGGGGTGTCGCCCCGGGAGGCCCTCACCCGCTCCACCGTGGAGTCCCGCGTGCGCCGCTTGGTCCCGGTGGCCGCCGTGGCCGGGGGCCTTCTCCTGGCGCTGGGCGGCATCCTCCTGGGGTTCACGGAGCGCTCGCTGGGAGCCGCCTTCGCGGGCCTCTTCGCCATTCTCCTGGGGATGGCTCTCGTGGTTCCCGCCGCGTCGGTGGCCATCCTCCGCCTGCTCCGTCCGGTGCTTCGCAGGGGGATCGGGATCCTGGGAGCCATGGCTGCACGGGGGGTGGAGACGTCCCTCTCCCGGACGGCCCCGGCCCTGGCGGCCCTGGTCATCGCCGTGAGCGTGACGGTGGGCCTGGGCGTCATGATCCAGTCCTTCCGGGGGAGCGTGGTCCAGTGGCTCGACGTGACCCTGCAGGCCGACGTGTACGTGTCCCCCCCGGGCACCGTGTCGGCCCGGGCCGAGGGCCGGCTTCCTGCTGGCCTGGACCGGCAGGCCCGGGAGCTGGAGGGGGTCCGGGGGGTCTCCACGTACCGGGGCACCGAGTTCCTCACCCAGTGGGGGATGACCCGGCTGGTGGCCCTCGGCCTGGACCCCGCCGGGGAGTCGGGGCTGGACCTCCTGGGGCGCATCGGGCCTCCCGGCGAGGTCCTGGAGGCCTTCCGGGACGGTGAGGTTCTCCTGGTCTCGGAGCCCATGGCTTTCCGCCACGGGATCGAGCCCGGGGACACCCTCCGGATCCCCGGCGACGTCGGGACCCTGGCCCTCCCGGTGGGGGCAGTGTTCCGGGACTTCGGCTCGGACATGTCCACCATCATGGTGGGCCGGGTGGCGTACGACCGGCACTGGGACGACCCCGACCTCACCTCCCTGGGGCTCTTCCTGGAGGGAGGGGTCCACCCCGACACCATCGCCGAGGCCCTCCGGGCGTTGGCCGGAGGGGAGTCGCCCCTGCAGGTCCGCTCCAACCTGGAGCTCCGGGAGCTCACCATGGAGGTGTTCGACCGAACCTTCGAGGTGACCCGGGTCCTCCGGCTCCTGGCCTTCCTGGTGGCCTTCGTGGGGGTCCTGAGCGCCCTCATGGCCCTGCAGCTGGAACGGGTGCGGGAGCTGGGGGTTCTCCGGGCCAACGGGATGACCCCGAGGCAGACGTGGGGGCTGGTCACGGCCCAGACGGGGCTCATGGGGCTGGTGGCCGGCCTCCTGGCCCTCCCTGCCGGCCTCCTCCTGGCCTGGGTCATGATCCATGTGGTGAACCGACGCTCCTTCGGGTGGACCCTGGAGCTCGATGCCGGGGGGGCCCTCCTCTGGCAATCCCTGGTCCTGGCCCTTCTGGGTGCCCTCCTGGCCGGGATCTACCCGTCCTGGCGCATGAGCCGCACCTCGCCTGCCGAAGCCCTCCGGGAGGAGTGATCCATGACGTCCAATGCAGGCCCGTCCCGACATGCCCCCTGGGCCCTCCTCTTCCTGGGCCTCCTGGTGGTAGGGCTCGTGGTGTGGGCCCTGCGCCTCTCCGGGGGCGGCGAGCCCGAGGGCGTCCGGGCCACCCTCTCGGCGGCCCAGGCCATTGCCGGGGGAGACACGGCGGGCTTCGCCCGGGCCACCGAGGTGCGGGACTACGTCTTCCCCCGGGACCACGGGCCCCATCCCGAGTACCGCACCGAGTGGTGGTATCTCACCGGGAACCTGGAGGACGAGGACGGGCGGCCCTGGGGCTTCCAGGTCACCTTCTTCCGGAACTCGGTGACCCCGGACGTCCCCGAACGCCGCTCGGCCTGGAGCACGAACCAGACCTGGATGGCCCACTTCGCCCTGGTGGACATCGACGCGGGCCGGCACGTGCACGGAGAGCGCTTCTCGAGGGGGGCGGCGGGGCTGGCCGGCGGACAGGCCGAGCCCTTCCGGGTCTGGCTGGAGGACTGGGAGCTGGCGGGAGGCGAGGAGGAGTTCTTCCCCCTGCGGCTCCGGGCGACCCACGGGGAGGCGTCCATGGACCTCCGACTGGAGGAGGGGCACCCCATGGTGCGGCAAGGGGATCGGGGCCTGAGCCAGAAGGGACCGGACCCGGGGAACGCATCCCACTACCTCACCTGGCCCAGGATGCCGGTGGAGGGCCGGGTGCAGATGGGCGATCGGGACGTCCGGGTGACGGGCCAGGGATGGATGGACCGGGAGTGGAGCACGTCGGCGCTTGGGGAGGAGCACGTGGGCTGGGACTGGTTCTCCATCCAGCTGGACGACGGTCGGAACCTCATGTTCTTCGAGCTTCGCCGGGACGACGGTCTGCCGGACCCCCTGAACCACGGGAGTGTTTCCGGGCCCGGGGGTCTGGTCCGGACGCTGGGGGCCGGCGACGTGGAGATCCAGGTGCTGGACACCTGGGCAAGCCCCCTGGATGGGGCCGAGTACCCGTCGGGCTGGCAGGTGGAGATCCCCTCGGAGGGGCTCTCTTTTCAGGTGACACCCCGGCTCCGGGACCAGGAGATGAACACGAGCTTCCGGTACTGGGAAGGGGCGGTCCTGGTGGAGGGCGACTCGTCGGAGGGCCCCGTTTCCGGAGTCGGGTACGTGGAGCTCACCGGGTACGGCGAGGATGCGGGGACCCGGGAGTCGGCGCCGGGATCGGGCATGGCGCCGGGCTGACGCCGGGGGTCGGTCCGCCGGCTCCCTCCGGGCGGGCCGTCCTTCCGCCCCTCGTTCCGGGAGCCACTTCGTTGTACCTTGCCCGGATCCGGACCGGACCGCACTCCACCCGTTTCCTGTCGGAGTCCGCACGCATCCATGGCCGACATTCTCCTCATTGATGACGACCCCGCACTCCGCGGAACGCTCCGGAAGGTCATGGAGCGGAAGGGCCACGTGGTGAGGGAAGCCGAGGATGGCGAGCGCGGCCTCCGGGAGGCCGGGGCCTCCCTCCCCGACCTGGTGATCACCGACCTCCTCATGCCCGAGAAGGAGGGGATCGAGACGATCATGGAGCTCCAGGACCGCTGGCCGGAGCTGCCCATCATCGCCATCTCCGGCGCCGGTGGCGAGGCAGGCGGCCCCCTGGAGGACGCGGCGCTCTTCGGCGCCCGGGCCGTCCTCTCCAAGCCCTTCTCCCTGGACGAGTTCCTGGCCACGGTGGATCGGGTTCTTGCCGGAGGGAAGGCCTCCGGGGACTGATCCGGGAGGAGATGGGCCGCCGGTCCGGGAGGCACGTGGAGAGGGGTCAGCTCTCCCGGAGCCAGCTCCGGAGGGCCTCCAGCTCGCCGGGGGTGATGGTGTGCCCCCCGTCGTGGTCGAAGGTCTCCAGCGCCGCCTCGTGCTCCTTGAGACGGGCCCGACCCTTCTCGCCCAGGGCGAAGGGGATGGCCGGATCGGCTCGGCCGTGCCCCCAGAAGACCGGGAGGCCTTCTGCATTCCCCAGGTGGTCCTGCACCTGGGGGGCATCCGCCAGGAACCCGGAGAGGTTCATGGCCCCGGCGACCCGCCCGGGACGGCTCAGGCTCCACGCCAGCGACATGGTGCCCCCCTGCGAGAACCCTCCCAGGAAGATGGGCCCCGGGGCAGTGCCCAGCGTGTCCTCCAGCCCGTCCATGAGGTCGTCCAGGGCGGCCAGGGATCCCTCCAGGGACTCGGGCTCGGGGCGGTCCTCCCCAAGGTAGCGGTACCAGGCCCATCCAGGGCCGTAGCCCCACGGGGCGCCGGGCCAGGGGGCCCGGGGCGTCACCACCGTGAAGGGATCCGCCTCTCCGGTGGGGTCGCGGTTCAGGAGGGAGGCGAGCTGCAGCAGGTCGTCCTCGTTGGACCCACGGCCGTGGAGGAGGACGAGGACGGGGTTGCCGGCGGCGTGGGGCCCGGAGATGCGGAACTCGTCGATGACGGCAGTCATGGCGATTCGGTGTGGTCGGAGGAAGGCGTGGATTCGAGGGCCCTCTCTGCCAGGCCGGGGCCGTCCGTGGCCAGGTGGACCACCAGGCCATCGGGTGCGCGGAAGGAGAGGCTCCGGGTGAAGCCCCGGTCCACGGGGCCGACAACGGAAATCCCCTCCGTTTCCAGGTGCACGTGCCAGTCGTCCAGGGCGTGGTCGGGGATCCGCCACGCCACGTGACGGGTGGCGCCCCGGCCGTCCCGCCCCCGGTAGTCGGAGCCGGGCCAGCCGAAGAGGGTCATGGCGCTCCGGGGCGCAACCTCCCGGCCGTCGTAGCGGGCCCAGAACCAGTGCTTCGTCTTCCCGTCGTCCTGGTTCACGGTGCGCTTCACAAGGGGGAGCCCCAGGAGGAATCGGTGGAACCGGTCCGCCTCCGCCAGGTCGTCGGTGATCCCGGTGATGTGGTGGATGCCCCTGAGGACCATCTCCCCGTCGATCTCGTCCACGGGCTCGGGGTGGGAGGTGGTCTGGATGGACTCCTCGTCCCGTTGCTCCCGGAGTCGACCCTCGTGGGCGTCGGCCTCGATGAATCGCTCCCCCAGTGCGTCCGCCGGCTCGTCCACGTCGTAGCCCGGGCCCCGGGTGGCGATCTCCATGACGTGGCCGTCGGGATCCCGGAAGTAGATGCTGTGGAAGTAGCCCCGGTCGTAGGGCCCGGACACGGGGAACTTCCGGTCCTCCAGCCGGCGCTTCCAGCGGAGGAGGGCAGGGCGGTCCTCGGTGCCCAGGGCCACATGGTGGATCCCGCCCACGCCCCACCGGCCGGAGGGGGCCTCGGGGGCGTGGACCAGCTCCACGATGGACCCGGGGGAGCCGTCGGCGTCGGCCACCAGGAACCGAGCCTCCCCGGGGTCGGGGGCGGGGGTGGAGACGGGGGCGGGGGCGGGGTCGGCCGGCGGAGGGGAGTCCCACCGGTGGAGCCCCAGCACATCGGTCCAGAAGCGGAGGGAGCGGTCCGGGTCCCCGATGGTCATGGAGACGTGGTGGAAGCCCGGGATTTCGGGAGGGGCGCTCATGAAGGAATGCTCGTGCAGATGCTGCTCATGTACGGACCTGGCTTCGGTTGGGGAACGTTCCGGGGCCGTAACGGAACCGGAACCAGGGAGGTGGGTCAGGTCGGCGCCGGTCGAGGGTCACGAAGCTGGCCCACCACGTCCCGGAGGGCGTCCAGCCCCTGGAGGAGGCGGGGGCCCGGGCGCCCCATGAGGGCCTCGGGAATGCAGACGACCCGGTCGTTCCGGATGGCCGGAACGTCTCGGAAGGCCGGGTTGTCCCGAACCACATCGGGGCGGTACTGGTCCGGGTGGACACCGCACCAGGAGACCACGATGGCCTCGGGCGCCAGGTGGGCTACCTCCTCGGGCTCCAGGGGCCGGCTGGGCCGGTCCTCGTGGGCCAGCACGTTCCGGCCCCCGGCGGCCCGGATCATCCCGTTCACCCAGGACCGGCGGCCGGGGGCGATGACGGGCCTGGGCCACCACTGGACCAGGATGGACGGGTCGTCGGGTTCCGGGTCCCGGGTGGAGGGGGCCACCAGCTCCTCCTCGAGGCGGAGGGCAAGCGCCTCCCCTCGCTCCTCCACGTCCAGGAGGCGGGCCACCAGGCGCACGTTGTCGGGGATCTCGTGGAGGTGCTGCGGGGCGAGGACCACCACGGGAAGCCCCCGGGCCTCCATGGCCTCCACCACCGTCTCGTGTCCGGGGACGGTGAGGGAGGCCAGGACCAGGTCGGGCTCCAGCGCCTCCACCAGCTCCGGGTCGATCTCCAGGTCGGGACCCAGCCGGGGCAGGCCCTCGAGGGCGTCCTCCGGGAAGTCCGAGTGGGAGTCCACCCCCACCAGGCGGTGGATGCACCCCAGGGCGTGGAGGATTTCGGTATTGGAGCAGGCCAGGGAAACGACGCGAGAGGGGGTCATGGGGGAGTTCAACCACCGCTGCCGGCGTCAGGTTCCCGGATCGGAGCCCCCGGGGCCGGGTAGGGGAGAGGAGCCCGGAGTCGGGAGTCGCCCGGCCCGCCATCCCCCATCTCGAACCCCCACGGAGACGATCCCATGGCCCGTACGCCCTCCACCATGCTCCCCCTGGGCACTCCCGCCCCGTCCTTCTCGCTCCCCGACACCGAAGGGAGCACGGTGACGCTGGAAGAATTCCGGGATGCGCCTGCCCTGGTGGTCATGTTCGTCTGCAACCACTGCCCCTTCGTGAAGCACATTGCGGAGGAGCTGGCCCGCTTCGGCCGCGACGCGATCCTGAAGGGAGTGGGGGTGGTGGCGATCTCGTCCAACGACGTGGAGTCCCATCCGCAGGACTCGCCGGAGATGATGGCAAAGGCGAAGGCCGAGTGGGACTGGCCCTTCCCCTACCTCCACGACGCCACGCAGGAGGTGGCGAAGGCCTACCGGGCGGCGTGCACCCCGGACTTCTACGTCTTCGATGGCGACGGTGTGCTGGTGTACCGGGGCCAGTTCGACGACAGCCGGCCCGGAAACGACGTGCCGGTGACGGGGCGGGACCTCCGGGAGGCGGTGAACGCAGTGCTCCGGGGAGACGAGGTGAGCCAGGACCAGACCCCGTCCATCGGGTGCAACATCAAGTGGACGCCGGGCCGGGAGCCCGAGTACGCGCGGGGGTGATCGGCACGCGGGGGTAACCGGCAACGAAAACGCCCCCGCCGAACCCGAAGGTCCGACGAGGGCGTCTGTCACGCCGTCCAGCCTGGCGCAGCCGCGCTCAGGTCACGAACAGCATTCGGTCTGACCAGCTGTCAGAACTCTGATCAGCGACCGCTTGCCCATGCCAGGCTGGATGGAGTACTGGGACTAGACAAGGGATCACCTCCTTTTTGGGGACGACATCGGGCACAGCACCGTCGGGCTCGGGGCCCGAGGTCCGGGAAATCGTCCCCTCGGCGGGAAGCGACTCCGGCCCATCCCCCGCATATCGGGGAACGCCAGAAAGCTATGGGGGCCCGGGGCGAGGGCACAAGAGGGGGGTGGCCTCCAGCGGGAAGATGGAGGCGGGACAGCGGTTCAGGCATCCCGCCAGGCCCGGCGGAGGAGCCAGGCGGCGAAGGCAAGGGCGAGGCCGATCCAGAGGAGGCCCCAGGCCACGGTGGGCACGCCGGTGAGTTCGGCGAGCATCCGGGCATCGGAGCGGAGGTGGGGCCGGTCCAGGATGTCGGACTTCATGTCCAGGATGGCGTAGAGGACGCTGGTGAGCCCCAGGGCCATGAGGGCGACCCGGGCGGCGCCCCGACCCAGGCGGGGAGCTGCCAGCGCCAGGGCCGTGCCGAAGAGGAGCCCGAAGAGGAGGCCGAAGGTGCCCCGGACCCAGAGGAGGGTGAGGAGGACGACGCCCACCCCGGTGGCCGAGAGGAGGGCCGGGGCCCGGGATCCGGCCTTCCGGCCCGTCTCGAAGAGGAGCCCGCCCCAGAGGAGGGAGCCCAGGTAGCCGGCCGAGAGGGTGACGAAGGCGTTCCCGCCCGGGCAATGGCAGAGCCCGCCCAGGCGGGGGGTGAGCTCGATGCGGACCACGTGGCCGCCGGTGGCCAGGGCAGCCAGGGCGTGGCTGATCTCGTGGAGGAAGACCACGAACACCTGGACCGGGTAGACCACCGGTGTGTTCCAGAAGACCCACAGGAGCGCGAACCAGAGGCCGAAGCCGGCCAGGAGCTGGAGCTTCCGCTGCCGTGAGGTGCGGGACGTTCGTCGGGCCGGGGACACGGGGGCGCTCAGCCCTCTTCCGGGAGGGAGGGGAGGGCGAGCCGGGCCGGAGTGCGGGTGGCCTCCGTCTCGCCGGGGCGGCGAACCGGCCAGGCCGCCTCCAGCACCGGATGGAACTCCGCCATCTCCTGCCGGGCGATGCGGGCGTTCTGGTCGTTGGAGCGGAGGGCGTCGAGGCTGGCCTGCGGGAGGGCGTCCTCCGCCACCTCTGCCAGCCCCAGGAAGGAGGCCCAGGTGGAGACGTCCCGCTCCCAGGCCCTCAGGAGGGCAGCCCGGTCCTGGGGGGCGGGGGCAATCCCGCGGGCGTCCGCTTCCCGGGCCAGGGCCAGGTGGAGGGCCGCGTCCTCCAGGAGGGCCCGGAGTTCGTCGGGCGAGCCGCCGGAGAGGGCGCGTCTGGACCGGGCCGGGAGGGAGGCCAGGTGCTCCTCCAGCGCCTCCGGGTCGATGTCCGTGTCCCCGACCCGGAACCCGTCGGGGCCCAGCTGGAGGGCTTCGGCCCGCTTGCCGCGGTGGGCGTCCCACGCCTCGCCGCCCCCCAGCTCCCCTGCGAGCTCCCGAACCACCCGGGTCCGGGCCTCGTCGAAGGGGATGTCGTGGCGCTCCTCCAGCTTGAGGACATGGTACCCGTACTCCGTCTCCACCACCTCGCTGACCTCTCCCTCCTCCAGGGCCATGGCCGCTTCCCAGAACGGGGTCACCCAGGTGCCCTCCCGGCCCGGCGAGAGGAGCCCGCCCCGCCGGTCCGCTCCCGGCTCGTCGGACACCCGGCCTGCCACCTCCGCGAAGTCGGCTCCGCCGCGGATCTCCTCCAGTGCCGCCTGTGCAGTGGCCCGGGCCTCCCGGTGGACGGGCTCCGGCTCCCATGGCTCCACCATGACCACCAGGTGCCGGACCTCGAGCTCGTGGTCCGGGGCGTCCCGGTAGCGGGCCTCCAGCTCCTCCTCCGAGGTGCCCGCCGCCTCGAGGATCACCTCCTCCCTGAGGCGGTCTACCTGCCAGCTCCGGGTCCGTCGGGCCAGGATCGGTTCTCCCAGCCGCTCGACCTCGCCTCGGGACACGGCCAGGCCCACGGACGAGATCCGGACGAGCTCGTCGATCCGCTCCGGTCCCAGCCCCCGAATCTCCTCCTCGGAGAACGCCATGGAGTCCACTTCCAGGGCAGGTGGCTGGGCCTGGCAGCCTGCCAGGAGGGCCGTGGCAAGGACGAGGGGGAGGAATTTCGGTGTCTGTCCGTCAAACATCACTTTTCCTTGCGGGCAAAGCGTTTACACGGGCTGTTTGGGCCCGCGTCACGGTGTGATGAACGGGTCCGGGCGGCCTTTGACGGGGGTTTAACGCTCCCGGACCAAGATTCGTTTCAAGCAGGATTCCCACATCCGGCGCGTGTCGGGTCGCACCTCTTGCCCGGTGTCCCCCTCCAACGGGGGATGCCGATTTCCGAGGCCGACTACGGTGAGCCAGGCATCTTCGAGATGCTCAAGCCCACATCACCGCCCTCCGTCGGCCGATATGGTGTCCCACCTTCGCCATGCTCGGCCCGCCACGCGCCGGACACCTTCCTGCCTCTCCCCACTCCCGCCCCTGCCTTCAGGGGTACGTGGGCCCGGGGCCCCCGTACCGGGTGCCCTCCCACAGGGAAAGATTCCGCAGCACCAGCCCCCCTCCTCCTTCGGCTGGGTCCACGGCGCCTGCCAGGAAGATGTACCATTCCCCGTCGGAGGGAAGCTTGAGGCGTGCCGGCGCCTCCCCCAGGGGTACACGGTCCGCGTGGGCCACCACTCGGCCGTCGGGGCGGAGGGTCAGGGCCAGGTGGATCCAGGTGTCCCGGGGCAGGCCCTCGTCCCCGGGGGAGAGGTGTATGCCCGGGAAGGCCCGGTGGGTGCGGAGGTCGAGCTTCCCCGGGGTCTGTCTTCCGCCCTCTCTGGCGGGGTACCGCAGGCAGGCCTTCTGCTCCAGGGAGTCGGGGTCGTCCAGGGCGGTGCCGTGGGGCATGGCCATGGTCCGGAGGACCGCCTCCACCGGCGGGACGTTGTCGGTCCACTGGAGGAGGCAGAGCACCAGGAGTTCCTCGGTGATGCCGTCTGCGGCGGGCAGCCAGACCTCGACTTCCACCGTTCCCCCTCCAGGGAGGGTGTGCCCTCGAGCGCCGTGGAGGATCATGGGCTGGAGCCCGTCCCCCAGGGTGAAGGGCCCCGGCGAAATGGTCAGGGACCCGAAGAGGGGCCCCTCGCTGCTCAGGGTGGGGGGCGCTCCCGAGTGGATCCACCCGGGGAGCTCCGGATCCAGAAAGGTTTCCCGAACCAGGGTCCCCGTGTCGTCGAAGGGGGTCACGTGGACCCAGATGCTGTCCGTGAGCCAGCCGTTCCACTCC
>REBX01000011.1 GCA_007692505.1 Gemmatimonadales bacterium | reverse complement strand
GGGCACCCGGGGGCTTCATCGGGGCCGGGGTGGGGAACCTCCCCACGCCGGCCTCGTGATTTCCCCGACAGGGATGGGGGAGCGTGGGGGGCTAGCTTGGGGGCGTCTCCTCACCTCCTCGATCAATGGAGAGCGCTTCCGTGACTTCAGAATTGCCTCGAATCATCCAGGGTGGAATGGGCATCGGTGTTTCCGGCTGGCGCCTGGCCCGAGCCGTCTCGTCCCGAGGAGAGCTGGGCGTCGTCTCCGGGAGTGGGCTGGACACCCTCTTCGTCCGTCGCCTCCAGGACGGCGATCCCGGTGGGCACCTCCGCAGGGCAGCGGCGGCCTTCCCGCTCCTGGAAGTGTCGGAGCAGATCGTGGATGCGTGGTATGTGGAAGGAGGACTTCCGGAGGGCCAGGCCTACCGACTCCTCCCCATGTGGCGCATCGACAGCCCTCCCCGGCGTGGGGCCGTCGCGGTCCTGGCCGCGTTCTGCGAGGTCTTCCTCGCCAGGGAGGGCCACTCCGGACAGGTGGGCATGAACCTCCTGACCAAGATCGAGATCCCGAACCCCTCCACCCTCTACGGCGCCATGCTGGCTGGCGTGGACGTCGTCCTCATGGGGGCCGGAATCCCCACTGCCGTCCCCGGTCTCCTGGACGAGCTCGCCCATCATCGGCCCGTCCGCATGCAGGCCACCGTAGAAGGCGACGGGGGCGGGTGCCGGGAGTTCATCGAGTTCGACCCCGGTGCCCTGGTCCCGAACGGGTCCCTCCCTTCCGAGCCCATCCTGCGACCGGCTTTCCTGCCCATCGTCTCCTCCCATTCCCTTGCCCGGATCCTCCTGAAGAAGGCCACCGGCCGGATCGATGGGTTCGTGGTGGAGGCTCCCACGGCAGGCGGGCATAATGCGCCGCCCCGGGGCCGGGGAGGACAGCCCGACGCCGGAGCGGTGGAGTGGGGCGAACGAGACCGGGTGGATCTGGACACCATCCGAAAGCTGGGCCTCCCCTTCTGGCTCGCTGGCGGGATGGGACGCCCCGGAGCCCTGGTCGAGGCATGCGCCCTGGGGGCCCGGGGAATCCAGGTGGGGAGCCTTTTCGCCCTCTCCCGGGAGAGCGGCCTCGACCCCGACCTCAAGGCCGGGGCCAGAGACGGACTCCGGTCGGGAACCCTCCGGGTCCGGACCTCGAGCACGGCATCTCCCACGGGCTTCCCCTTCAAGATCGTGGAGATGGATGGCACCCTCTCGAACCCCGAGGTCCTCGCTGGGCGCACCCGTCGCTGCGATATCGGACTCCTGCGCACGGCCTATCGCCGGCCTGACGGAGGCATCGGCTACCGATGTCCCGCCGAACCCGAGACGGCCTGGCTGGCCAAGGGCGGCGATGCCGAGGCCACCAGGGGACGCCGCTGTCTGTGCAACGCGCTGGTGGCCGACGTGGGCCACCCTCAGCGCCGCCGGTCGGGCCCGGAGCCGGGGCTCGTAACGGCTGGTGACGAACTGGATCATGTAGCCCGCTTCCTGCGATCCGAGCCGGATTTCACGGCAGGGCAGGCATTGGACTGGCTCCGCTCGGCCTCCGGCAATCCGGCCTGAACCGGCCTGCGGCCGAGCCCCGCCGCGGGGCCCCGAACCCGAAGGTCCGGGACCCCACGCTGCGCCACGGGCAGGTGCTCAGTCTTCTTCCTTCACCACCTGGACATCGAGGGAAATCTTCACGTCGTTGGACACCAGGACCCCGCCGGTTTCCAGCGCCTGGTTCCAGGTCAGCCCGAACTCGCGGCGATCCAGCTTGCCCGCTGCACTGAAGCTCCGGCGAGTGCCGCCCCACGGGTCCTGCCCCTCACCCTCGTAGGTCACGTCCAGGGTGACGGGTCTCGTTGTGCCCCGGATCGTGAGATCTCCCTTCAGCTTGAAGGTATCGCCAGCCTCCTCGAAGGAGCCGTCGATCCCGGTGCTCCTGAAGCTGATGTGGGGGTGCGACTCCGCGTCGAGGAAGTCTCCGGAGCGGAGGTGCTCGTCGCGCTGGTCCACACCAGTGTCGATGGAGGCCACGGGGATCTTCACCTCGGTGGACGCCTCGGCAGCACCGGCGTCAGGCACCGAAATCGTGCCCTCCACCTCGCCGAAGCGGCCCTTCACCGTGGTGATCATCATGTGCTTTGCGGAGAACTCCAGGGTGGAGTGAGTCGGGTCCAGCTTCCAGGTAGAACTCATGTTGGTTCGGCTCCTTGCGTTTCTGTGTGTTCAGGTAAGGGAAGATCCAGCGCTGCTGCATGGTGTCCCAGGCGCCGCAGGGCGTCCGCCAGCGTCGACATCTCGCTTTCGGGCATCCCGCCCAGTGCGCGCTCGAGCACTTCCCGGTGCATGGGGAAGATCCGGTCCATGAGGGCCCGGCCGTCGGGGGCCAGGCGGACCAGGGTTACCCGGCGGTCCGTCGGTGACGGGGATCGTACCAGCAGTCCGCGCTCTTCCAGGCGGTCCGCCACCCAGGTGATGCCTCCGCTTGAGACCAGGATTTTCTCCTGCAGTGTTCCCAGCGAGAGCGGGCCCAGGTGGTACAGTGCCTCAAGCGCCCCGAATTCCCCGGGGGTCAGTCCCTGACGGGAAAAATCCGCCCGGGCATGCGCCTCGACGGCATGGTAGGCCCGTGACAGGATGATCCAGAGCCGCAACGCCGGAGAATCCGGCGCCGTAGCTCGCGCCTTCGCTTCGTTGGGGGTGGGCTCATCTCGCATGAAAAATCTTTGCACATAGAAGTTGACGTGTCAAGTAAATGGTCCGAAACATCCGGCCGGGGACACCGGGCCCCCGGCCGGATCTGATCAGTTCCGACGCGCCTCAGCCCTCCGAGGCATGGCTCTCGCCATTCTCGCCGTTGTCGCCGTTGTCCTCGTCGTCGATGAA
>REBX01000024.1 GCA_007692505.1 Gemmatimonadales bacterium | reverse complement strand
GTGGCGGGCATGGCCAGCGCCGCCACCAGCGTCCCCCGCCAGGAGTGGAGGAAGAGGAAGAGGATGAGGGTGGTGAGGAGGATCCCGATGACGATGGCCCAGAGCACATCGGCGATGGCCGCCTCGATGAACTCGCTGCCGTCCTGCACCACCACGAGCTGGGCTCCGGGAGGAAGGACCTCTGCCCGGATGGCCTCCAATTCCACCCGGACCCCGGCCACGGTGGTCACGGTGTTGGCATCCGCCTGTTTCTGGATCGAGATGGAGACCGCCGATTCCCCCTGCGAGCGGGCCAGCTGGGTCCGGTCCCCGTACCCGTCCTCTACATGGGCCACCTCGCCCAGACGCACCACGTTCCCGTCCGGCAGGAAGAGGCGAAGCTCCTCCAGCTCCCGCACTTCCCGGTACTCCCCGGTGACCCGCACCGAGGTGGCCCGGGTCCCGTCCTCCACCCGACCGCCCGGCACCACCAGGTTCTCGGCACGGATGAGATCCACCACGTCCTGCACCGAGAGCTCGAAGGCCTCGAGGCGGTCGGGGAAGACCGTGACCTCCACTTCCCGGGTCCGGCCGCCCACCACGCTCACGTCGGCCACCCCAGCCACCCGGGAGAGACGCTCCCGGAGCTGGTCATCGGCCAGATCGAAGAGTCGGTCCGCGCCCTGGGGGCCCGAGAGGGCGACCTGCATCACGGGGAAGGCATCGATGTCGAACTTCTGGACCACCGGGGCCTCGGCGTCCGACGGAAGCTGGGCCCGGATCGCGTCCACCTGGTCCTTCACATCGATGGCCGCCAGGTCGGCGTCCACCTCCAGTTCAAACTGGAGGATGACGATGGAGAGGTTGTCCCGGCTGAACGAGGTGAGATCTTCGAGGTTGGCGATGTTGGAGACCGCGTCCTCGATGGGCTCGGTGACCTGGGTGGCCACCTCCTCCGGCCCCGCCCCGGGATAGACGGTGGTCACCGTCACCACCGGGAATTCCACGTCGGGGAAGAGGTCGGTGCGGAGCTGGAAGAAAGAGAATGCGCCCAGCACGACGAAGACCGCGATGAGCATGGTGGCCAGGACGGGCCGCTGCACGGCCAGGCGGGGGAGGAAGCGGAACATCAGCCCACCACCTGGGCCCGGGCCCCGTCGGAGAGGAAGCGGGCGCCCTCGGTCACCACCCGGTCACCCACCTCCACCCCTCCCACGATCTCCACCCATTCCTCGCCCTGGAGGCCGACCTGCACCTCCCGTAGCTGTACCACATCGTCTCCGCTCAGGACCCAGACCCCCTCGGGTCGGAGGGCGGTCCGGGGGATCCGCACCACTCCCTCCCTGGCGTCCACCAGCACCTGGACCGTGGCGAAGCTTCCGGGGCGGAGGCGTCCTGCCGCGCCCGCTCCGTCGACCCGGACATCCACCTCCACCAGGCGGGACCGGGGATCCGCCTGGAGGGTCACCCGGTCCACCAGGCCCCCTACCGGGTCGACGCCCGTTCCCACCCGGGCGGCCTGCCCGGTCTGGAGCTCGGCGGCCTGGTCGGGGCTCACCCGGAGGGGGATTCGCCAGGCCGAATCATCCACGATCCGGACCAGTGCGTCCCCCTGGGAAGGGATCATCCCCACCCGGGCCGGGACCTCGGAGACGAGCCCCGCGATGGGGGCGATCCCGTCGGTGGTCCCGGATAGGGCCTCCCGGTCCGCACCGGCGAGTTCCAACCGGGTGTTCGCATCCTCCCAGTCCTGGTCCGAGAGGGCACCGGCTTCCCAGAGGGGGCGGAGCCTCTCCACCTGCCGTTCCGCCTGCTGGAGGGCCGCCTCGGCCTGTCGAATCCGGGCGTCGGAGCCCTGCCCCGCCTGGCGAACCAGCATCTGACCGGCTCGGACGCGGTCCCCCACCCGGACCCGGATCTCCCGGACCTCGTCGTCGCTCCGGGCGCGTAGCACCGACTCCCGCTCGCCGGTGACGGTGCCGGAGAACGTCCGCCAGACCTCCAACGTACCGCGCTCCGCCTCAGCCACCACGACGGGGATCCCTTCCCGTTCCCGGATCTGGTCCACCGTTTCGGCAGGGTCCTCCTCGGCGGAGAGCTGCACCAGGCGAACTCCGAAGATCAGTACAATGACGAGGGCAAGTCCTGTAAGGACCCAGCCCGTGGTTCCCATGCGCTTCATGGTCAGTCGTATTCCTGGATGCGGTCGCGAAGAAGGGGGACGGATCCCCCGGAGGCCCGTTCGAGCCGGGCCAGGGCGGTAACGTAGGAGAGGATGGCCTCCACCTCGTTCACTCGTGCACGCTGGAGGAGGAGACGGGTGTTGGAGAGCTCCAGGGCGGTGCCGGAGCCCGCGGCGAAGCGGAGCTCGGCAAGTTCCACGATGCGGAGGGCTTCCTCCACCGTGCCCCGGCGAGCTTCCACCTGGGAAAGGGCCGCCTCCAACAGGGAGAGGTCCCCCTCCAGCCCCAGGATCAGCCCCTCGGTGAGCTGGTCCAGCTCCAGGTCCGCCTGTCGGACGCCAGACCGAGCGCTCTGGATCTCGGCTCGGGTGCGGAAGCCATTGAAAATGGGAATGGAAACCTGGAAACCGGCATTCCAGTCCTCCCGCCACCCGCCACCCCCGGTGGGAAGGACGGTGGCGGGGAAGGCCTGCCACCCCAGATCCAGGAAGGCGCCCGCCGTGGGGCGGTACCCGGAGCGGGCCAGGCGGACCTGGTCCTCTTCGATGCGGATCCGGGTGCGGGCCGCCTGAAGGAGGGCGCGATCCTGAAGCGCCGCCCGGAGGGCCGAGGGGTCCACAGGGGAGAGCTCGGCCGAGAGGGGGGTGGCCAGTTCGACCTCGGTATCCCCTGGAAGCTGGACCAGTCGGAGCAGGGACAGCTGGGCGAGGTGGGCGCCGTTGCGGGCTTCCACCACCTGAGGCTCCAGGTTGTCCCGCTCCAC
>REBX01000033.1 GCA_007692505.1 Gemmatimonadales bacterium | reverse complement strand
GCGCCTACGATCTGGCTCCCTGGCGCTCCCAACGGTGGCGCCCTGTACTTCTTCATCGGCCTTCTAGTTGAGGCAAACCCCGGGATTCGATGATGCGAAGCCTTCCGATCCTCGTGACAGCGGGCCGGTACGGGGATGTCAGCCCCTGGAGCCTCCGCGGGTTTCGGGAAGGCCACACCTCGACGTAGCGTTCGCTATGTCATCTGCGTAGCGCCTGCGATTCTGGGCACCCTGTCGCTGCCCTCTGCCGCTCTCAGCGGTGGAGCCATGGGCTTCTTCAAGAGCCTTCTGACGGCTTCTCGTGAGGGGGACGGGGAAGGGTGAACGCAAGCGGGCTCGGCGGGGGCCAGGGGCCCCGCGCCAGGCGCTGCTAGGCTTGCGCCGGAAGGAGCGACCGACTAAATCGCTCCATTCCGATCCCCAAAAAACAAGGCGTGCAACCGCATGGTCTCTCGGCACCTGTTGAGAGGGCGGCTCGGTCCCTCTTTGGGGACGGCGCTCACCAGACGTTCAGTTCGGCTCCTTCCCTGGCTCCTCGTCTTCGGCCCGGGGGCCGCAGGCGCGGCCGCAAGCGTGCACGGGCCCGATCTGCCGGCGGACGCGGCCGGTCCGCCCATGGTGGTTGGTCCGCCTGCGGGGGTTGAGGCGGCCCCGTCCGAGCCGGACACCCTGACCCTGGGCATGGTGGACGACCTGGCCCGGGAGCACAGCCCGGGGTGGGCCCAGCTCGAGAGCCAGTTCGAGGCGTCGGTCCAGGGCGCCCGGGCAGAAGTCCGGCCGGCCAACCCCTCCCTGGGCTGGGACCTGGAGTTCCTGGACGAGGAGGGCGGGCGGGCCTGGGAGCAGTCCCTCTTCATGGAGAAGTCCTTCCGCCTCCCGGCGTTCAGGAGCCGGCTCATGAGCCACGTGGACGACCAGGTGAGTGCGGCAGAGCTCGAGCGGGAGAGCCTGGAAGTGGCCTGGCTTTCGGAGGCGCGCCGGGAGTTCGTATCGGCCGCCGTCGCGGTGGAGGAGGTCCGGCTCCTGGCGGGCCTCGAGGGGCTCATCCACCGGCTGGAAGACATGGCACGGGCACGGGCTGCAGAGGAGGAGCTTTCCGGGGTCGACCTCCACCTCCTGGAGCTGGGGCAGTACCAGCTCCGGTCCCTCCTTTCGGAGGCCAGGCTGGAGGAGGATCGCCGCCGGGCCCGGTGGGAGGCCCGGATGGCAATGGAGCTTCCCGGGCACCTGGACTTCGACTCGGAGGCCGTCCGGGCCGAGCTGACCTTCCCGGACGAGGACGCGGTCCTGGCGTGGCTCGAGGACTCCCCCTCCGCCCGGGCTGATCGCCAGGCCGTGGCGGCCGCCCGTGGAAGCCTGGAGGTGGAGGAGGCACGACGGTGGCCCGAGGTCGACCTCCTGGCCGGGGTTCGCCAGGTCACGCCCGGGGACCGGGGCTTCGTCCTGGGGGCCGCCATCCCCCTTCCCATCCGGGATGGGAACCGGGCGGCCGTGGAGAGGGAGCGGGCCCGCGAGCGCACCGGAGCGCTGGAGGCGGCCCGGCGGAGTTCCGGGGATCGGGCCCGGGCCCGGGAGCTCCTCCGCACCCTGGAGGAGGTGGAGGCGCAGCTGGCGAGCTTCCCCGGCGAGGCCGGAGACCCGGAGCCGTTTCTCGACGCCCTCGTGACCCTGTACGAGGACGGGAGGGAGCCGCTCAGCGGGGTCCTGGGCTCCGTGACCCTCCTTGCCGACACCTACCGCAGCCGCTTCCGGCAGCTGGACCTCTACTTCGACGCCCTCTTCGAGCTGGAGGCCCTCACGGGTCGGCGGCTCGTTGCCCACTGATGGAGCGCTCCATGGCTTCTCGAATGGCCGCACTGGCTTCGGTCCTCCTCTTCCTGGTGGCCTCCGCCTGTGGAAACGGGGACCACGACGACGACCACGACCACGGCCACGACGACGCCGCCCACCGCCTCACCGTGTGGGAGGAGGGCCGGGAGGCCTTCGCCCGGTACGAGCTCCACCAGGGCTCGGGACGCATCGAGGGGACCCTCTACCTCTCCATCGACGACGCACCCCTCCCCCGGCCGGAGGAGGGTGAGCCCTCGGGATGGATCCGCCTGGGCTCGGGATCCGATGCCGACGAGGCCGAGCTCGTCCTCCGCGCGCCGGGCCGGGCCGACTTCGAGCTCTTCTTCGGGGAGGAGGACCGGGTGACCCTCCGGGCCGGCGTCCTCCTGGAGGACGGGGAGGAGTGGGAGGTGGAGCTGGGCACGGTCGATCGAGCTGCCGGGGAGCCCGACGAGCCGGACGTGGAGCTGGCCGTCCATGACAAGGCCGGCCAGTGGCGCCTTCCCTTTGCAGCGGAGCCCGCCCGGCGGCGGCAGGTGGACCGGACCCTGACCGGCACGGGTCGGGTGACCGCCGACCCCCGCCACGCCGTCCGGATCTCCTCTCCGGTGGAGGGCCGGATCGGGAGCGGGGACGTCCCCCTCCCGGTGGTGGGGTCCCGTGTGGAGGCCGGATATCCGCTCCTGTCCCTCACACCGGCCCTGGGCGGGGAGGGGTCGTGGGTCGATGCCCGGCTGGCCTACCTCCAGGCCAGGGACGCCTTCGAGCGCGCCCGCAGGCTCCAGGAGGCGGATGCCATCTCCCGGACCGAGTTCCAGGAGCGGGAGCGCACCTACGAGGCGCGCCGGGCCGGCTACGATGCCGCCCTGGATGCAGGCGCCACCGGGCCCCTCCGGATCGACGACCGGGACGACCACCTGCGCCTGGCAACCGCCCGGGCCGGCGTCGTGACCCGACTCCACGTCCAGCCCGGGGTAGCAGTGGACCGAGGGGCGCCCCTCCTGGACCTCCACGACCCGGACCGACTCCACCTGGACGTGCTCGCCTTCTCGGACGAACTCCGGGAGCTGGGCAACATCACGGCCCTGGAGATCGGGAC
>REBX01000118.1 GCA_007692505.1 Gemmatimonadales bacterium | reverse complement strand
GATTTCCTCCGTGTCCTCCTGGTGGAGGACGACGAGGCCGACCAGCTCCTCATCCGCACCCTCCTGGACCGGATGTCCGGCACCCGGATGGAGACCGAGTGGGTCCGCACCGCCGCCGAAGGGCTGGAGCGCCTGGAATCCGGTGTGCACGATGTCTGCCTCCTGGACTACGTGATGGAGTCGGGGACCGGGCTGGACCTCCTCCGGCAGGCCCGGGCCCGGGGCGTCCGGACCCCCGTGGTGCTACTCACCGGGAAGGGGTCCCGCGAGGTGGATCTGAAGGCCATGGAGGCCGGTGCCGTGGACTACCTCGTGAAGGGAGAGATGGATCCGGCCCTCCTGGAACGCACCCTCCGCTACTCCGCCGCCCTCCACCGGGACCGGGAGGCCCTCCGGCGCAGCGAGGAGCGATTCCGGGCCATGTGGGAGCAGCTCCCCCTGGGGCTCTTCCGGGTGGGGCCCGACGGCGAGTTCATGGACGCGAACCCGGCGCTCCTCCGCATCCTGGACCATCCGGACCGCCACCTCCTGCGGGGCCGCCTGGCCAGCAACTTCTTCGTGGCGCCCACCGACAGGGCCCGCCTCCTCCACACCCTGGAGGAGCAGGGCGCCGCCCGGGGTTTCGAGAGCCGGATCGCCACCGGTGCGGGCCATCCCCTCCGGGTCCGGGTCACCGCCCGTCTCCAGCGGGGTCCCGGGGGCCGTCCGGCCTACGTGGAGGGGAGCGTGGAGCCCCTGGCCCGGCATCGCCCCGGCTCCGAGCTGGAGGAGGAGGCAGCCGGCTGGCGGGTCCTCTCCGAAATTGCATCCGCCGGTATCGCCCGCACGGACTCGGACGGGCACCTCCGGGGCGCCAATCCGGGGCTGGGGGCGCTGGTGGGCATGGACCCCCTGGAACTGGATGGCCGGGGAGTCTGGACCCTGGTGGCCCCTGCAGACCGGGATGCTGTGGGTGCGGCGTTCGAGTCCGTGGCATCCGGCGAACGGGACCGGGCAGACGTATTGGTGCGCCCCGTTTCGGAAGAGGGCACCCGGCCGCCGCACCGCCTCCGGCTGGCCGCCATCACGGGCCGGGGTGGGTCGTTGCTGGGGCTCCTCGTGCTCATGGAAGCGGAGGCGGAGGGGGGAGGGCCATGAGCCGGGGACAGGGCTATCGGATCCCCTCCTCCGACCCGGAGCTCCTGGCAGACTGCCGGGTGGACACCTTCCGGGCCGGCGGAAAGGGTGGGCAGCACCAGAACACCACGGAGAGCGGGGTCCGCCTGGTCCACCTCCCCACCGGGGTGGTGGCCATCTCCCGGGACGAGCGGAGCCAGCACCGGAATCGGCAGATCGCCGTGCGGCGACTCCGGAAGAAGCTCCGGGAGCTGGCCCGGCCCAAGCCGAAGCGGAAGAAGACCCGGGTGCCTCGCCGGGAGAAGCGGAAGCGGCTGGAGAACAAGAAGCGGAAGTCCCGGAAGAAGAAGCTCCGGAAGCCCCCCAAACGCGACGACCACTGACCGGAGGCGCAGCGCCGGCGTCGCCCTTCGGCGAACGCCTCTTCGGTGTTCCGGTCCCCGGTGGTGCATCCTCCCTCAATTGCGCCCTGCGATCCGCTCCATGAATGCCCTCTCCTGGGGCGTCAGCGAGCTGGCCCCCTTCGACTCCACCTTCTGCAGGACCCTTTCGAACTCATCCCGGTTCAGGGGGTGGAGACCCGAGGGGTCCACGGATCGCCAGCGACCCAGGGCCTCCCCCGACACTCGGCGAGGCCCCGTGGCCGCCTCCATCTTCCGCTGGAAGCGCCGGGCCGGGCTCCTGTGTTCCATGATCTTCAGGTAGCCCCAGCCGGCCACGAAGCCGCCCAGGTGGGCCCAGTGGGCCACGTTGCCCCCGGTGCCCATGAAGCCGGCGGCCAGGCTGAAGGCGGCCAGGAAGATGACCACGGTGCGGGCCTTCACCGGGAGGACGGCCCAGATGTAGATCCGCTCCTCTGGGAAGTAGCGGGCAAAGCCCAGCAGGATCCCGAAGACAGCCCCCGAGGCCCCGATGACGAAGGTTGTGGGCGTGAGGAAGGAGGCCGCCGCGCCGCCCAGCCCACTCACCAGGTAGAAGCCCAGGAAGTGCCGTGCACCCAGTCGCTCCTCCAGTCGGGGCCCGAAGAAGAACAGCCCGATCATGTTGAAGAGCAGGTGGAGGAATCCACCGTGGAGGAACATGTAGGTGATGGGCGTCCACGGCCGGACGAGGGTGTCCACCGGGCGGAACCCGAATAGGGTGACGGCCTCCTGCAGGAGCGGGATGGTGAGGAAGAACACCACCACGTTGGCTACGAGGAGTCGAAGGACCCAGGGCGTCATGAAGAGCGGGGTGTGGGTGAGGACCGGGGGCGAGGCCCGGACGGCCCCCCCTGGAAGGGAGGTCCGATCCGGGCCTGCCCCGGTGTTCCAGGAGTGGGCCCGGCAGGATTTGAACCTGCGACCCTTCGATTATGAGTCGAGTGCTCTGACCACTGAGCTACGGGCCCGGCGCCGGGAAACCTACAGGGGAGGACGGGCCCGATCCAGAGCCCGACCTCCCCCGGGGGTGTTCCGAGACGGATTGCGGGGTGCTCCCCGGCGGCGCGTCCGGTCAGAGGGTGTACCGCAGTCGGGCCGCCACGCCCTCACCCTCCGAGTCCAGCCGGTATGCACCCTCGGTGGCCAGCTCCTCCACCTCGGCGTGCTGCTCGAAGGCGGCGCCCACAAGGTGGTCGGCGTAGTCCGGGCTGGCCGCCATGAAGTTCCTGGACAGGAGCAGGGTGTCCACACGGGCCTCCCGGAGGGCCTTCTCCACCGGGTCTGCACCCAGCGCTCCGCGGCCGCCGCTCCGGGCCTGGTCCACGACCTCCTCCAGGAGGCCCAGCTGGAGGGACTGGTTGAGCTCCGAGGCCGCCTGTTCCAGCTCCGACCGGACTTCCGGGTCCGACATCTCGACCCGAAGGGAGGAGCGCCGGATCATGCGGCCGTTCAGCTGGCCCGGCACCTGCTCCAGGGCCTGGGTCACGGCCTCGGGGGTCCCGCCGATGACCAGGTGGCCGTCCGTGCCCATTCTCTCGTGGATCTGCTGGCCCAGCTTCTTCATCATCTTCCTGGAGCCCACACCCAGGTAGTTCTGGGCCGCGTCGGTCCCTGTCTTCCCCCGCACACCGGAGTGGTTCGTGGGGCGCTTGGAGACGTTCACGTCGGTGAGGTCCCCCAGGAAGGTCTCGGCATTCAGGTTCTCGGGTTCGCCCAGCTCGCCGCCCCGGTACTCGAAGATCCGGGCACGACGGGAGTCCACCAGGACGGTGAGGACGAGGCGTTCCTGCTTGAGGGCCCGCACGTAGGGGGCCACCCGGATTCCCTTCTCCCAGCGCACCAGGTCCGGCATGGGAACCCTGACCGCGCCGGCGTGGACGATCCCGTCGGGGGTGGCGAACCCCACCCAGCCCCGATCCGGGAGGAAGTTGTCGAAGGCATCGAGCTCGGTGCCGATGTGCTCCAGGGACCGCTTGAGGTCCCGGCTGACCTCCTCGTCCTCGGTGCGGGCCAGCTTCCGTGCCTGGGCCACCTCCTGGTCGAAGCGTCGGCGCCAGGCCTTCCGTTCGGCGAAGTCTCCGGCCTTTCCGTCCAGGTAGACGCTGAGAACCGGGGTCTCCCGGTGCGTGCGGTACAGGTCGACGAGCTCCTCGTGCTTCAGCATGTGACTCCTTCGTCGGAGGGGTTTGGGGCCTCGCCCCGGGCACGAACATAACTCCCTTCTACTTCCCCGGAGGGGGCCCTCTGGTTCCGGGCCGTCAGCGGGTCCCGAACAGCCGATCGCCTGCATCCCCCAGACCGGGGCGTATGTAGCCCCGCTCGTCCAGCTCCCGATCCAGGGCCGCGGCATAGACCGAGACGTCGGGGTGGGCCTCCGCCATGGCCTCCACCCCTTCCGGTGCGGCCACCAGGCACATGAACCGCACGGAGCCGGCCCCTGCATCCTTCAGGAGGCGCACGGCTTCCACCGCGGACCCTCCGGTGGCCAGCATGGGGTCCACCACCACGAAGTCCCGGCCCCCGGCCTCACCGGGGATCTTGAAGTAGTAGGTGACGGGCTCCAGGGTGTCCTCGTCCCGATATAGGCCCACGTGGCCCACACGGGCGCCGGGGACCAGGCGGACAATGCCGTCCACCATGCCCAGCCCGGCCCGGAGGATGGGGACCACCACCATCTTCTTCCCCCGGATCTGCCACCCTCTGGTGGTCTCCAGGGGGGTGTCCACCTCCACCTGTGCCAGGGGAAGGTCCCGGGTGACCTCGTAGGCCATGAGGCTGGCGATCTCCTCCGCCAGCTCCCGGAAGCGTTTCTTCGGAGTGCGGCGGTCCCTGAGGTGCGAGACCTTGTGGCGGATCAGTGGGTGGTCCAGGACCGTGAGGGTCGGGTGCTCCGTGTGGGTCATGGGGGTCCGGGGATGGGGAGGTGGGCGGGGCTACCTCTTGATTCTCTCGCCCCGATCCTCGTAGCGAAAGATCCATCCGGCGAGGCGGCCGGGGCGGATGGCGCCGGAGCCGTCCCCGAACTCGTGGTCCCCGGCGGACCCGGCCTCCATGGGCACCCGGGCCTCCAGCCCCTCCAGGTGACGGCGGATCCGCTCCCGCCACCGACGCCAGTTCACGGCTCGCAGGTCCACCCAGCCCCGGTCCACCATGACCTCCATGTCCAGCTCCTCGTCGGGCTGGGGCCGGACCTTCAGGCGGGGGCCCCTGAGCACGGAGCGGGCATCGGGAAGGAGGATGGGGAGCCCGATGGTGACGATCCGCTGGCGCAGGTCGGCGTCGGCCTCCACCAGCGCCTGTGCCCTCGATGCCGTGGACTCAGGGTCCAGCTGGGCGGCCGCCGAAAGGTCGGGCTCCATGCGCCGGAGGATCTGGGCCTCGAAGAGGAGCTTGGAAAGTCGGGGCGGGCCCAACATCTCGTAGGAGGTTCCCTCCACCCCTGCCGCCTCCTCCATGGCCTCCATTCGGGAGAGGGCCAGCGATCGGAAGGTCCCGGCCCGATACGTGGGCCCCATGGTGGCCCCATCCAGGGCCGCCACGATATCCCGCCCCGTGGGAATCCCGCGGATCTCGCGAATCACGTTCTCGGCGATCTCCTCGGGGGTCACGAACTCCATGAGGCCCAGGGCGGTGAGGGCCTCGAACTCCGCCGGGGCGAAGTACCCGTTCTCTCCCGAGTCCACCCAGACCCCGTCCAGGGTGGTCTCCAGCTCCCGGAAGGCGTCGTGGTCGGGGCCCGCGGCCAGGGCCTCCTCCAGGGGAAGGGGCCGGCGGGCATCGGAACGATGGACCGGCTGGCCCCCACGCTTCACCGGGCCGGTCCCCATGGCCTTCCAGGAGATGGCCGCCGTGGGTTTGATCTCCTTTACGGCAGGGGCCCCCGGGGTCCGGGCCATGAGGAAGAGGAGGAGGGACTGGGCCCCGGCCAGGCTCGCCTTGGCCAGGAGGACACGGCTGGGCCGCTCCTCCGAATGGGTGAAGGGCACGTTCAGCCCCATTCCCCCGGTTCCTGCGGTGCCGATCTTCACGTACATACGGGTGCCGGCCCGGGTCATCCCCTCCAGGGAGATCTGGGTGTGGCGGATCAGCTGGGGCAGGTATAGGGTGGCCAGGTGGCTCTCCACCTCCTCCAGCCCGGCCTCCCCCCGGTCTGCCGCCTTCCTCACGTCGGCGGCAGACCGGAAGGCATCCTGGTAGGCCAGGGCCCCCGCCGTGTTGATGCTGTCCACCACCACGTGGGGACGGAGCTCCATGAGGAGGCGGCCCAGGGCAGATCGCTGGAAGACCTGGTCGGTGAGCTCCCCGTAGAGGTCGTCCACGAAGCGGGCCCGGGCCTCCGGGTCCCCCAGGATCTCCCGACGGGGGACCCGGGAGTACTCTGCGGGAACGAAGAGGTCACCCCAGAAGGGCTCCACCCGGGTCTTTCCGCCTCCGGGATACGCCGAGATCCGCTCCACGGCCTCCTTCGCCTCGGCTTCAAGGAGGCCGGCCACCACCAGGCGACCGGGCTCGAACTCCAGGACCCGCCGGGCCACGGCCTGGCCCACGAGTCCGGCACCACCGAGCAGAAGAACCGTGCGTCCCTGGAGCTCCATCCTCCTCCCTTTCCGCCGTGCAGGCGGGGCTGGTCTCATGCGTGGAGACGCCCGGCCCCCGAGACAGGGGGTCGGGCGAGAACGGGGGCCAAGGTAAGGCCCTTCGGGCGACGGCGCGATCCCCTGCGGGCGCAGGGGTGTTCGAACGTACGTTCAGCGCCCTCCCACCTTCATCAGGGCCGCCACTTCCTCGGCGTCCAGCTCCCTCCAGGCACCGGGCTCCACCCGGACCAGACGCTGGGGTCCGAAGGCAATGCGGACCAGGCGCTCCACCGGATGGTCCACCGCGTCGAAGAGCCGGCGGACCTCCCGCTTCCGGCCCTCCCGCAGGACGAGCTCGATCACCGGGTGGTCCGAACCCGCACGGGGCCAGTGTCGCGGACCCACCTCCACGATGCGGGCCTCTTCGGCCCGGGCGGGCCCGTCCTCCAGGAGGATGCCCGAGCGGAGCTTCTTGAGGGTACTCCGGGAGGGGCGTCCCCGGACCCGTGCCCGGTAGCGCCGGGGGATCCCGGTGGACGGGTGGAGGAGGCGGTGGGCCACGTCCCCCTCGTTGGTGAAGAGGAGGAGCCCTTCCGTATCCCGGTCCAGGCGGCCCACGTACCGGAGGGAGTCGTCGTCGTCGGGGAGGAGGTCGTGGACGGTGCGAGCCCCGCCGGGGTCCTTCCGGGTCGTGAGCACCCCTGCCGGCTTGTTAAGGAGGATCCAGCGGGGGGCATCCATGCGGACCCGCTCCCCGTCCACCTCCACCCGGTCCGTGGCCGGGTCCACCCGGGTGCCGGGCTCCACGGCCCGGACCCCGTTCACCCGGACCCGGCCCTGGGCCATGAGGCCCTCCGAGGCGCGGCGGGAGGCCACCCCGGCCCTGGAGAGGAACTTCTGCAGTCGCATGGAACCGGTGTTGTCATCACTCATGGGTGCGCCTCGCTCATTCGGGGTCCTCCAGGGAAAGCTCCTCCTGCCCGCCTGCCTCGTCGTCCGCCTCCTCGGGGAGGATGGGTACCTCCCGGTCCCGGAGGACCACGGGGAGCTCGTCGGGCCGGGGCAGGTCCTCCAGCGAGTCGAAGCCGAAGTGCTCCAGGAAGTGGGTCGTGGTCCCGTACAGGAGGGGACGGCCCAGCGTCTCGGCCCGCCCCGTGACCTCCACCAGCCCCCGGTCCTGGAGAGTACGAATGACCCCGGAGGAGCCCACCCCCCGCACGTACTCCACCTCCACCCGGCCGATGGGCTGCCGGTACGCGATGATGGCCAGGGTCTCCAGCGCCGGGCCCGAGAGCCGGGAGGGCCTGGGGATCGTGTCGATCCGGTCCAGGTAGGAAGCGTACTCGGGGCGGGTGAGGATCTGCCATCCCCCGGCGAGCTCCACCAGGTCAAAGGCCCGCTCCGACTCCAGGTAGTACCGGCGGAGGGCCGCCACCGCGGCCTCCACCACGTCCTCGTCCAGCGACTCGTCGGCCCGGGCGATCTCGTCGGGGCGGAGGGGGGCGTCGCTGGCGAAGAGGACGGCCTCCACGATCTGTTCAGCCTTCATGAGCTCTCCCGTTCTCCCGGGCGAAGGTACATCCAGAGTTCCTGGAAGGGGGCGGACTGCCTGAGCCGGATCTCCCGGCGGCGGCCCAATTCCAGCCCCGCCAGGAGGGTCATCACCCCGTGCATGGGGTCGTCGAAGGGGGTCACCAGGCTACGGAAGGCGATGCCGTCCGGGGCATCGGAGAGTCGCTCCAGGATCAGCGTGACCTTCCGGTCCATGGAAACGGTCCGGGGAGTCACCCGGTGGTGCCGGTCCACCGGCTCCACCAGCTCCACCCCCAGCGCCGCCTTGAACACCTCCTCCCACGTGGTCTCCAGGGGAACGTCCTCCGGGCGGGGGCCCGGCCGCTCCTCCACCCACCCCTTCGTCCGACGCCGGGCCCGATCCGCCTCCGCCCGCTCCAGGCGGTGGGCCACCTCCCGGATCTGCTCGTACTCCAGGAGGCGGCGGACGAGCTCGGCCCGGGGGTCCTCGTCCTCCTCGGCCTCGGGCCGGGGAAGGAGCATCCGGGCCTTGATCCCGATGAGGGTGGCCGCCATCTCCAGGAACTCCCCCGCCGTGTCCAGATTTGCCGCCCGGATCCACTCCGTGGCCGTGAGGAACTGGTCCGTGATCCTCCGGATGGGGATGTCGAAGACGTCGATGTCCTGCTGCCGGATCAGGTGCAGGAGGAGGTCCATGGGCCCGGTGAAGCGGTCCAGCTCCACCTGCAGCAGGTCGGTGCCCTCCATGGCATCGCCCATCCCCGGACCCCGCTCCCGTGGCTCCATGAGGCTCAGCCGGTGAGGGCCGACACCAGGTGGAGGAGGGCACCGGCCAGCACCTCCACCGGGAGGAAGAGGAGGTCCAGCGCCCCGGGGATCAGGAAGAGGACACCCAGGAGGACCAGGACGCCCACGCTCCCCATCTTCAGATACGGACCCCGCAGGCTCCGGGGAAGGAGGTGCCGCAGGACGTGGGACCCATCCAGAGGCGGGACGGGGATGAGGTTGAAGATGGCCAGGATCAGGTTGATCACGATGCCGTAGAAGGCCCCCGTCACGGCCAGGCTCCCCCTCTCGGGATCCCAGGCTGCCTCGGCCCCCCCGGCCAGCGCCACGGCGGGCACCAGGAGGAGGGTGAAGAGGACCACCAGGAGCAGGTTCGACGCAGGCCCCGCCAGGGAGACCCGGATGTCCCCGGCCACCGGTTCCCGGAACCGTCTGGGGTCCACGGGCACCGGTTTGGCCCACCCGAAGATGAAGCTCCCGGGAAGGGCGATGAGGATGGCAGGCACCAGGAACGACCCCACCGGATCCAGGTGGGGAAGGGGGTTCAGGGTAAGGCGCCCCGCCCGCTCCGCCGTGTCGTCGCCCTCACGGCGGGCCGCCCAGGCATGGGCCACCTCGTGGACGACCACGGAGAAGATGAGGATGGGGATGAGGACGATCCAGATCATGGCCGCCAAGCTACCCGAAACCAGGGGCCCGGACCAGCGTGCTACGGCGAACCGTTGATCCAGTCGCCGGAGTCCCCTATATTTCAGGTCTGATTTTCCCGACGTATTCCCTCGAGGTGAGAATGCCGAACATCAAGAGTGCGCAGAAGCGCATGGAGCTCAGCCGGAAGTGGCAGGCCCGGAACCGCGTGGTCCGCTCCCGGATCCGTACCGCCATCAAGCGTGTGCGGCAGGCGGAGGACGCCGAGACCGCCACCGAGCGGCTCCGCACCGCCACCGCCCTTCTGGACCGGGCCGCCGGTCGCCGGCAGATGCACCCGAACCGGGCTGCACGGCTCAAGCGCCAGCTCCAGCTCCACGTGAACGGCCTCAAGAACGAGGCCTGAGCAGATCGGGTCCTCCCGGGCCCAATCGGACCAGGTCCCGAACTCGAGTACGACAAGGCGGGCGGCTTCCCCCTCGGGGAGCCGCCCGCCTTGTCGTGCAGGTCATCACCCGCCGGAGGGCCCGGGGCCTCGGGCTCAGGCAGCCCCGTCGTCCAGGCCCCAGACCGTTCGTCCCCCCACCAGGGTGGCCACGGCCCGGCCCGTGCCCGTCCAGCCCCCAAAGGGCGTGTTCCGGCTCAGGGACACGAAGGCCCGGGGGTCCACCGTCCACTCCCGGTCCAGGTCCAGGAGGGTGACGTCGGCCGGCGCCCCCTCCTCCAGGGTGCCTCCCGGGAGGTGGAAGGCCCGGGCCGGCTGCACGCTGGCCCGCTCCAGGAATGTGGCCAGGTCCATGCGCCCCGTCCTCACCAGGAGGTCCAGGAGCATCCCGGTGACCGTCTCCAGCCCCACGATCCCGAAGGGGGCATCGTCGAAGGCCTGCTCCTTCTCGTCGTAGTGGTGGGGGGCGTGGTCCGTGGCCAGGGTATCCAGGGTGCCATCCAGGAAGCCGGCCAGGACCGCGTCCCGGTCCTCGGCCGTCCTCAGGGGCGGGTTCATCTTGGCGTTCGTGTCGTAGCCTTCCACGGCCTCGTCGGTGAGGAACATGTGGTGGGGCGTGGCCTCTGCCGTCACCCGGAGCCCCCGGGCCTTCGCCTCGCGGATCATCTCCACGCCCCGCCGGGTGGACACGTGCTGCAGGTGGATGTGTCCACCGGTGAGCTCGGCCAGGAGGAGATCCCGGGCAATGTGGACGTCCTCGGAGGCATTGGGCTTGCCGGCGAGCCCAAGGCGGGCCGAGACGACCCCCTCGTTCATGGCCCCGCCCCGGGACAGCCCCAGATCCTCGGCGTGGTCCGCCACGGGTATGTCGAAGGTCTGGGCGTACTCCAGGGCCCTCCGCATGAGCCCGGAGTCCATGACGGGCTGGCCATCATCCGTGATGCCCACGGCGCCGGCCTCCACCAGCTCCCCGATCTCGGTGAGGCGCTCCCCCTTCTGTCCCACCGAGAGGGCCCCCACGGGATAGACCCGGGCCGCGCCAGCTGCCTTCCCCGCCGCCAGCACGAAGCCCACCGTGGCCGGCGAATCGATGACGGGATCCGTGTTCGGCATGGCGCAGACTGCCGTGAACCCGCCGGCAGCCGCAGCCCGTGCGCCGGAGGCGATGGTCTCCTTGTGCTCCTGCCCCGGCTCCCGGAGGTGGACGTGGACATCAATGAGCCCGGGGACAACCACGAGGCCCGAGACATCCATCTCCCTTGCCCCGTCAGGGGCCTCCAGGCCTTCTCCTTCCGCCGCGACGCGGCCGTCCTTCAGGAGGAGGTCCAGACGGGCGTCCACGGAGCGGGACGGATCCACCACGCGCCCTCCCCGGAGGAGGAGTGGGGGCGGTGGCGGGGCGTCGTGGGGCACCGGCGAGGAGGGGTCGGACATGGGTGGGGTCACTCCCGGGCGAGTCCTCCCCGCTTCGCGGCCTCGGCCTTCTCGGGCCGGCCACCAGCGAGGAGGTAGAGGACGGCCATGCGGACCGCCACTCCGTTCGTCACCTGTTCGAGGATCACGGAGGAGGGACCGTCTGCCACGTCGGAGTCAATCTCGACGCCGCGGTTCATGGGTCCCGGATGGAGGATGAGGACGTCGCGGGGGGCGGCCTCCAGGCGCTTCCGGGTCACACCGAAGACCCGGTTGTACTCCCGGAGGCTGGGGACGAAGCCGGACTTCATGCGCTCGAGCTGCAGGCGGAGGACGTTCACCGCATCGGCCCACTCCAGCGCGGCCTCGATGCGGCCGAAGGTCTCCACCCCAAGGGCTTCGATCCCCGGGGGCAGGAGGGTCCGGGGACCGCAGACCCCCACCTCGGCCCCCAGCTTCAGGAGGCCCCAGATGTTGGAGCGGGCCACCCGGGAATGGAGGATGTCGCCCACGATGCAGACCCGCCGGCCCTCCAGGGAGCCCAGGTGGTCCCGGAGGGTCAGGAGGTCCAGGAGGGCCTGGGTGGGGTGCTCGTGGGAGCCGTCCCCGGCGTTCACCACGTTGGAGGGGATCCGGTCCGCCAGGAACCGGGCCGCCCCCGAGGAGCCGTGGCGGATGACCACCATGTCGATCCGCATGGCTTCCAGGTTCCGGGCCGTGTCCACCAGGGTCTCGCCCTTGGTGACGGAGGAGCCGGACGAGGAAATGTTCACCGTGTCGGCAGAGAGGCGCTTCTCGGCGAACTCGAAGGAGATCCGGGTCCGGGTGGAGGGCTCCATGAAGAGGTTCACGATGGTGTTCCCCCGGAGGACCGGGACCTTCTTGATCCGCCGCTCGGAGATCTCCTTGAACGGCTCCGCCGTGTCCAGGATCGTCCGGATCTGCTCGGCAGACAGCTCCTCCAGCCCCACCAGGTCCTTGCCCAGGGGCGACGCCGACCGGTTCAAGGTCCGTCCTCCCCTGCGGCGCCCCGCCCCCCACCCTCGGCGGGGGTCAGGACCTCCACGGCCAGGTGGCCGTCCTCCTCGGGAACCCGGACCTCCACGGTCTGCCGGGGGAGAACCCGGAGGGAGCGCCCCACGATGTCGGGCTGGATGGGCAGCTCCCTTCCCCCCCGGTCCACCAGGACACAGAGGAGGACCCGACTGGGTCGGCCCCAGTCCATGAGCTCGTTGAGGGCAGCCCGACCGGTCCGGCCGGTGTACAGCACGTCGTCCACGATGACGACGGTGCGGTCGTCCACCCCCTCCATGGGGAGGGAGGACTCCCCCACCACGGGGCGGGGGCCCACGGTACCCAGGTCGTCCCGGTAGAGGGTGATGTCCAGGGCACCGAAGGCGACGGACCGCCCCGAGCTTCGTTCGATGCGCTCCCGGAGGCGATCGGCGAGCTCCACCCCTCGCCGTCGAATCCCAAGGAGGACCAGTCCCTCCGTCCCGTCGTTCCGCTCCACGATCTCGGAGGCCATCCGGTCCAGGGCACGCTCCACGGCGTCTGCATCCATGAGGATGTCTCGTTCCACAGGGGGCATGGCTTGAAGGGGGCCGGAGTGGGCGGGGCTCGACGGCGCGGAGCACCGGGGGAGCATCGTCGCGACGAATGGTAGAGGCCGGGAGCAGAGGGGTCAACGCAGCCCCGTTTGCGGGACGGCCACGGATCGGTGAACTTCCCCGGCGTTCGTGCGCCCCCAATCCCCTGGCCCACCATCTCCCGGGCCGGGAGCCGGGTGCTCCTGTCCACCTACCATCCCCTGCCGTCCATGGAGCTCTCCGTCGATCCGGGCTGGCTCAGCCTCCTCCCTCCCCTGGTGGCCATCGGCCTCGCGCTGGTGACCCGTGAGGTCGTCCTCTCCCTGTTTGCGGGCATCTGGATCGGTGCCGTCATCGTGGCGGGCTTCAATCCGCTCACGGGCACGGCGGGCTCCCTGGAGTTCCTGGTGGATGCCCTGGTGGACGAGTACCACATGGCCATCATCATCTTCAGCCTCCTCCTGGGAGGCATGGTGGGGGTCATGGCTCGGAGCGGGGGCACGCAGGGCATCGTGGCCCAGCTGGAGAAGCTGGCCACGAACCGCAGCCGGGGTCAGTTCCTCACGTGGGCTTCCTCCATCTTCATCTTCTTCGACGACTACGCGAACACACTGATCCGGGGGAACGCCCTCCGGCCCATGACGGACCGGCTCCTCGTATCCAGAGAGAAGCTGGCCTACATCGTGGACTCCACCGCGGCTCCCCTGGCCGTCAGTGCGGTGGTCACCACCTGGATCGGATTCCAGATCACCCAGGTCAGCGATGCCCTGGGGTCGGCGGCGGAGCGGGCGACGGACCCGGAGGTAGCGGCCCAGCTCCAGGCGGGGGCGGACAACGCCTTCCTGGTGGTCCTCCACTCCATCCCCTACCTGTTCTACCCCATCCTGGCCCTCCTCTTCGTGCTCCTGGTCATCGTCATGCGCCGGGACTTCGGCCCCATGTACAGGGCCGAGCGGAGGGCTGCATCGGGAGGGGGCCTGGTCCGACCCGGGGGGGTGCCTGCCGCAGACCCCACCGACGAGTCGCTCCAGCCCCCCGACGGGATCCCGCACCGCTGGTACAATGCCGCCGTCCCCGTCCTCGTGGTGGTCCTGGTGGCGCTGGCCTCCCTGTGGGGAACGGGGGCGGCCGCACTGGAACCGGGTGAGCGAGACCTGGTCTCCGTCATTGGCGCTGCGGACCCCTTCGTCTCCCTCCTGTGGGCCTCCTTTGCCGGATGTGCCGTGGCGATACTCCTGGTGACCACGCAACGGATCCTGACCCTGCAGGAGGCGCTGGACGCCTGGCTGGGCGGGATCCAGTCCATGCTCCTGGCGGTGATCATCCTCACGCTGGCCTGGGGACTGGGAGGGGTCACCGGGGCCCTGGACACGGGTCCCTACCTGGCCTCCCTCCTCCAGGACACCCTCCCCCTGGTGGT
>REBX01000040.1 GCA_007692505.1 Gemmatimonadales bacterium | reverse complement strand
GTCGCCGGTGCGGGCCCGGGCCATCTGCTCCCAGGTAAGAAGGGCGGGACGGGGGTCGGAGGCATGGTCACTGAGGGTGTCCACCGCCCATTCGGGGAGGGCGGAGAGGTCGTCGGGGTCGGCCACCAGCCAGGTGTGGGCGTGGGCCAGGCCCCGCCACACCAGGAGCTCGTCCAGGTACTTGTCTGCCCCCTTCCTGCGGGCTGCCGTGTGCCCCGCTGCCCTGCCGGCCCCATGGGCGTCCCGCATGAGTCGGAACGGGGAGACATGCCCGTAGTGCAGGTACGCAGACATTCGGCTCACCCCCTGGCGGAGGGGGTCGTTCCGGTGACGCGCGTACCCCGCGAGGCCCTCCTCCAGAAACGCTTCCCAGCGGGCGTATCCAGCCATGGAACCGCCCCGCGTGTGTGGAACGGGGCCCACCCCGTGGTCGATGTCGCACCGGGCCACCCACTGGGGGATGGAGATTCGGGACAGGTCGATGGGCTCGAAGGGAAGCTTGGGGACGAAGGGCTCGGGGGATGGGGTGCCGGAGGAGGCCTCGGGTGCGGCGGCATCGCCCTCGGCCGGGTCCGGGTGCGCCGGGTGGGGAGCTTGCGGCCAGGGCTCGGTGAGCCAGCGATTCCAGAGGGGCGCGTGGGCCTTCCGGAAGCGAAACGCCCGGTGGGCTGCGGCCCGGTCCAGCCGGTGGAGGGGGAAGGGGAGGGCGGCCTCCACGGCCACCACGGGAACGGGGGCTGCCCGGTTCGCCAGGGTGCGGGTCCAGCGGCGGAGGAATCCCATGAACGACTCCTCCGTGACCACTACGGACGCCTGCTGCGCCAAGGTCAGGAGGTGGGGTCCTCGGTGACCGGGGCGCTCCAGGTGGAAGGCGGTGCCGATCCCCCGTTGCCGGAGCTCGGCCTGCACGTCTCGAGCGCCCTCCAGGATGAATGTGTGGTGCCGGTCCGACGCCCACGGATAGCGCTCCGACAGGGCGTGATAGACGAAGACGGGCAGGTGGTGGCGGCGCCCCAGGTGGAGGGCGGCATCCAGGGCCGGGTTCTCGTGGGCCCGGGCTGCGGTGCGCATCCAGTAGAGAATGAAGCCGCCGTCTCCCGGCGAGCGAGCGGGCTCAATGGGTCCCGTCTGGCCATCCAGGCGGCGGATCCGGCCATGAAGGTGGTCCGGGAAGGGGGCGTCAAGGGGGCTCGGAGAGGCGGGCACGGCAGGCGGGCTCCCGGGAAGTGGCACGATGGCGAGGGTGCCCGGTATCCTTGAGGAGGGGCTGGAGTTCCAGCGGAGGTCCTGTCCGTCTCGGGTCATGGCGTTGGTCCGCCGTTCGGCATCCTGATCCCCTTGTCCGGCTGCGCAACGCACGCCCACCCCCTCAACTTCCCCACACCCATTCGCGAGGCCCCATGATTCGAGAGACGCTCCAGCCCGAGAACATGTCCTGCCAGCACTGCGTGAATCGCGTTCGCGAGGCGCTCGAGTCCGTAGAGGGAGTCGAGGTGCACGAGGTGGAGGTGGGCTCGGCGGTCATCACCCGGGATCCGTCCACCACGGACTCGTCCCTCATCCAGCAGGCCCTGGACAATGTGGGCCACCCGATTCGGGGCTGACGCCGGACCCCCGGAAGGCGGGGTCGATGCGGCCGGTTCGCCGACAGGCGGGGCACGCGGGTCGGACCGAGGTGGACGTTGCCCCCCGGTTCAACCGCTCCTCCGCAGCTGGCACCCAGGCATTGGCCCCATCCTCCTTTCGATGATCCTCCTCCCGCTGTTCCTGTTCCTCCCGGGACCTGTGGCCGGAGCGGGGGGCGGGGTGGGGGCCGCGATGGGAGGGGTTGGCGGGCCCGGGATCGATGGTCCGCCGGGTGACGACATCGTGGTGGTGGGCACGGTGCTGGACGGAGACCTGGGCGATCCTGTGGGCCAGGCCCGGGTGCGGATCCTCCGCCCCGTCCCCGACGAAGCGGCAGAGGTGGTGCAGGAGCTGGAGACGGACTCGGAGGGCGAGTTCGTCACCGAGCCCCTGGCGGCCGGGCGCTACCTGATCCGCATCGAGGTCATCGGGTTCGAGGTCCTCCAGGAGTTCTTCCAGGTGGAGGGCCGGAGCCCCATGCTCCTCACGGCCCAGCTGGTGCCGGAGGCGGTGGAGCTCGAGCCCGTGGTGGTGAGTTCGGTGCGGAGTTCGTTCCTGGAGAACGTGGGCTTCTACCAGAGAGCGCAGCGGGACCAGGGGGTCTTCTTCGACCGCGCCGAGATCGAGCTCCGGAATCCCCTCCGGACCTCCGACATGGTGCGGCGGGTCGGCGGGGTCACCGTGCGGGAGCTGGGCGGCGTAAGCGCGCCGGTGGTGACCATGCGGGGTGGTTGCCTCTCGGACCTGGTGCTGGACGGCCATAACCTGGGGCGGGGGGAGCCGCCGGACCACTACGTCTCACCGGGCGACATCGAGGCCATGGAGGTGCATCGGGGAATGACCGTGCCCCAGGAGTACTCCCAGAACACGTGCGGCGCCGTCATGATCTGGACCCGCGACCCCGGCGAGCTGGCCGGGCGGGAGTTCGAGCTGGGCCGCACTCTGCGGATCCTGGGGATCTTCGGGGCCGCCCTCTGGCTGCTGGCGCGGTGACTTGTGGGGTAGGGTGGCGCGGCGTGGAGCGGCGCCACGGGCTGAGGGCTGAGGGGGCGCACCGTGGGAGCATGGGCTTCGGCCCGGAGGTCGGGTCGTGGCCCGGAGGCCGAGTCGCAGCCGCCCGTCTGGTTGCTCCTCACGAGATCCGCTGTCGCGTGTAGGATTTTCGTCAATAATGGGGAAGATCCTACAACGAAAATCTTCGTGATTCGCGCGTGTAGACTTTTGCTGAATAGTGGCGAAAATCCGCCACGCGGCGCGCCAGCGCCGGGCGGGGGGGCGCACCAGAGACGGGCTGGGGGGCGGCGCGCCGGAGACGGGCTGGGCGCCACCCCCGCCAC
>REBX01000012.1 GCA_007692505.1 Gemmatimonadales bacterium | reverse complement strand
ATCCGTCCAGGAGGGCATCGTCGAGATTGACCTCGGTCATATCTGCTCCCGATGCGGAGGCCTCCCGGGCCACCATCCCCTCCAGGCTCGCCTCCCTCAGAGACGCATCTGCCAGGGACGCGCCGTCGAGCACCGCTCCGTCCAGGGTGGCCCGATCCAGGACGGCTCCGCCCAGGTCGGCTTCATCCAGGCGGGCACCGGTGAGATCAGCATCGGCCAGCAGCGTCTTCCGGAGCCGGGTGCCCCGGAGGTCGATCTCGGGAAGCTCCAGCCCCGACAGGTCGAGCCCCGAGAGGTCCTCGCCCTGGAGGGACTCGTCACGGGACCAGGCATCCTGCACCCGCTCCCGGGTCCAGGGCTCCCGTGGCTCCTCCTCGTCCTCGTCGTCCTCGGGGGTGCCGGCCAGGAGATCCGCCAGCGACTCGGCGGCCTCCCCCTGGCCTGCGTCCCGGAGTCCCTGCATGACGTCTTCCAGCTCCTCGGGGGAGAGCTCCGGGGGAGGCGCCGAGGGGGGAAGCCCACGGTTTTCAAGCTGACCGGCGAGCACCGCCTGTCCGCCGAAGAGGTCCTCCCCCGCAGGGGGGATCTCCTCTTCGGAATCGGGTCCGTCCTCGTCCGCTCCCACTTCGCCGCCCGCCTCTGCCTCGGCTCCTTCCGGACCGGGGGGGTCGTCCCCCGGGGCCTCCAGCTCTTCGGCCTCCTCGGCCCGGAGTTCCAGGAAACGGGTCCGCCAGGCATCACGGGATGCCGGGGGTTCCGAGAGGGGCTCCGTTCCCACGAAGACCTCCAGGACCTCCCGGGCATCCTCCCCGGACACCGGGGCGTGACCCCGCCATACCAGGGCCACGATCCCCTCATCCGCGTCGACCCACATCGTGTCCAGGGAGAGCCCCACCTCCACGAACTGCATGCGGTCCTCCGCCGGCGGGCTCCAGCCCTCCCGGTCCGCCGGGCGGCGGGGTGGAGGGGGGTGGCCCTCCGGAAGGCGGTGGAGGAAGCAGCGGGTCCGTAGGCCCGGCAGCCGACTCTCCAGCTCGGGGTTGCCCTCCACCAGGTTCCGGAGGAGGAGATCCTCGTCGCCCTTCAGGTAGCCCGGGGCCCGGAGCCCCGGGGGGGCCGCCGAGAAGAAGGAAGGGTCCAGGTCTTCGGCAAACCAGGGCCAACGGGTCCTGAGCCAGCGGTCGTCGTAGGTCCCTGCGGCCCCGGCCCGGGGGGCCCAGGTCACGGGAATGGGCCCGAAGCTCCCGGGAGTCGGTCCCTGGTCCGGTGCCCTGAGGGGCTGGTCTGCCCGCTCCACATTGGGCAGGGGCCAAGCCTCCCCGCCATCCGGGAGGCGGATCGTACCGGCCCCCTTCCCCGCCGGGTTCTCGGGCACTCCGGGGCCGCCCCAGGCCCTGTCCCAGGTGAGGGGCATGGAGTGGAAGGGGGTGGCCCGAGTGGCCACGGGGCGGACACCCGAGCCGTCCCACCACCGGTCACCGTGGACGTCCAGGGTCAGGCCGGTGGACCCCACCTGGAAGTGGACGGGGCACTGGCGGACGGCCTGCATGCCCGGAGGATGGCAGTGCCCCACCAGGAGGAGGTCGGCCCGGGGCTTCCAGGGGAGGAGGTCGTTGGCGTGACGAAGCGGGGCGCCCGCCTCCCCGTCGTCTTCACCAGCAGGGAGGTCGCCTGTGGGGATCTGGAGGGGGTGTTCCGGGAGGTGGGTCTTCAGCCGCCCGGCCTCCAGGGCCCAAACCGACTTCACGACCACGGTCATGGAGTGGGCGGGAAAACCGATTCGGCCCGGGACCAGTCCTACCCCCAGGCCCTCCGGGTTCACCACCTCCATGTCAGCCCAGGTCCTTGATGTTCTTCGTGGTGAACATCCCCTTCTTGATCTCCACCTTGGGCGCCTCGATGCTGATCCCCTTCTTGGCCTTGAGCTTGATGTCCTTGGCCCCCTTCACCTCCACCAATTTCTTGGCTACCGCGGTGATCTCACCTGAGCGGTTCGACACCATGATGGAGGCTTCGGCCGACTTCTTCTTGATGCCCTCCAGGAGCACCCCCTGCTCGTCGAGGACGACTCGGGACATGACCTTGGAGTGGACGTTGGAGTACTTCTGTTCTTCCACGGGGTACTTCTTCTTGTAGGCCCACTGGCCCAGTCCCACCATGCAGGGGACCACGGCACCCAGGGCCGAGACCGAGGCTGCGACCGGATCCTTGGCCTTGTCCGGCATCCAGGCATCCGCGATGGCACCCGCTGTCCCGGCAGCCACCACGCTCCCCACGGTGGCCCACAGGAGGGGCTTGTTCTTCTTGGCCTTCTTGTCTCCCTTGCTCTCCCCGAATTCCAGGATCAGGGAGTCCTTGTCCCCGTGGACGACAGACTCGTCCTTGGGTCCCCCGATCAGGAAGATCTCCTCGTCGGAGTTGAGCACGACCCGCTTCGAGAAGTGTTCGAACTTGGAGCCCCCTCCCGACTTGAAGTCCTTCCCCTTGGAGAAGGTGAAGGAATGGGCCCACTTGAAGTTCACGGCCGAGGAGACGTCGATGCTGCCCTTCACCCCCATGTTGAACGTGAAGGACCCCCCGACGCTTATCTTGGAACTGAATCCGAAGTCCGTGTCGAAGCTGAACCCCTTGGTAGAGAGCGATGTTTCCCCTTCCACCTTCAGGGTGAAGTTCTTCTCGGTCGAGAAGTAGATCCCCGCCTCCTCCTGTTCCCCCAGGATGAACAGCGACTTGTGGGTGGGGGCGTACATCCGGATCTGTTCGGAGCTGATGCTCGTGTCGAAGACGAGCTCGTTGCCGTGGTGGTCCTCGATGATCGCCTTGAACTTGTTGTTCGGGAGCCGCTGCGGCGGGGGGTTGTTCGTGTGGTAGACCCGGCCCGTAATGAGGGGCTTGTCGGGGTTCCCGTCGATGAAGTCCACGATGACTTCGTGGCCCACGTGAGGAATGAACATGCCGGGGGGG
>REBX01000013.1 GCA_007692505.1 Gemmatimonadales bacterium | reverse complement strand
CATTTCCTTGGGGTGACCTCGTCCTCAGGTGCCTCGGGGCCCGCCGGCCCCCTTGAGTTCCTCCACCAGGGCCCGGATGCGCGGTGCGTCGCCGGCCTCCGGGGCATAGTCCAGGTACCACTCCAGCTGGTCCAGAGCCTCGCGGACACGACCCAGCCGGGCCAGGAGGGTACCGCGGTCCCGGATCTCGGTGGGCGCCGTGGGATGGATCACCAGGATCCGCTCAACGGCGGCCAGGGCCCGCTCATGGTCCCGGGCATTCAGGTACACGCTCTTCAGGTTCGTGAGGAGGCGCACCAGGATGTCTCGCCGGGAGGAAGGCCTCAGGAAGGCGGGCTGGGCCCGCACCATCCCCCCGTAAATCCGGTCCAGGAGCTCCTGGGACTCATCCTCGAAAAGGGCCCGGCCACCCTCGAAGGGGTCCACCAGGATCCGGAGGGTCTCGCCCTCGAAGCGGACCAGGAAGTGCCCGGGGAAGTTCACCCCGGCAAGGGGGAGACCCAGCCGCCACCCCACCTCCAGGGTAACGATGCCCAGGGTCAGGGGGATCCCCGTCCGTCGGTCCAGCACGTCGTTCAGGTAGGAGTTCCTGGGGTCGTGGTAGGCCTCCCGGTTCCCCCGGAGCCCGTTCCGGACGTGGAGGGTCTCCACCAGCGACTGCAGGACCACCAGGGGGGCCGTCTCGTCGGCCAGCCGGTCCCGGACCTCCTCGGCCAGGCAATCCAGTCGAGAGAGGTAGCGTTCCACAGAAAGCTGGGGGTACTCCTCCTGGGCCACGAGCAGGGCTGCCCGTGCCAGGTCGATGTCCTCGTCCGGCTGGTCCACGGCCTGTGCGAAGCGCCGTCGTGGAGATGGAGTGCGTGCGGTCACGTCCGCTCCCGGTGCATTGGCATCCGGCGCCGAAACCCGTTCCGATGCCGGTCCTGCGGGCCGTCCCGGGGGGCGGGCGCCCATGACCTGCTTTCCTCGAGCCACCCCCGGCCCGTACATTCGCATTCGCGTCCGCGATCGGAGGACACGGCGCCGCCTGGCGCCCTCACCCAGACCCCCATCGGAGACATCCGGCCCATGCGTACCCACCTGCAAGCTGCGGTTTCCGCCGTCCTCCTCCCGGCTGTGGCCCTCCTTCTGGCAGCCTGTGGCCAAGCTACGCCCGAGGACGACCCGGCAACAGGCTCCGATACGGAACGGATCCTGGAGACCCACGAGTTCGAGGACGCCGAAGTCACCCGGGTCCATCGGGAGATGGTGGCCGCCATGGCCCCCGACGCGGGCTGGGAGCGCACCCGCTACCTGGAGTTCGACTGGGGGGTGGCCCGGGGGGCCGGCGAGCCGCCCCTGGTCCGCTCCCACCGCCTTGACCGCTGGGAGGGACGGGCCCGGGCCGAATTCGACTCCGAAGCAGGGCGGGTGGTGGCCCTCTTCGACCTGGACGAACCCCGGGCCGGGCGGGTCTGGCTGGACACCTCCGAGGTCACCGGCGAGGACGCCGTCCCCCTCCTGGAGCGGGCCCACTCCGCCCACATCAACGACGCCTACTGGCTCCTCATGCCCTACAAGTGGACGGATCCCGGGGTGCACGCCCGCTACGTGGGCCAGGAGACGGCCGAGGACGGCCGCACCTTCGACGTGGTGGAGCTCTCCTTCGAGGACGACACGGGGCTCACCCCCCGGAACATGTACCGGGCCTTCGTGAACACCGAGACCGGCCTCATGGAGCGCTGGCACTTCCTCCGGGACGCCGAGGCGAACCCCAGCCCCTCGGACTGGACCCACTGGACCCGGGTGGGCCCCATCCAGCTGGCGCTCAACCGGGAGTCCGGCGGCCAGACCCGCATCTTCTTCTCCCACGTCCTGGCGAAGGAAGAGGTACCGGAGGGCACCCTGGTGCCCCCCACCTACCCGTAGCTGGAGCACCCCCGTCAGTCCACCGTCACCACGGTCTCGCCCCGCTCCCCGGACCCGTCACGGCTGCTCCGGCCGGAGCCGGGCACCCGGGGCGGGTTCGCCGGACCCTCCTCCAGCGCCACGGTCAGCACCTCGTCCAGCGTCTCCACCAGGTGCACGGTGAGGGTCTCCTGCACCTCGTCGGGGAGGTCCTCCAGGTCCGCCTCGTTCTCCCGGGGCAGGATGACCTCCCGGATCCCGGCCCGCACCGCACCCAGGACCTTCTCCTTCACGCCCCCGATGGGGAGGACCCGCCCGGTCAGGGTGAGCTCGCCGGTCATGGCCACGTCCCGCCGGATCTTCCGCCCCGACAGGGTGGAGACCAGGGCCAGCGCCATGGTGATCCCCGCCGAGGGCCCGTCCTTGGGAATGGCCCCGGCAGGCACGTGGATGTGGACCTCCACCCCCTTCATGAGGCGGTCCGGGATCTCGAAGCGGGCATGGTGGCTCTTCGCCCAGCTCCAGGCCGCCCGCCCCGACTCCTTCATGACGTCCCCGAGCTGCCCCGTGAGGACCAGCGAACCATCACCGGGCATCACGCCAGCCTCCACGAACATGATGTCGCCGCCCATGGGCGTGTAGAACATCCCGGTGGCCACCCCCACCGCGTTCTCGGTGCGCATCTTCTCGGGGTGCACCCGGGGACGCCCCAGGAGCTCCCGGGCCTCCTCCGCCGTCACCACTACCTCCGAGGAATCGCCCCCGGCCACCTTCCGGGCCACCTTCCGGGCCATCTTCCCCAGCTCCCGCTCCAGCTGCCGCACCCCGGCCTCCCGGGTGTACTGGCTGATGACGGAGCGGAGGGCATCCTCCTCCACCTGGAACTCCGCCTCCTCCAGCCCGGCCTCCTTCCGCTGCCGAGGGAGGAGGTAGCGCCGGGCAATCTCGAGCTTCTCGGCCTCCGTGTACCCGGAGAAGTCCACCCGCTCCATCCGGTCCAGGAGGGGGGCGGGAATCCGGTCCGCGTAGTTCGCGGTGGCGATGAAGAGGACCTCCGAGAGGTCGAAGGGGATCCCCAG
>REBX01000014.1 GCA_007692505.1 Gemmatimonadales bacterium | reverse complement strand
GTCCGCTTGATGAGCCCGATGATGGCCGAGAACTCACCCACCTGTACCTTGCCGAGGAGGGTGGATCGGGTGCGGATCCTGGGGTTCCCGGTTACCGCGCCGACCCGGGGACCCGAGAGGAAGTGCCGGATGATCCAGGTGGTGGCGTGGGGGTCCAGAAGGGCATCGCCATCAATGCAGACCAGGTATTCCCCCCTGGAGGCAAGGGCACCCGAACGGAGGCCCATCGCCTTCCCCTGGTTGCTGGCGTGGTGGACCACCCGCAGGTTCTCATGCGTCTCCTGGAGTTCCTCCAGGATTTCCCCGGTTCGGTCGGTGCTCCCATCATTGATGGCGATGACTTCGTACTCCGGGTACTCCTGAGCGCAGGCCCACGCCAGGGTCTCCCGGATGTTTTCCTCTTCGTTGAAGCAGGGGACGAGGACGGAGACGAACGGGTATTCGGAGAGCTCGGGCGGGTCGTCGGGGTCCCTGCCTTCGGGGCGTTCCCAGTGGAAGTAGTAGTAGATCCCCCCGATCATCCAGAGGTACGCCATGAAGAGGGGATAGTAGAAGACAAAATCCAGGATCAGGCTCGAAAACCCGAAGAGGTCGGAAAGGGTGTCCAGCATCAGCGCACCCTCCACGGGTCCCGCTCCACCGAAAGGGCACGGCGGATCGTCTCGAGGTCGGGGAGCCCCTGGATGAAGTCGTCCGGGTAGTAGCCGAAGTGGATGGCCCCCTGCCGTTCGAGCCGGTACATCCAGCCGGCCAGCTCCTCGGCCGGAATCGGACGGGGCTCGCGCCAATCCACGGCCTGGAGCTCGAAGACCGTCCCCTCGAGTCCCCCCGGTACCTGGCGAACCACCTCCACCAGGCGGTCGAGCCAGCGGTTCGCGTTGCTGGCTTCCTCCATGTAGGGCATGGCCATGACGGCGGTCTGGTCGTACTGGGCCAGCGAGGCCTCGAAGTTCTGCGAGAACCACTCCTCGGAATGGGGTTCGAGGACGACGCGGGCGTAGAGATTCCGGGCTGTCTTCACCACGGGACGATACCGCCGGGCGATCTCGGCTACCTCGTGAGTCAGTTCCATGAGGATTCGGGTTCGCGCCTCGGTGTCGGGAAGCCGGCCCGGCTCCTCCGGGAAGGCCGTGGCATCCTCGTGGTCGCTCAGGTAGGCATCGTCGTGGAAGAGGATGCCGTCGAAGGCGGCGTGGCGGGCCAGGTCCTCGTAGATCTCTCCAATGATCTGGCGTGCCTGGGGGGCCCAGGGCGAGAGCCGGTAGTAGTCGGGGCGGCTTGGAACCCTCTCATCGCCCTCCCACCGGGTGACGGCGAGCCGGTCGTTCAGCTCCTCGTCGGGAAGGACGAAGGCGAGGAGGGGCATCCAGGCGAAGACCTCGACCCCGACCCGGGTACGAAGCTGCCAGGCCACCCTGTTGAAGAGGTCGGCCCGCATGGGGAGGTGACGGTTCGGGAAGTAAAGTTCCCGCGCGTTCCCGTCTCCGGAGGGATCGGCAAAGGCCTGCAGGTAGACTGTGGTGGGGCCCAGCGCCTGGATCCGGTCGAGCAGGGCGTCCAGGTTTCGTTCGGCCTGGGCAGGGTCCTCGTCGTAGACGTAGTCCAGGTCCACGTGGACCACCCGGACGGGTGACACGGCGGTGTCTGAGCGACGAAGGAACCAGGAGAGGTCCGGCACGGACTGGTTGGCCGTGATGACGTACCGAGGCACCCCGGCAAACCCCGAGGATGGCTCCGTTGCAACTTCCAGGGCCCGCTCGCCGGGCTGGAGCCCCAGGGAGATGGGCATGCCCAGGTCTCGGGCAATGGCCTCTGTGGTTCCGCTGAACTCGCCGTAGGGCCAGACCACGACCCGGGGGGCCTGCCCGAGCTCCTCCTCGATTCGCCGGGATGCCAGCTCGAGGTCGGCACGGATCCGCCCCCGGTAGGCCTCCTCGGTCTCGTAGCTCCGGGACTCGGGATCCCAGATCCGGGTCACGGCCGCTGGCTGCTCGTTCCCGAAGGGGTTCCCCAGGACCCCCTTGTGGAGGTCGTGGGAGTGGGTAGCCACCTCGACGAGTCCGGACGCCTGCATCTCGCGCAGTTCGTCCCAGCTCACGAAGTCGTCACGGGTTACCTCCCCGATGCCGTCGTACTCGATGCTCCAATCCTCGGGAGCGTCCTGCCACGCGCCCACCACAGCCACCACCGCCGGGTACTCGTAGAGCTCCAGGAGGGGGAAGACCTCGGTGTAGACGCTCCGGAGCCCGTCATCGAAGGTGAGGAGGATGGCCCCCTCGGGCAGGGGACGCTCCCCGCGCTCGGCGGCGAGGAGGTCGTCGACGCCGACCGGGATGTAGCCGTTTTCACGGAACCACTCGAAGTGTTCGACGAGCCGCTCGGTGGAAACTGCGAAGCGATCGGGATCCAGGTCGTCGGTGATGTCGTCCCGGACGTCGTGATAGGAGAGCACCTGGAAGGTGGCGGTCTCCCGTGCATCCTGCACCGGGGGCGATACGGCGCCTTCGGGAACGCCCGTCCCGGCGCATGCAGCAAGTCCCAGGAGGATGAGCCAGACCCCTCCGGATCGGAGCATGCGCTTCATCGGGGGAGTCTCCAGTTCAGCGATGCGTGGAGGAGGGTTCGTCGCTCCCTGGTCTCGTCGTAGACCGGGCGAGCCCACTGGATCCCGGCATCGAGGACGAAGCGTCTCGAGATCGCCCACTCCTGCGCGTACTCGGCAGAGTATACCATGGTGTCGTCAAAGCCCTCCTGGAGCAGGTGGCCCCCCGTGACAAGGATTCGCTGGGTCACGCTGCGTTCGAAGGCGCGCCACAGTACCCACTCCCACCGACCGGTGAGGGATGTGGAAAGGGTTCGGGACGGATTGAAGTAGGGGGCACCGTCCAGCGAGTTGTCTGCGCCATACAGCTCGAGGACGCCCGAGACCCGCCCGTGCGGGGTCCGGATGACCTCCTGCTCCAGTCCGGAATAGACGCTCAGG
>REBX01000016.1 GCA_007692505.1 Gemmatimonadales bacterium | reverse complement strand
AAGCGGAGCTTGAGGGAGCGGAAGCGGCGACCCAGGGCGATCCCCGTATCCATGAGGTCGGAGGTGGCCTCCCCGAGGTCTCCCTCCAGGCCCGCACCCCCACTCCGGTCCCGGAGGTATTCGGGCACTGCCGAGAGCGCCGCCCGGAGCTCGTCGGGGTCGCGGGTCCAGAGCACCGAGCAGTCCACCGGGGTGAAGAGCCACTTGTGGGGGTTCACCACGATGCTGTCTGCCTCCTCCCATCCCGTGAAGTGAGGGCGGAATTCGGGGAGCGCCGCCAGCGGCCCCCCGTACGCGGCGTCCACGTGGAGCCAGGCACCCGCCTCCCGGACGGGTCCCAGGAGCTCGACCACGGGGTCCATGGACGTGGTGGACGTCGTACCCAGGGTGGCGACCACGGCCACGGGGCGGATCCCGGCCTCCCCGTCCTCCCGGAGGGCCCGGGCCAGGGCATCGGGCCGCATCCGGAAGGCATCGTCCACCGGGATCCGACGGACCCCCGCCCGGCCGAATCCCAGCACCCGGGCCGCCTTCTCCACCGAGGAGTGGGACTCCTCCGAGGTGTAGATCCGGCCCGGGGCCATGCCGAACATCCCGTCCCGGTCCAGATCGGGCCAGGCCCGGCTCCGGGCCCCGGCCAGTGCCGTGAGGGTGGAGACGGAGGCCGTGTCGTGGATCGCCCCGGCAAAGCCCTCCGGAAGGCCCAGGAGGTGGGCCAGCTGTCGAGTGACCACCCACTCCAGCTCGGTACCTGCCGGCGAGGCCTGCCACGTCATGGCGTTCAGGTTCAGTCCGGCCGCCAGGAGTTCGGCAACGATCCCCGGGCCCGAGGAGGTGATGGCGAAATACCCGTGGAAGGAGGGGTGATTCCAGTGGGTCACCGCGGGGAGGATGGCCTCGTCGAACTCCCTGAGGAGCTCGCCGGCCGACACCCCCTCCTCCCGCATGGACGTCCCCAGCATCCGGACCAGGTCTCCCTTCCGGGTCCGGCTGGCCACCGGCAGGTCCTCCACCTCGTCCAGGTAGTCCACCACACGGTCGGAGGCGGCGGCCAGCCACTCCCGGAGTTCGGGCCCCGGCACGTCTCCGGACCCCACCGGCACGATATCCCCACCGTCCGGTCGCCTCCCGCGCTCCGGCGCACCTTCGGGACCATCGGCCCCGGGGCGTCCGTGAATCCCGCTGCGGGAGCCGTCAGTTCGCCGCGAGGCCATGCCCCTCGGGGTCCAGGATCGCCGAGAGGCGCTCCAGCTCCTCCCGGAACGCAGCGATCTGGCTCCGGGTCCCCTCCAGCGCCCGCTCCGTCCCGGCACCGGTGACGCCGGATTCGTGGAGGAGGTTGAAGAAAAGGGTGTCCGTGTGCCCCACGCTGGCCTGGGTCACACAGAGGTCCACCATGCGGTTCAGGCGAAGGAACTCCCGGAGGCCCATGGCGGCGGGGCCCGCACTCCCGCCCGAGGGCGGTTGCCGATAGAGGAACCGGAGGAGGACCTCCCGGAGGAGCTGCACCTCCTCGACGGACTCGCCGGCGGCCAGGCCCCTGAGGGCGCCCAGGTTGCCGTAGAGCTCCGCAGCCTGCTGGTAGATGGGCTCCACCTGGTCCCGGAGGGGCCCCACGCCCAGGGGCAGGAACCCGACCAGGAGCTCGAGGAACTCCTCCATCACCTGGGCCACCGGGCCGTCGACCCCCTCGCCCCGGGCCCGGACCTCCACGAACCAGCGGTGGGCAATGGCCTCCTGGTGCTCCTCGAGCCAGCGACTCAACTGCGCGGGACTCAGGGGCCGAACGCCTCCGGCCGGTGCCTCGGCCCCTGACTCCGCTGAGGAAGCGTCCGTGCGGGATTCGTCCTGGAGGAACGGGTCGGCATGGGGCATGGGCTCCGGAGGCAGTTGGGATTCTCTGGGGGGAGGACGTGCGTCGTCCAGCCCTTCCAATCTAGGTTTCCGGCGGCGGGGCTGCACCCCCACCGTCCGGGTCCCCGGCCACGGGGAGGACCAGGATGACCTCCGTCCCCTCCCCCTGCCTGCTGCTTGCCCGCACCGTCCCACCCCACGACTCCACCAGGCGACGGACGATGGCCAGGCCAAGCCCTGTCCCCGAGGACCGGGTGGAGAAGTGGGGGTCGAAGATCCGGGGCATGAACTCCGGGGGGATCCCGGACCCGGTGTCCTCCACCCGGAGTTCCACCGTGCCCCGGGAGGAGCTGCTGTCACTGGAGACACGGTCAGCCCCGGTGCAGGCGGTGATCACCACCTCACCGGCCCCCGGCATGGCGGCCCGGGCGTTCTCCAGGAGGTTTACCAGGACCTCCTTCAGCTCGTCGGAGCGGGCCAGGACCGGCGGGAGGTCCTCGGGGACACGGGAGTGGAACTCCACCGGCCCCTCCCCGGCGCGGTAGAGGTCCATGATGTCGGCCACCACCACCGGGACCTCCACCGGAGCCGGGGGCCTGGGGCCACCCTCCCCCTGGCCCGGCGCGGCGTAGCGGGAGAAGGAGGAGGCGATGGATGCCAGGCGATCAATCTCCCGGAGGATGGCGTCCACGTTCCGATCCAGGATTGCGTCGAAGTCCTCCCGGCGATCCCGGTGGGCCCGCCGGATGTGCTGGACCCCCAGCTTGATGGGGGTGAGGGGGTTCTTCACCTCGTGGGCTACCTGCTGGGCCATCTCTCCCCAGGCCAGGATACGCTCCGTCCGGAGCTCGTCGGTGACGTCTTCCAGGGCCACCACCGCGCCTCCGGGAGGGCCCTTCCTGGCGATCCTCCGGGCCCGGAGCCGGATCCTCCGCTCCCCGATCTGGAACTCGGTCCCGGCCTCGGGAAGTCCGTCCCTGAGGAAGGTGGCCACCCATTCGGCCAGGGCCCGGAGGGGATCCTCCACCAGGGAATTCCCCGGGAGGGGGCGGTTCAGGGGTAGGCGAACCCCCAGGAGGGTCTCGGCTCTGGGGTTCGCCAAGGTGACCCGTCCCCGGGGGTCCAGGGCCACCACCCCGGTGGCCACCTCC
>REBX01000283.1 GCA_007692505.1 Gemmatimonadales bacterium | reverse complement strand
GGTCCTGGAGCGGTCGGCAGGCGACGACCTGGAGATCGAGGTGGAGGTGGCCAAGTCGCAGGAGCAGCGGACCCGGGGCCTGGGCCGGCGCGACGCCCTGGACGACGACGCCGGCATGATCTTCCTCTTCGAGGAGATGCGGGGCGGCGACGAGGGCTTCTGGATGTTCCGCACCCGGATCCCCCTGGACATCGCCTTCCTGGACGAGGACGGCACGATCCTGGACATCCTCGGGATGGACCCCTGCGAGAGCCCGAACCCCGAGTTCTGCCCCGTCTACAGCCCCGGCGTGCCCTACCAGTTTGCCCTGGAAATGAACCTGGGCTGGTTCCAGGCCCACGACGTGGCCGCCGGCGACCGGGTGGACCTGGGCAGCCTGGACCCCGACGACGCCGAGCCCGCCCCCGCCCAGCCCGAAGCTCCGGGCTCGTGAGGGAGGCGCCCTGGTGACGGAGCCGAAGGTCCCCCCCCGGCCCACCCGCGCCGCCCCCCCGGTGCCGGAGCTCCCCGAGCCCCGCACCCCCGGGGGCGACTCCATCCGCCGGGAGCTCGTCCTCTCCATCTCGGCCCTCTTCGTGGCCGCCATCGTGGTGGCCGTGGCCGCCGCCGCCCTCATCCTCCCCCTGGCCCGCTCGCCCCTCCAGGTCCTGGCCGTCCTGGTCGTCATCCTGGTGGCCGACCTGGTCATCCTCTGGCTCTTCCTCCGCTCCCGCCTGAACCAGGTGGTCATTCGCCCCGTGGACCGCATCGTGGCCTCGGCCGAGCGCATTGCCGGGGGCGACCTGGACCACCGCCTCCCCGCCGAGGAGACCGAGGAGCTGGACCGCATCGTGGTGGCCGTGAACGCCCTGGCCGCCCGCCTCATCCGGGAGCAGCGCCTCCTGGCCGAGAACGTGGCCTCGCTGGACGACACGAACCGGGCCCTCTCCGACGCCTCCGGCGAGCTCGTGCAGGCCGCCCGCCTGGCCTCGGCAGGCACCCTGGCCGCCGGGGTGGCCCACGAGATCGGAAACCCCCTGGGCGCCCTGAGGGGCTACCTGGACGTGGCGGAGCGCCGGGCCGCCCGGGGCGAGGCCGTGGCCGACGTCCTGGAGTCCGCCCGGGGCGAGGTGGCCCGCATCGATGCCATCGTCCGTCACATCCTGGCCCTGGGGGAGACCCGGAAGGGCCCCGCCCGGGAAGACCGGCCCCTCCTGGAGCCCGAGCCCGCTGTACGAGCCGCCATCGCCCGCACGAACGCCCACGAGGAGCCGAGGGTGGAGGTCCGCGTGGACGTGCGGGGCGAGCCCCCCCTCATCCGAGCCGAACCCCGCCACCTGGGGGCCATCCTGGAAAACCTGCTGGCCAACGCGGTCCGGGCCACCCGCCAGGCCGGGGCCTCGGAGCCCGTGGAGGTGCGGATCGGGAGCGCCTCTGCCCAGGACCCCGACGGACCCCGCACGGACCCGGAGGCCCATCCCCGCAGGGCCGACGACCCCGGCCAGGTCACGTACGCCCATCGGCGGCGCCTCAAGGACCTGGTGCGAGTCACCGCGCCCCCGCCGGCCGATGCCGGGCCCCACGACCTGGTCCTGGAGGTGCTGGATCGAGGCACGGGGATCGACGAGGACGCCCTCCCCCGCCTCTTCGACCCCTTCTTCACCACCCAGCCCCCCGGCGAGGGCACGGGGATGGGCCTCGCCCTGGCCCAGCGGATTGCCGGCGAGCTGGGAGGTGCGATCCGGGCCCGGCCCAGGGAGGGGGGCGGGGCGGCCTTCGAGGTGCGGCTGCCGGGAGTGGAGCGCGCGAGCGAGCCGGAGGAAGTCGAGCGGGAAGGAGTCGAGCGGGAAGGAGTCGAGCCGGAAGATGCCGAGCCGGAACCGAACGAGGAGCGCCCATGAGCGGCCACGTCCTGGTCATCGACGACGACGCGGGGCTGAGGGGCTCCACCACCCTCATCCTGGAGGACGAGGGGTACCGGGTGACCGTGGCGGTGGATGGCCAGGAGGGGCTCCGGAAGGCGGCCGGGGGCAGCCCCGACCTCATCCTGGTGGACGTGCGCATGCCGGGGATGGACGGGCTGGAGGTGACCCGGCGGCTGGGCAAGGAGGTGCCCGGGGTGCCCGTGGTGGTCATGACGGCGTACGGGAGCCTGGACCTGGCCGTGGAGGCGGTGCAGGCAGGGGCGGCCGACTACCTGCCCAAGCCCTTCGGGGCGGAGCAGCTCCTCCTCGTCGTGCGGAAGGTGGAGGAGCAGGCGGCGCTCCGGGCCGAGGTGGGGCGCCTCCGGGGCGAGGTGGAGGCCGGGCGGCGCTACGCCGGGCTCGTGGCCGAATCGCCGGGGATGCAGCGGGTTCTGGAGATGGCCCGGAAGGTGGCGCAGCACCCCACCTCCGTTTTGGTGGAGGGCGAGACGGGGACGGGCAAGGAGGTGCTGGCCCGCCTGGTCCATACGGAGTCGCCCCGGGCGGCGGGCCCCTTCGTGCCGGTGAACTGCGGGGCGATCCCGGCGCAGCTCATGGAGAGCGAGTTCTTCGGGCACGTGCGGGGGGCGTTCACCGGGGCGGAGCGGGACCGGACGGGGCTCTTCGAGTCGGCCCGGGGGGGCACCCTCTTCCTGGACGAGGTGGGCGAGCTGCCCGAGGCCCTGCAGGTGAAGCTCCTGAGGGTGCTGCAGGAGCGGGTGGTGCGGCCCGTGGGGGCGGCGGAGGAGCGGGAGGTGGACGTGCGGGTGCTGGCCGCCACGAACCGCGACCTGGAGGTGGAGATCCGGGAGGGGCGCTTCCGCCAGGACCTCTACTACCGGCTGGCCGTCCTCAAGCTGGAGCTTCCGCCGCTGCGCGAGCGGGGGGGCGACCTGGTCCTCCTGGCCCGTCACCTCCTGGAGCGCCACGCCGGCCGCATGGGGATCCCCGTGCCCGCCCTGGACGGAGACGCCATGGAGCGGCTGCAGGGCCACGCCTGGCCCGGGAACGTGCGAGAGCTGGAGAACGTCCTGGAGCGGGCGCTGGTCCTGGCCGAGGGCGGGCGGATCCAGGTGCGGGACCTGCCTCCGGAGGTG
>REBX01000017.1 GCA_007692505.1 Gemmatimonadales bacterium | reverse complement strand
CCCCCCGGGGAGCCCGCCCCCTCGGAGCTCCCTACCCTGCCGATGCGGCCAGCCGGGCCTCGTCCGGCAGGGGCCTGGATTCCATCCCCGGCAGCGTTCCCTCCAGGTACCGGTCCAGGTACGCCTGGAGCCGCTCCTGGATGTCGTCCAGCGTCTCCACCTGGAAGAGCTCCTGGCGGAGGTCCCGCCCGCTGGGCAGCCCCTTCGTGTACCAGCCAAGGTGCTTCCTGAACTCGATGATGGCCCGCTCCGAGTCCGGCTCGAACTCCTGTGCGTTGCGGGCATGTTCCATGCAGATCTGGAATCGCTCGGCCACCGTGGGGTCCGGAGGCACGGGCTTTCCGTCCAGCGCCGCCCGAGCCTGCTGGAAGAGCCAGGGGTCGCCGTGCGAGCCCCGGGCGATCATGATCCCGTCGCACCCCGTCTCGTCTCGCATCCGGGCCGCGTCCTCCCCGCTCCGGATGTCGCCGTTCCCGATCACCGGGATGGAGACCGCCTCCTTGAGTTCCCGGATCTCCGACCACCGGGCCTCCCCGGAGTACATGTCCGCCCGGGTGCGAGGGTGCAGGGTGATGACTTCCGCCCCCGCCGCCTCGCAGACCTCCCCGATCCGGGCCGGCTGTCGGGTCTTCTCGTTGAACCCGCTCCGGACCTTGACCGTGGTCAGAAGCTCCGTGGCGCCCCGAACCGCAGCCACGATCTCCGACACGAGCCCCAGATCCCTCAGGCACCCCGAGCCCCCGTTCCGCTTCACCACCTTCTTTACCGGACACCCGAAATTGATGTCGATGAAGTCGGGCTCGAAGGTGTCCGCCACGTAGCGGGCCGCCTCCGCCATCCGGTGGGGCTCGGCCCCGAAGATCTGCACCCCGATGGGCCGCTCGTCCTCGTCGAAGCGCAGGTACTCGAAGGTCCGCTCGCTCCCCCGGCAGATCGCCTCCGCACTCACGAACTCGCTCACCACCACGTCGGCACCGAACCGCCGGCACAGCCGCCGGAAGGGCGATTCGCTCACGCCGGCCTGGGGCGCCAGGTACAGGGGCGTCCAGTCCGACTTCAACCAGTGGAGGATGGTATCGCGCATGGTGCATCCAAGGTGATGGGGGAACGGGAGCTCGCCAACCCCCGCCCATCCCGGAGAGGGCCCCGCATGAAAGGGATTTACGGAAAGGAGACCGTCGTGCAGCCTTGACACGGCCTACCGGAAACCCTTGCACGGCTTTGACATTCGGCAGGTCTTGGGCTAGCCTTCTGCGTCCGTTTCCACAGATCCGCATACCCGTGGTACCAACGGCGGCGCCGGTAGCTCCATTGCCAGCGTCCGCTCAGGTTCCGCTTCGGAGGCCAAGGCATGAAACTTCGGGATCTCTTCCGCCCCGAAACCGTGAAGCTCGAGCTCGAATCCGAGGACAAGGACGACATCCTGAAGGAGCTCGTCGAACTCCTGGAGCTGGACGAGAAGTCCGAGGCCATCCTCTTCAAGACCCTCAAGCGCCGCGAAAACCTGGGCTCCACCGGCATCGGCAAGGGGATCGCCATTCCCCACTGCCGCTCCCTGGTGGTGAACGAGCTCCGCCTCGCCTATGGCCGCAAGTCGGACGGGGTGGCCTTCGACGCCATCGACGAGAAGGAGGTGCGCCACTTCTTCCTCATCGTGGCCCCGCCTCTGGAGGTCTCGAACCAGTACCTTCCGGTGCTGGGCAAGGTGGCCCAGTTCGCCAAGGACCCCGAGGTCCCCGGCAAGCTCACCGAGCTCGAGGACCCCGCCGCCTTCCTGGACCTCCTGGAAGCCCACGGAGGCTGATCGTGCATCCCCAACTCGTGCTCCTCATGGAGCTCCAGGACCTCCGGGCCCAGAAGCGCGCCCTGCACCAGGACTCCGGCGAGACCGTCGGCCTGGAAGAGGAGCACTTCAACCTGGACCGCTCCCGGGCCGTGGAACTCCTGGAGGAGAAGATCGAGTCCCTGAAGGACACCCTCACCCCCCAGCTCCGCACCCGGTACGAGCGCATCGCGCCCCAGCGGGACCGGGTGGTGGTCCCCGTCATCCAGGGCACCTGCTACGGCTGTTTCGTGTCGATTCCCACGGCGACTGCCGGGGACCAGATCGGGAACACGCTGGTGGAGACCTGCGAGAACTGCGGGTCCTTCCTCTACATCGTGGAGTGAGGCGCTACATCGTGGACTGAACCGTCACCTCTTCCACCGCCTCGTCCCCGCGGCTCATGTACATCCGGATCATCCGAGAGCGGCCGTTCACCGACATCTCCAGCAGGTAGACACCCGATGCCACGGGCGCACCGGAACGGTCCCTGCCGTCCCAGTGGGCTTCGTGCCCCCCCGGAGTCATGTACTCCAGGTCGAGTATGGGCGTCCCCTCTCCGGCCGGGTGATTCAGGGCAGTGGCCGTGGCCACCGGCTGGATCAGTGCGTTGTAGATCCGAATCGTGACCCGGGGGATCTGGCCGTCCTCGAAGAGCTCGTCGTGGAGCTCGAACGGAATCCAGGTCTCCGGGTTGAACGGGTTCGGGTAGTTCTGCCTGAGCTCGAACCCATGATCGGACCCCTCGCGGGTCCCGGTTTCCTCACCCTGCTGCGCCGACAGGCCCAGCGGGAGGAGGATCGCGGAAAGCAGGACGAGGACGACGCTTGCAGTGCGCCCCATCCGAACCTCCGCACATCAGATGTGTGCTGTAGCCGTGAAACGATAATCCTCCGGGGTTTTCTCCGACGGTTGGTTGCATCGTCAATGTTCACCCCCCGCCCTGCTCCGTCAAGCGGATTCCCCCAGGAGGGGCCGCAAGAGCGCCGCAGAGCGAAGGGGCCGGATCGCCTCCAGGTGATGGAGGGCAAAGCGTTCCAGGAGGAGGAGATGGCCCCGGGGGCGCCGAAGGTCCTCGGGCACCTCTCCCCGCACCAGCGCCGACAGGTCCTGGCGGGCACCGGGTCCTACCCGCGGGCCTGCCCCTTCCGTGGAGCATGCAGGGCAGCGAAGCCCCCCTCCCCCGGCGTCGAAGCGGGCCATGTCCTCTTCCCCCACCGGTTGACC